>CAYMHJ010000070.1:0-23425 GCA_964390165.1 uncultured Prosthecobacter sp. | reverse complement strand
ATGCCGCTGGAACCCTTGATTTTACGTGCTTCATGTCGCCTGACCCCGTTCCCCGTTTTACCCAGGGAATGCCGCTGGACCCCTTGATTTTACGTGCTTCATGTCGCCTGACCCCGTTTTCAATACCTTCCCTCATGGCCAATACATTCCACATTCTGGATAATTGATGGCTAAGGTGTGTTCGATGATTTCAAACAGCGGTTTTGAATCGTCTGACAAGTTGAGCCTCAAAATTGCTTGTCTACTTTTAGCGGCTTGACTCTTCACAAGAATTTCTGGGATGTCGTCACCATCAGTGTCTTGAAACACAATAAACAATAAGCTGCCCGTTACTTCTGGCCCCTTATGTCGAACCCCCTTATAGAACCTAAAGAATTGTATATGGTTAAATGATTCTGAGAGGCCGGGAGTTTCCTCGAAAGACACTCCGTATCGCCTTAGCGGGTTACTGAGGTAATACCAAATGGATACACCTACTCCTAATAGCACAACTAGTGCTGCGCGGTACGATAGCATGGTGTTGTTGTGTTACCGATTCCAGGAGTCGATGCGCTCAACAATCAGTTTCATCTGCTCCTCCCATTCAAATCGAACGTTCATCATTGGCTTATCCATCTGAGAGGCACTCAGGACGGCTAGGTCCATTTTGTCGATACCCTTTCGATTCATCCGCGCTTCGACATACGAGGTGCCGGGTGATCCCTTGCGGGGAAAAAACATTTCGTATTGGGTCGGGTCGGGGAGTCCGGCGACACCAATCGCTTTCGCAAGCACATCCCCTGGAACGTAATTTTCAATCTCCCTGGCGTCTGTAACCCAGATGTGCGCTCCAGGAATTTTCATCACCTCAGAGCGGATTCTTCTAACGCGATCCTTTACCCGTGACCCCTTGGCTGTTCTGTCTCCGTCGCAAACGACTACGATGTTTGGATTAACCCGAAACAAATTAACCAGCTCTTCCTCCGCGTCCTGAGGAGACTTGAACTGTGTTCGCGCCAGGAGTGATCCACCGTAGAACGCGCATTGGTAATCCCGTCCCTCTTGCAGCCGACTTCCAGTATAGAGGTCGAGCCAGCGGTTGATGTAAATGCAGTCCGAAGGTCCTTCGACCCAGATGATACCATTTGCTTGTAAAAGATCCGATGGCTTCGCTCCTAATTCTGATATAACACCCAAGTGATCGAAGTGCGCTGAGACCGTGGCAGCTCTTGCGGCTTCACCATCGTGTGAAACGTGGATTATTTGAGCGTTCTTTGATACCCCGAACAAGTCCAACGCCGTGCTAGAATGCGTCGTCAGGAAGATTGACGCCTTTTCAGTGACCGCATAATTCTCAATATACTGCAAAAGGCGCCGCAGTAGGGCAGGGTGAAGATTGTTCTCAAGTTCCTCAAACGCGAACGTGAATTTCGATTTTTTCTTTTTCTCAATCTCGGGCACTACAAGCAGGTTCAGAAGAACCAAGAAAACAGTTTTTAAGCCGCTTCCGGAGTTGCTCAGTGGAATCAATCCCTTCTTGGCCTCCCCTAAAAACACCTCCCAGTAGCCTTCCGGTTTTCCGGTCGCAAATTCATCGTGGACCTTAACCTGGATTTCCGTGAATAGCCCATCGCTGCCAAAAATCTTGTTCAGCGCAGCAAGCAGATCACGCTGGATGACCTCACGCGGAAATTGCGGGCTTGATGTGACGATGTAGCGCCGAATTATATTTGATGCGCCGTTTCCATCCGGCCCAAGGCCGAGTTGGATTTCTGGATTTTCCGGCCTGATGTCACGATCAGCGAGAAGGCGGCGGAAACTCGTGCCAGAAAGCCGATGAGTTACATTTTTCAACGCCTCGCAGATTTTAGCGAGGCGGGCTTTTGTCGAAATCTCCCCATATGGCGAACTCGGATCGAATCCTGTCTCAAATCTTAAAGCGCTTGGATTCGAGTTTTCATCGATCTGCCATGTAACCTGTGCGCCAATAAAGTGCTTTCCATGATTGTCCCAATGTTTACCGCGTAGATCACCCTGACTTAAATTTTCAGGAAATACCTGTCTGAGAGTCGCCTCGTCTAACGCTCCGCGACACTGATACTGCCAACCTCTTCTGTTCAACTTTCCCGAGCACAGTGCTTCAGCTAGGTCTAGAAGGTGCGATTTTCCAGTGTTGTTCCTGCCGATGATAACATTGACTGGCTTGATTGCCTCGAAGCCAGCCCAGCCCTTCTTAAAGCACCGGTGACCTCGGAAGAGGATGTAATCTGTTATCATGGCGTTTGGTCCTTTCTCACGTCGATCTTCCCCGTCACGGCGGCTGTAAAAGGGGGCAGGTGATTCAAATTGCGGAATTCCGGAAATTCAGACGGGTGCCTCCAAGGTCTCGCATGACAGTTTGAGCAGCTTCCTTGGTCCGGGCAAGACTTTCTTCAGGGAGCACCTCACGGCTCACCGTGCTTCTGGCCCAAACGACATGAGGGGAGGTCTGAGGTCGGCTTTTTCAGGGAGGATGCCTTGAGATTGGGGCGTCCATGAGGGCGATCCTTGCCGTCGTGGATCGTGTTTCAGACGTGGAGGATGGGTATCCTTGTCGTGGAGGGCTGGCATCCTGGACGTGGAGGATGGGTATCCTTGTCGTGGATGGTAGGTATCCTTGTCGTAGAGGATGGGTATCCTTGTCGTAAAGGATCGCTTTCCGGACGTCAAGGATGGGGATCATTGCCAAAGAGGATCGCGTTTCGGACGTCAAGGATACGTATCCTTGACGTGGAGGATCGCTTCCCGGACGTGGAGGATGGGCATCATTGTCGTGGAGGATCGCCTTTCGGACGTGGAGGATGGCCCTCATTTCCGGAGAAAATGGGGGTAAAAGCGGGTGGTTCTGGCTGGTTTGGAGGGCTTACGCATGGAAATAAGAAGGGGGCTTTTACTACAGGATTCACAAGATTGGTAGGATTCACAGGTCTGAAAAATCCTGTTTATTCAGCGAATCATGTAAATCCTGTCATTGAGGGCATGATCTACAATCAGTTCCCGATTTGATGCGTAAGCCCTGGCTGGTTTGGAGGCTGGGAAAGCGCTGGATAAGGCCCCAATGTCGGCGGTGGAAGCAGGGGCATGAGCGGGATGGACGTGGGCGGATTGCTTGAACTACTCCACGCTGGAACCAAGGAAGTATAAGGAATATAGCCTCAATGAAGGTTTTCTGAGGAGCTTATTGCACGGCACTTAATGGCATAGACCGTGATGGATCAAGAAGGGTGCTTGGTTGCATTAAGCTTAACATTTGATAAATATGATAAATTCTATTTGCATTTGTTATGGAGAGTATTAATATTCAAATGTTCCGAGGTTTCGGGACATTCAAATGATGAGTCCAGCCAACCAACCTGTTACTAACTTTGTGCGTGCTTCAGTGATGATTCACGGGCGGGCGGCCCCATGGCGCCCAGTGGTGTGTGGGAGAAAGGAATCTGATGCTGTGGCGGGCAGTCTCCGCGTTTTTGGAGCTGCCACTCTACCCCCTGGCGGGGGTGGGACACCTGAGATGGTGATACCCGTGAGGTAAGTAGGCTGGGCTGTCTGTTAAAGAAATAACAACAGCCTGACCATGAAAACCAATACAACACTTCAAGCGCCCGCCTCAGATGAAGGCGGCAACCACGGCAACGGCAACGCTGCCAGCTCCACTCAACCGGAGACTCCGAACTTCCTGCCAAAAATGCCCACTTTGCAGGACATCCTCCAAGCGGTCGCTGCCCAGCAGCAGTCGCAGCCGCACTATGGGCAGGTGAACTATGACAGCGGTGCCCGCTACGCGGTGGGTGATCCGGTGGTGCCCACCTCGGACGGGGCGAAGGTGAAGATGGACCTGAGCGGCCGCAAGACGAGCGACCGTGTAATGTACATCGAAAACCACATCACCCAGATGACGGGCAACGCGAACTTCCTCACGCCGCTGCCTACGGCGGTGGACTTCCTGGCGCGCTTCACGGCCTACCGGAACGCGGCGCTGGCGGCGGACTCCATGGAGACGATCTGGCGGGATGCCGTGGCGCTGCGTGACCAGGAATGGACGCAGATGCTGGCGGCGATGAATGTGCGCGCAGCCTATGTGCAGGCGGCCAGCAACGGGAACCGGCAGGTGATCGTGAGCAGCGGCCTGGGCGTGAAGAACCCGCCGACGCCCGCAGGCGTGCTGCCGCCGCCGCTGGGCCTTCGTGTGGACCTGAATGGCACGGTGGGAAAGATGATCCTGACCTGGGATGCGGTGAGCGGCAACGGTGGCTATCTGCTGCAGCGCGCCATCGTGGTGAACGGTGTGACTGGTCCCTGGGAGCTGATCGAAGTCGGTGGTAAGCCGACTCTGACGCTCAACGGCATGACCGTGGGCGTGGAATACGCCTTCCGCGTGGCGGCGATCGGCGGCAGTGGAGGCATGAGTGACTGGTCCACCGTGGTGACCCGCACGGCGGCGTAGTCTGACCAGACGCGCTGGGCGCGGAGACTTGAAGACTTTGAGACTTGGAGAGCTCGCTGCGCTCCCGAGACTTGGAGACTCTGAGGCGGCGGCTGGGGCACCAGCCGCCCTACCCTCTATGCACAGCGCTGGCCTTTCCATCCGGTGATGCCTAAGGAAGACGCGGAAAGACAAGGAAGCAGAGTTTCAGACACCTGAGGTTCTGCGTGGTTCCGTGTCTTCCGTAGGCAGTCACCTCCCTCTTTTTGTTGCTTGATGATCTTTTAACCTTTTGCCCGGGCTGATGCCCACCCCTGCTTAGATGAAAACTCTCTCTTTCTCTCAACGTCTCGCGGCGCAGCCGCTCTCTCCCTCTCCTCGTCTCCCAGTCTCCCCCTCTCCCAGTCTTTCCGCCTTCGACCCGGCTCTGCCGGAGGACGGGGCGCTGGTGGTGGCGGAGGTGCTGAGGGATCAATTTAATGGGCTGGCGGACATGATCGCCGCCGTGCCGACGATCACTTCAGCGGAGGTGGATGGGGTGAACACCCTGCCTGCCGGAGATCCGGCCACGGTGGCTGCTTCGGTCTCCAGCGGAGTGCTGCATCTATCATTCGGCATTCCCGAAGGCCAGAGCGGCCCGCCCGGAGAGGTGACACAGGCGGCGCTGGACGCGGCCATCTCGACGACAAGCAACAACAGCGATGCGGTATCCATGCTCGGCGAGGCGGCGGACAGCATCTACAATCAGACGCAGATGCAGAATGTGATCAGCAAGCTGGACGAACTGATCAACGCGCTGCGGAGGTAGGCGCAGGGGGCGGTTTCACTCTCTGCCCTCCGCTCCGGTGAACCCTGTCGCGGAGGCCTCCTCCGCTGTTCATTTTGATGCGTCTGCCTCGTGCGGGATCAGATGTCACGCAAGCATCGGCCCGAAAGTTGCGTTTGCATATGGAGGTGTCTCACACACATCCTCTTCTGTCGCAAATCCCCCCTGATGACACCCTTGTTTACACGCCCGCTTTTCCTGCTGGGTGGCGCTGCTGCCATTCTCAGCCTCCATGCCCGTGCGGCTGAAACGCCCGTTTTTCCGCCGGAGCAGATCGAGTTCTTCGAAAAAGAAGTCCGCCCGGTGCTGGCGGAGAATTGCTATGATTGCCATGGCGGGCACAAGCACGAAAACGGTCTCCGTGTGGACCTGCGCGCGGCTTTGATCAAAGGCAGTGACTATGGAAAAGTGGTGGAGCCGGGGAATCCGGCGGTCTCGAAGCTGATCAAGGCCATCAATCACGCCCCTGGCGTGGAGGCGATGCCGAAGAAGGGTGACAAGCTGAAGCCGGCGCAGATCGCGGCGCTGGAGAAGTGGATCACGATGGGTCTGCCATGGCCTGCGGAGAAGGCGGTGGCGGATGCCCATACCAGCGCTGATCCGATGCAGCATTGGGCTTATTTGCCGGTGAAGAGGAGTGCGGAGGTCGGAGTTCGGAATGCGGAGTCAGGAAAAGGGGGGGGCGCTCATGGCATCGACGTTCTAGTGGAGCAGAAGCTGAAAGCTGCCGGGCTCGATTTCGCGCCGAAGGCAGATCCGGCCACACTTTGCCGACGCATCTACGTGACGCTCACGGGCCTGCAGCCGAGCTATGAGGACGTGCAGAGCTTCATCAAAGAACCGAATGCTGATAAACTCGTCACCAAGCTGCTCGCCAGCCCAACCTATGGTCAGCGCTGGGCGCGTCATTGGCTGGATGTGGCCCGCTATGCGGACACGGACGGCTATCAGGTGGCGGGGCGGAACATCAACTACCCTTATGCCTACACTTATCGCGACTGGGTGGTGAAGTCGCTGAATGAAGACATGCCGTATGATCAGTTCCTGATGCATCAGCTCGCGGCGGACAAACTGCACCCGAATGAGACGGCTCACCCCTCTTTGGCAGCACTGGGCTTCCTGAATGTGGGAGACAAGTTCATCAGCGACCGCAATTTGCAGATCGACGACCGCATCGATGTGGTGAGCCGCGGGATGCTGGGCATCACGGTGGGCTGCGCGCGCTGCCACAACCACAAGTTCGACCCGATTCCGAGCAAGGACTACTATGCGATGTATTCCATCTTCAGCAGCAGCGAGCAGCCGGAGCAGAAGGACCTGCCGGTGATCGGCAAAGCGGCGGATGAAGCAGCCTTCAAGGACTATGAAGCCAAGGTGGCGGAGATCGCGAAGAAGGAGATGGAGTTCAAGACGGAGGTGTATCACGAGATCCGCACACCGGAGCGCGTGAGCCAGTATCTGGCCTTTGCCCAGGAAGCGGCGGGCATCACGGATCGCACTGCTATGAAAGGCCGCGCGGGTCAGCTCAAGCTGCGTGATACGGTGGCGGACAAGTGGGGCGACTTCGTCCAGCGCCACGCTTTGAAGGGCAAGCCGCATCCGGTGATGATCGCGTGGAAGGAGTTCTCGGCCATCCCGGCAGCGGAATTTGCCGCCAAGGCACCCGTGGTGCTGGCCTCGCTGACGAAGCCTGAGAGCGGCCTGAATGCCGTGCCACGCAACGAACTGGCCAAGCGCCCTGCGCCGAAGAGCTTCGACGACATCGCCAAGATGTATGCGGACATCTTCCTCACCTGCCTGGACGGCAAAGAGCCCGACAACGCCGACTGGAAGCAGGTGCGTGAGATCCTGATGAGTGACCCGAGCCCCATGGCTGTGCCGGTGGAGCAGGCGAACCTTTTCTTTACCCGCAAGGATCTGGAGAAGGTGACGAAGTTCAGCAATGACCGCGTGAAGATCGAGTCCGAGCATCCCGGTGCTCCGCCGCGCGCCATGGTCACTTTGGACAAGCCGAAGCCTAACGACGTGCGTGTCTTTGTGCGTGGCAATCCAGGGCGGCAGGGCGATCCCGCACCGCGTGCCTGGCTGACGATGTTTGGCGGCGAGAAGTTCACTGATGGCAGCGGTCGTCTGGAACTGGCGAAGAAGATCGCGAGCAAAGACAACCCGCTCACGGCCCGAGTGATCGCGAACCGCCTCTGGCTGCTGCATTTTGGCAAGCCCTTGGTTGGGCAGACGAGTGACTTCGGCGTGCAGACGCCCAAGCCAGTGCAGGCGGAGCTGCTCGACTACCTCGCCGCCTACCTCATGGACAATGGTTGGAGCCTGAAGAAGCTGCATCAGCTCATCCTCAGCAGCCGCACCTGGCAGCAGGACAGCGCTGTGACGCCTGAGAAGAGCCTGAAGGATGCCGACAACGACCTCCTCAGCCGCTACAATCGCCAGCGCCTCGACTACGAGTCCATGCGCGATGCTTTGCTGCAAGCCAGCGCCGATCTCGATCTCGGCATCTCGGGCGGTCGTGCCATGAGATACACCGAGGCAGGTGCCGATGCCCGCCGCAGTGTCTTCCTGCTCGTGGACCGCTACGATCAGCCGACCGTGCCGGCGATGTTCGACTTTGCGAACTCCGACAGCCACAGCCCGATGCGCTACGTCACCACCGTGCCCCAGCAGGCGCTCTTCCTGATGAACAGCCCCTTCATGAGCCAGCGTGCGGGCAAGGCGGCGGAGAAGACCGCCATCAAAGGCAGCAGCATCGACTCACAAGCCGTGACCGATCTCTACCATCGCGTCCTGCGTCGTGATCCACGGCCTGAGGAGGTGGAGATGGCGCAGCGCTTCATCGAAGACAGCGAACAACTCCGACGTCGCAGCAGTGCCTTCGTTTGGAGCTACGGCTATGCGAAGGTGGAGAAAGACGCCGCCGGGCAGCACAAGCTCGGTGCCTTCAAGCCCATGCAGCACTTCGGCAAAACGGCGCAGACGAAGAATCGCTGGTTCCCCACCGACACCTTCCCCGACAAGGATTTTGGCCATCTCTTCCTCGCCGCCAACAGCGGGCATCCAGGCCGGGACTTCGCCGCCGTGATGCAGTGGACCTCCCCTTTCGACAAAGAACGCGTCCGCCTCAGCGGCGTGCTCAAACGCACCAGCGAACGTGGCAATGGCGTGCGCGGCATGATCGTCTCCAGCCGCACTGGTGTGATCGTGAACCACCTGCTGAAGCCTGTGGACAGCATCGACCTGAATGCCGAGATCGAAGTCCAGCAGGGCGAGACCCTCTCCTTCGTCGTCGATTCCGAAGCCAGCACCGACAGCGACGGCTACACCTGGATTCCCAAGATCGACCGCGTGAGTGCCGACGGCACGGCCACCCTCATCACCAAGTCTGACACCGACTTCTGCGGCCCCGACGCCTGGCCGCTCAACCGCACCAAACCCCAATCCCCCCTCTCCCAACTCGCCCAGGTGCTCATGATGTCGAATGAGTTTCAGTTTGTGGATTGAGACCAAAGACGCACCTTTCCAGCAACCCTAACCCAGGAGGTTTTTATGTCCGCCACAGCCACACAAATCTGCCAGCAGTTCGAGATGCTCAGCAATGATGAGCGCATTGAGGTCCTGCACATGCTTTGGCAAAGTGTTCCTGCTGAATCCGATGATGAGCTGGAGCAGGTGGAATCCCTGGCCGAAAGTCGCTCAGCAGAAATGGCTTCAGGTCGTGTTCAAGGTGTAAGTTGGTCCGAGGTTCAGAAGCAACTCGACGACGCACTTGCCTCATGACAATCGAGTTTCATCCGCTTGCGATGCGCGACCTGATTGATGCCCAGATTTATTACAAGGACATCAGCCTGGATCTGGGACGCGATTTTCGCAGAAAGGCAGATGAGGCCGTGCAGATCATTCAATCTTCCCCGACACACTTTCACCTGCTCAATTCAAGATCCCGTTTCCGCCGAGCTAACCTGAAGCGTTTTCCCTACCACCTCATTTATGAGATCATTGATCCAGGAGAGTTTATTCGAGTCGTCGTGGTGCGTCACGACCGCCGTCACCCAGCTTTTGGATTAAATCGTCGTTGGTCATAATACCTCCCCCCTGCCATGTCCCATCATTCTCTCAATATCGAAGACCACTTCCTCACCCGCCGTCAGGTGCCCATGATGTCGAATGAATTTCAGTTTGTGGATTGAGATCGAACACGCACCTTTCCAGCAACCCTAACCCAGGAGGTTTTTATGTCCGCCACTACTCTTCAGATCTGCCATCAACTCGAGACTCTGGAAACCGAGGAACGCATGACCGTCATGCGATGGTTGTGGGATCACATGGGGCCGGCTTTTGAGCAGGAATTGGACTCTGAAGAAGTGGAAATCGCGGAACTCAATCGGCGAACCGATGAACTTGTGTCAGGTGCCGTCAAAGGACTCACGGAAGAAGAGTTCTGGGAGGGTATCGAGAAGGCTAAGCAAGAACGCCGCCTTGCTCACACATGAACCTTATCCTCCACAAGCAGGCACAACAAGAGTTGAACGACATTCTCGCGTTCCTTGAACAAGCCTCATGGAATGCTGCTGACCGCTTCCAAGCTACCGTCAAGGAGGCGATGCAGGAAGTCCTGAAGAATCCATATCATTTTCATTTCCTGAATCGCTACCGCAGGCACCGCCGGGTCAATCTCAAGAAGTTCAACCGCCACTTCATCTACACGGTTGATGAGCCACCAGGCGTAATCCTCATAGTAGCTTTCAAACATGATCGCCAGCACCCAGACCATGGTCTGGATCGAGTCTTAAACTAATCCCCGCCATGTCCCATCATTCCCTCAATCTCGAAGACCACTTCCTCACACGCCGCCAGTTGCTCAATCGGCTGGGCACTGGACTCGGAGCTTATGCGCTGGGCGATCTCATGGGTGCCAATCAGGCCCAGGCTGCTGGCGTGGACGGCACGAACCCTTTCGGCGTGCGCCAGCCGCATCATGAACCGAAGGCGAAGCGCGTGATCCACTTCTTCATGAATGGCGGACCTTCGCAGGTGGATACCTTTGATCCGAAGCCGCTGCTGGAGAAGTTTGATGGCAAGGCGCTGCCGAGCGTGCTGAAGACCGAGCGCCCGACCGGAGCTGGATTGAAGTCGCCCTTTGCCTTCAAGAAGTATGGCCAGTGCGGCCTGGAGGTGAGCGACATCTTCTCCAAGACCGCCGAGTATGCCGATGATCTCTGCGTCATCCGCTCCATGTATGCCGATGTGCCGAATCATGAGCCCTCGCTCGGCCTCATGAACTGTGGCGATGGCCGTCTGCATCGCCCAAGCATGGGTTCATGGATCACTTACGGACTCGGTTCTGAGAATGAAAATCTGCCCGGCTACATCTCCATGTGCCCGAAAGGCATGCCCACGCGCCGGACGAAGAACTGGCAGTCCGCCTTCCTCCCCAGCATCTACCAGGGCACCTACATCAACACGGAAGACACGGAGGTGGACAAGCTCGTCGAGTTCATCAAGAACGGCTCGCTTGATCTCAAGCAGCAGCGTCGGCAGCTCGATCTGCTCCACGCGCTGAACGAAAACCACCTCAAGCAGCGCCAGAACGATCAGCAGCTCGATGCCCGCATCCAGAGTTTCGAGCTCGCCTACCGCATGCAGATGGAGGCCACCGATGCCTTCGACATCAGCAAGGAACCCGAGTCCGTGCGCAAAGCCTACGGCGAGAACGACTTCGGTCGCCAGACACTGATCGCACGCCGCCTGCTGGAACGCGGAGTTCGCTTCATCCAGCTCTGGACCGGTGCTGGTCAGCCCTGGGACAGCCACGACGAGATCCTCGACCACGCCCGCCTGGCCAAAAGTGTGGACCAGGCCATCGCCGCCTTCATGGGTGACATGAAACAGCGCGGTCTCTTCGATGACACCCTCATGATGTGGGGCGGTGAGTTTGGCCGCACACCAGCCGTCGAGCTGCCCACACCCGGCGCCAATGCCGGCAAGCAACGTGGTCGCGATCACAACCACTACGGCTTCACCTACTGGCTGGCCGGTGGGGGTGCCAAAGGCGGCTACACGCACGGTGCCACAGACGAGTTCGGCTTCGCTGCCATCGAGAACAAAGTCCATGTGCATGACCTGCACGCCACGTTGTTGCACATGCTCGGCTTCGATCACGAACGCTTCACCTACAAGTATGCGGGCCTCGACTTCCGTCTGACCGGTGTCAATGAATGCGGTGTGATCAAAGAACTGCTGGCCTGATCTGATTCACGCGATCAAGAAACCTTGTGCCGTGCGAGGTACTCACGGCACTTCTCCTCGCCCATGTATTTCGCGAGGAGCCGGGGCTCCGTCTCAGTGAGGTCCACGAGGATCAGCCCGTCGATGACGGAGGAGAACTCCTTGTCCACGTTGAAGCTGAGGATGGTACCGCTCAGACGGAGGTAGTGCTTGAGCAGGACAGGAATGCCCTTGCCGTCAGTTTCGAGACTGGAGATGAGGGCGGAGCAGTCATCCACATCCTGCAAGTCCGCGCTGATGAACTCGCGCATGAGCTTGCGGCCACGCAGGTAGCGGAAGGGATTGCGAGGCTTCACGAAGCTGGCGAGATCCTCATGCAGGCAGTTCTCCTGGAGGAACTCGACCATGAATTTGCGGCTCAGCTTATCGTAATCCTTGCTGATGCTCACGGGGCCAAAGAGCTTCTTGTAACCCGGGTTCCGGGAGATCCAGTGGGCGATTCCTTTCCAAAGCAGAGGCAGGGAGGAGAGGTTCCGCTGGTAGTCTTTGGTGATGAAGCTGCGGCCCATCTCCACAGCGGCTTCGAGGTTGGCGAGGAAGGGCTTCTCGAAGGTGAAAAGTGTGTTCGTGTAGAGCCCCTTCGGCCCGTATTCACGCAGGATGATGTCCGCCCGCCCGAGACGATAGGCACCGGCGATGCATTTCTTCTGCTCATCCCAGAGGAAAAGGTGCTCGTAGTAACGGTCAAACTTGTCGAGATCCACCTCCTCACCCGTGCCTTCACCCACCTGACGGAAGGTGATCTCACGAAGGCGGCCGATCTCCTGAAGCGTGTCCGGGATCTCGTGCGAATGGGCCGAATAAACGCTGAGCCCCCCCTGAGTGACGAGGCATCCATTACGAGCGCGCAGAGCCTCCACCTCCTGGAGGATGCGGTCCCGATGTGCCGCAGCACGATGATCGTCGATACTCAAGGCCATGTCAGGTTGCGGCTCAGGCTCGGGCATGTTGCGCCGACGCTCGGCGAGGATGAGCGTGTGGATGCGGAGATACTTCGTTAGGGCTTCGTCATCCTCAAACTTGCGCAGCTTGCCGAAGGGGATGAGTCCACCGATCCGCATCTCAACCGATGAGCCCTGCTGATGGCAGAACTCCCGCAGCAGCAGTCCCGTGCGCAGACGCGGGTGGATGACGCCTGCGAGGTGGAAAAGCGGGCTGTTCCCGCCTGGGAAATACACCGGCAATACTGCGGCCTGAGTGCGGCGGACCAGGGACCCGAGATGACGCGTCCATGGCGCTTCTTCGATGCCTTTACCTGGTTTGTAGGCGGAAACTTCACCCGCCGGAAAAATGATCATGGCACCGCCTGACTTCAGATGAGTCAGTGCTGCTCTCATGCCGTTGAGGTTCTCCCGCGAGGCTTCCTGCCCGCCGAAAGGATTCACCATGATGCCGTGCTCTTTCACCTCTGGCATGACCGCGAGCAGGGAATTCGTCATTATTTTGAGGTCACTCCGCTTCCTGCCGACGTAGCGGGCGAGGATGCAGGGATCGAGGATGCCGTAGGGATGGTTGGCCACGATGATGAGCGGCCTGGTCTTGGGGAAGTCGAAGTCCGCTGGCAGATCCAGATCGTGCTGCGCCCCCAGAGCCTGGACCACGCCTTCAAAGAACTCGCCGCAGGTCTGCTGTTCGGCAGGCAGGTTCACATAGCGCTCGTGGGCGGATTGGTAAATGTGGTCAAATCCACGCAGGCCGAGCACCCGCTCCACTGCGGGGCCGAGCACGCGGTAAAGACTGCGCTGGAGCGGTGTCTGGAGTTGGGAACTGAGTTCAAAAATCATGGCCGGGGGATCACTGGACTGAGTTCAGCCAGAGCCGAGACTCCTCTGATTCCCGAGTTTCGCAAGCACGGAACCGTGACGGTGATGTCAGAAATTGGGTGGTTTTTGCGATGCTTCAGCTTTCTCTATTTTAGGCTTCTGCGGCGGAGCGAGCTGCTGGTCCCAGAACGCGGCGAAGCGCTCACCATAAGTCGGTCTGGCCGCCTGCCATTCCATCTCCACACAGTTAAACCTGGCCCAGTGACGGAAGAGATTCATCCAGCCGGAGTTGTCTTCCTCTGAAGTCGTGCGGGCCAGATCCAGGTCTAGGTACACATTTTCCATGAGCTGGAAAAGGCGCTGGCAGAGCAGGCGGCCCGCCAGCTTTTGCCCAGGGCTCAGATGATCCAAAGGTAAGATCTCCGGTTTCAGAGGCTCTTTAAAATTGCAGCCAGGGGCGGGCAGGATCACGCGCTCCATCCATTGCAGATCAGCCTGGGTCTGCACATCCCGCCAGATACCCACCAGTGTATCGGTGTTGCGGATGAATTCCGTGTCCGAGCCCTCCGTCAGCGGAGCCCAGTATTGGCGGAGTGTCTCAGAAAGGCGGCTGAGGAACAATGCCTGCGTGGGCTCCTCCGCATCTGGCTTGCGTTTGCTGGCGTCCAGCAGGCCGGGCTCGATCTGGTGGAGAAATTTCACGCTCGCATCGAAGCAGGTCTTAGCCACATGCCGTCCCAGCTTCCGGTAGCTCTCGAACTGAGACTCCGAGAAGAACTGATCCCCCGTACTCTCGTGTGGGAAGCCGGAATTGGCCGCACGATATTGCAGCAGGTCCGTCGGCTCATCTCCCGTCCAGGACGACTTCAGATAAACGAGCGTGCCATCCTTGGTCGAATCACTGGCATCATACACGATCCGCCCGATGGCACAGTGCCCGCGGCAGATACCGCCCTCGGTTTCCGGGGAGATGGAGCGTGTGTCGATCTCCAGCCGCACCCCGAAGTCCACCCAGCAGCGCCGGATGGCCGTGCCCAGCCCGTGGAAGGTGTAGCCTCCGTCTTCCTCCGCATCGGAGACGATGATGACCTTGCAGCGGCGGCGCACGAGTTCATAGAGCCCGAGATTTTCAAAGTGACCGCCGTCGGAGAGGTAGATGAAGGGGTCATTCATCGAGGCTCCGCCGAAGAGCTCCTTCAGCACATACCAGCCCATGCTTTTATACCACGGCGGCCGCATGGTGCGCCAGGTCTCCGGCAGCGCGGGGTTCGCCGCCCACCAGCCGAGCCGCGCATTAAAAATGGTCAGCAGGAAGGCGATGAGCGGTGAGGTGTGGTAGCCGGAGTTCGGACTGGCGGCGGCACCTGAGATGGAGATGGCGGCTGCGGCACTGAGGGAATTTGCCATGTATTCCTCCGTGGGCCGGTAGCCCTGCGGTACGGGCACATCACTGCCCACCCCCAGCCCGCGCCTCTCCACACCACAATGCACCGGCGTGATGGTGAAGGACTCCGCCAGTCGTTCGGCGACATCAAGATCAGGATTCTTCGCTGTATTCAGCGCTGTGTTGACGATCCAAAACGGTCCGCGAAAGCCAGCCGCCGCACTCGTCCGCAGATCGGCGACCTTCATGTCATCCCCGAAGTCGAAGCCAGTGAAGACCTCCGGGCTGCGCCGCTCACGCGGACGACTGGCCCCCAGGTAGCAGCGCATGAGTCGATTGCGGTAAAACTGGTTCATCGACAGTTCATTGATGTCAAAGAACGCCATCAGCAGATACAGTAGAGCGCCCAGCGTGGCGGCCAGCAGCAGGATGTGTGCATCATTTTCCAGGAAGGTGGTGCTGAGGATGAGCGGACGCTCCCAACCCACCGCCGCCAGCGCCTGACTGCCCCAGCCGTGGAGCACTGCCATCACCGCAGGCGTCTCCCCGCGCGTCCAGTCCAGCAGCCACTCCACCAGTCCCGCCACAGAGAGCATGAGACCGAGGAAAAAGATCAAGGGTGCCAGCAGCACCAGCTTTTCTTTGATCCAGGAACCGCCGCGCTGACCGCTGGTGCTGGAGCTGCCCGCCAGCTTCATCATCAGACCGGAACTAATGATCCAGGCACCCAGCGCCTGCACCTTTCCGCCGAACTGCGGCAGCATCCAGGCCAGCAGCTCCGGCCCCTCCAGCGCGATGGCGCAGGAGGCCGCCATGAGCAGGCTGAGGATGAAGAACCATCCGCCGATGCGCGCCCACCACTCGCGGTAGGCATCTTTGGCATCCGTGCCCGCCAGTGAGATGCCCGCGCCGATGATCACCGAGTAAATGAAGACGACCATCGGCCCGCCGAGGATCAGCGGCCACTCCACCTCGAAGGCCAGCAACTGCGCCCGCGCACTGATCTCCGCAGGCTCGATCACCTTGGCCGTCACCAGACGCATCAGCTCCGCGCCATCTGAGACAGTTTCCATCCGCCAAAAGACCAGCATCATCTCCACCGCCGCGAAGGCCATCAGCATCGTCAGCAGAAAGACCATCCCGCTCTGGATCACCAGGCTCACTCCCGCACGCCAGTCCAGCCGCCCCTCCCGGCAGGTCACCCGCACGATGATCGTGAGCACAGAGATCGTCCCCGCCAGCATGAGAAAGGTGGGCCGCTCCCAGGGATTTAGCTCCATTTTCTGCGTCAGCAGCGCGCCCCATAGCAGCGCCGGTGTCAGCATCCCCGCCAGCATCCCCAGCCCGATCACCCATGTGTCCAGCGTCGCCCTGCGCAGCTCTTTTCCCCTGGCTGGCAGCATGGAGGCACGCACCCGCAGCAGACAGAAAAACGCCAGCGCCCCCGATACTACCAGCAGCCCCATGTGCAGATAAAAAGCTCCCAGCAGCTCCCGATGCGCCGCCAGATAAAACAGCGGCAGCGCCAGATGCGGCAGCAACATCACCAGCATCACCAGGATCAGCAGCAGCAACTGGATGGACAGCGTATTGCGCAGCCAAATGGCAAAGGCCGTCCACGTATCCGCGCTCAGAAAGCCCGACCTCGGCGTCAGATAGCGACCGAAGCGCCGCAGGTGCCGCACCGCCTCATGTTCATCATTCAGGAAAGCATCCTCCTTCCCCTCAGCCTCCCGGCGCAGGCGGTTCCCCATGAACCACCCCCCGATGTAGCCTCCGCCGGACACCGTGGAGAGGTAGTCCACCCGGTCCAGCAGCCCCTGTGCGCGCAGCTCCTGCATCACCCCCAGGCCAAAAGTCGCGCTGCGGATGCCCCCGCCGGACACCGCCAGGCCCACCGTCTCCTCCAGCCTGCCTATCTGCGGCAGGCCGCGGTTTTCACGCTGCGCCAGGATTTCCTGCAGCTCATCGCCAGAGACATTCGTGCCGTCGGGGCCTGCATCAGATTCACAGAAGCGGAGAGCGTCATTCATGCCACCAACCATGCCTGAACCGCCCGTCCGCCTGCAATCCTAATCTTCATCCACATTCATGAAGGAGCATCGGCTGCTCCTGCCTCCCTCCCAGTTCAGCACTCCAGACCTCCCGGTTACGTGGCTCCGCGGCAGATTTTCCTCTCGCTTCCCCGTGCATCCCAGTCTAGCTCGATGCGTGGACGACAAGGATTACAAAGTGAAACTGGAGATTTTCGAGGGCCCCCTCGATCTCCTTCTTTATCTCATCAAAAAAGACGAGATCGACATCTATGATGTGTCCATCGGCCGCATCACGAAGCAGTACCTCGACTACATCAACACCTTCAAGATGCTGAACGTCGAGCTGGCCAGCGAGTTCATCGTCATGGCGGCCAATCTCATGTATCTGAAAAGCCGCGAGCTGCTTCCCGTCGCTCAGCAGCCGCCGGAAGACGATGCTGATGAAGAAGACCCGCGTTGGGAGCTCATCCGCCAGCTCGTCGAATACAAGAAATTCAAGGACGCCGCCCAGTTCCTCGGCATCCAGGAGGTGAAGGGGGACGAATTCTTCGCCACCAGCCCCGAGCCGCTGGATCTCGAAGCTCCCATCATGACGGTGGCTGGCGTGGGCATCTTTGACCTCATCCGCGCCTTCCAGAAGGTTCTGAAGCGCTTTGAAAACACTACGGACATCCGCGAGATCGTCAGCGACCGCTTCACTGTGGCCGACAAGATCGAGCACCTCCTCGAGGCCATCCCGCTGGGCGGCAAAGTCCGCTTTGAGACGCTCTTCAGCGATGCCGCCAGCCGCGTGGAGGTCATCGTCACCTTCCTGGCCATGCTCGAACTCATGAAGCTGAACCACCTCCAGGTGGAGCAGGCAGAGATGCTCGGAGAGATCATCGTCGTGCGCCCCGCCATCAACGAAGCCGCAAAGCCTCTGGACTTCGGCGGCTGAGACCAGGTCTGGGGCACCGCCAGAATGATATGCGTAACGGATCACCCCTCGGAGGCCCCATGCTTGAGTTCATGGCCTAAAGGGCAGCTGGCTGCGTCGAGACGCAATGACGAGGGAGGGCCGGTATGTTTAAAGGGCCCCATGGCTGCCGTAATCCGACATGAAAAACGCAAGATGCGGCATGGTTTCGTTTGATGGATTGCCTTTCCAACCGGCGTTGGTAACTCTGGCGATTCACATTCCCAGCCTACTCCATGTCTGCTTCCTCTCCCTCATACGACGCGCCCAAATCCTACACTCTTGTCTGGGTGATCACTCTCCTACTCATCGTGGGTTTTGTGATTGGTCTGCTTGCGTTTCCTCCGCTGTATGATTTGCCGAAGGAGGAGGTCTCCTCGAGCATTCTCTTTGTCGGGCGCTTCCATCCCATCCTGCTGCATCTGCCTGTGGGCGCGCTCGGGCTGCTGTGTCTGATGGAGTTGCTGTGCCTCACCCGCCGGGGTGAGGAAAGCTTCGGCGCGGGTGCCTTGCTGACGCTGCTGGTGGGTTCCGCAGGCTCGGTGATGGCTGTGCTGGCGGGCATCATGCTTTCTCGTGAGGGCGGCTACCAGGGGGGGAACTTCACTCTGCATCAGACTTTGGCGCTCGTGGGCACGGCCGGGGTGCTGCTGGCTCTGGTGATCCGCATATACGCCATGGGGCAGGGAAGTCGTGAGCTGATGCACGCCTACCGTGCCGTTTTCTTTGGCAGCTTCGGCCTCATGGGGCTGGGTGCCCACTTCGGCGGGAACTTGAGTCACGGAAACAAATTCCTCACTCAGCACGCGCCGGAGCCTTTGAAGTCCCAAATGATCGCCATGGAAAAGCGGATGCTCAGCTTCGTCGAAAAACCGAAGGTCGAAGTGACTGAGCCAACACCGACTCCGGCACCCGCCCAGCCCTTGCCTGCACCCGTCGCGGTCGCCCCAGTGCCAGCTCCTCCACCTGTTCCGGTAACGCCAGCGGGCGATGAAAAGCTCGTCTTCCAGCATGTGATCCTCCCCATTTTCGAAGCCAAGTGCAACAAGTGCCATGGCGAAGAAAAGCAGAAGGGGGAGCTAAGACTGGACACCTACGAATTCACGATGCAGGGCGGGGAAAACGGCGACAACATCGTGGCTGGTAAACCTGCGGACAGTCTGACCATTCAGCGCATCGACCTGCCTGAAGATGATGACGAACACATGCCGCCTGAAGGCAAGGACCAGCTCACGCCTGCCGAAACTGCCGCCATTCGTTACTGGATTCAGGCAGGCGCCAGTGCCACTCAGAAGGTATCCGAGGCGCAATTCCCGCCTGAGGCAAAAGAAGCTGTCAAACTTTGATCCTGCCACGCCTAGGCAAGGGATGACGTATTCAATGCGTTACCTTGACCGTTTTTCACTTTCAGTTACCACGCCCCCAAAACTACCCATGAAGAAAACCCTGCTGCTTCCGGCCCTCCTCGCCCTGAGTCTGCACGCTGCCGACCAGCCTGCTGCTGATCCCGCCCTCAAGTCTGCACTCGACAAGGTCAACGCCACTGGAGCCTCGCTCATGCCCATCGCCGCAGATGGCAAGACCTACCGCTTCACCGCGCTGAACGTCGCCAAGGAGTTCACCGATGCCGGGCTCACCCCGCTTGCTCCCATCGCAGACAAGGTCGTCTCCCTCGATCTCGCCCGAACGAAGGTCACAGATGCAGGTTTGGCCGCAGTCGCTGCGATGAAAAACCTCACGGAACTTCACCTCGAAGGCACCGCTGTCAGTGATGCCGGGCTGGATCACCTCAAAGGACTGGCCGCCCTAGAATATCTGAATCTGTACAACACCAAAGTCACCGACGCGGGTCTGACAAAGATCGCCGGACTCAGCAAATTGAAGTCGCTCTACCTTTGGCAGAGCGGTGTGACCAAGGCCGGGGTGGCTGCTTTGAAAGCCAAGCTCCCGAAGACGCATATCAACAACGGCTGGACCGCTGAAGACGATGCCAAGCCTGTGGCCGTCGTCGCAGCGCCTCCTGCTGCCGCCGCTCCCGCAAAACCTGCGGCTGCAGCCGCCAAGCCAGCCGCTGCTCCTGCCGCCCCGGCTGCGGCAGGCAAGGTGGATCCCGCCATCGCTGCGAAGGCCATCGTTTATCAGGACATCATCGCCCCCATCCTGCAGGCGAAGTGCGTGGGCTGCCACGGTGAGGAAAAGAAGAAGGGCAAGCTCCAGCTCCACAACTTTGCAGCCATCATGAAAGGAGGAGGTGAGGGGGCCAACACTGTCATCGCGAAAAACAGCAAGGAAAGCCTCATGCTGGTGCGCGCCCTCCTGCCAGAAGACGATGATGAGCACATGGCTCCGGCTGATGAACCGCAGCTCACAAAGGAAGAGATTGCCCTTCTGAAGTGGTGGATCGACAGCGGTGCCTCCGAGAAAGACACCGTCGCTGCCGCCAAGCCCACATCCGAAGTCGAAGGTACGCTCGCCGCCCTGCTCGCCAAAGGTTTGCCCAAAGCCAGCGCCGCCGTCGCCAAGGTCGAGAAGCCCAAAGCTGCTCCGCTGACCGATGCTGAAAAGAAGCTGGTGGCAGACATCACCACCAAGATGACCGCCCTGAATGCCAGCCTAATGCCGCTCGCTCAAGACACTGAGCAGCTCCGCCTAAGCGTGATCAATGCCACCGACAAGTTCGGTGACAAAGAACTCGCCCTGCTGGAGCCCATCGCCGCTCATGTCATCTGGGTCGATCTCGCCCGCAGTCAGGTCACCGATGCTGGTGCCGCCACTCTCGCGAAACTTGCGAATCTCGAGCGTCTCCATCTGGAAAACACCAAGATCACCGACGCAGGCATCGCCAAACTTGGCGCATTGGTGAAGCTCGAATACCTCAACCTCTACGGCACCAAGACCACCGATGCTGGCATCGCCAAACTCGCGCCTGCCAAAGGCCTGAAGAAGCTTTTTGCTTGGCAGACCGGCGTCACGAAAGCCGGAGCCACGGCCCTCGAAGGCCAGATACCCGGATTGAAAGTGAACGTCGGCCTCAGCGAAGCCGAGATCGCCGCCCTCACCGCCCCGCCACCTGCGCCTCCCGCACCACCACCAGCTCCAGCCAAACCAGACGCAGCGAAGAAAGCAGATCCGAAAGCCGCTCCCGCCGCCAAGGGGAGCGACGTCATCAAGACGGCCATGAAGACCCACTTCAAACCCGACGACGCTCTTTGCAAAAAAGTCGCCGCTGGAACTGCCAGCGATGCCGACCTCGCCACCATGCTGAAGATCAGCCAGGACATCTGCGCCATCACCCCGCCGAATGGTGACAAAGCCGCCTGGGTCGCCAAATGCCAGGCACTCGTCGCTGCCGTGAAAAAGATCCAGGCCAAGGACGCCACTGGAGTCGTGGCATTCAAGACGGCCTCGAACTGCAAAGCCTGCCACACAGATCACAAGGGCTCTTAAAATGAGATTCCATCTCGTAATCTGATGGATCGAGGTGCCATCTCGATCCATCAGCGCGTGTCTTCGCCCACCATGCCATTTCTGCCTGCCAAAGCCGCTCCGCTAAATCGCGCAGCCTCCGAATGCAGCTAACTCTTTCGCCTCCCCAAGCGTTCCTCCACGATGAAATCCCCCCATACCTGCTGCGCCTTGCTCGCGTGCAGTCTTCTATTTGCTTCCTGTGATCGTCTCGATGAACGCGAAGCCATCACCGAATCGCGTGAACTCTCGACCTATGCTCGCAAGCCTGCCGTGGACATCCCCAGTTCCACACGTTTCTACGACGATGCCAAGGAAGAAACTCAGCCGCGCCCCGACTTCCGCAGCCTGCTGACCTGGACCGTGCCTGAAGGCTGGAGTGAAAGCTCCACACCTGATCCCATGGGTATGCGGCTGATCGACCTGCGCTTCGGTCCGAATCAGGAAGGTGAGTGCTACATCTCCCTGCTGCCCGGCCCTTCCGGCGGATTGGAGGCCAACGTGAACCGCTGGCGCACGCAAATGGGCCTGGCGAACTACACCGCCGACGAGTTGGCCAAACTGCCGACGAAGCCATTCTTCAACCGCGACGCCACCTTTGTATCCTTTGACGGTGACTTCAAAAGTTTCGGCGCTGAGACCGCCAAGACCGGCTACCGAATGCTCGGTCTGATCCACAGCGCCGAACAGGCCACCATCTTCGTCAAACTCACCGGCCCCAAGGCACTGGTGGAGCAGAACGTAGCCGCATTTGACCAATTTTGCCAGTCCATCAAACCGAACCTTCCGAAGGAATGAAGGGCGCTCAGATATTTCGACCTTTGTCATCCTAATTTCGTCTCTTTTCCACCGTGTCCCATTTCACCCGACTCATCACCTTCCTTTCCAGCTTCGGGCTCGCCACCATCGTACTGGCGCTGCTGCTTCTGCTGACTTTTCTAGGCACGCTGGAGCAGGCTGAATACGGCCTCGTGGCCAGTCAGGCACGCTACTTTGAATCTGTTTTTGTCGATCGTATCGACATCGGCGCCTGCTGGCGCGCGCTAGCGCTGGATGTGTATTGGAACATTGGCAACGTCGTCCTGCCCACCCCCATCCTGCCGGGTGGTTACACGCTGATGGCCGTGCTGTTCGTGAACATGTTTTTGGGTGGCCTCATCCGCATCCGCAAGAGCCCACGCACCATCGGGGTCGTCATCTCCCACTTCGCCATTCTGTTCATGATCGCCTCCGGAGCGGTGACCTACCACTTCGCCAAGGACGGCATCTTGAACCTCGCTGAAGGGCAGGTGCACGACGAGTTTCAGAGCTTCCACGAGCGTGTGATCGAGATCGAAAAAGTACAGCCCGAGGGGCAGAAACGCAGCGCTCTCGTTATCGATCAGCGACTCTTCACCGACCTCTCCAATGATGTTGATCATGGCAAGGCACGCACCTTTACGCATGACAGCCTGCCATTTGACCTCACGATCACGAACTGGAAGCAGCATGCCGAACCCAAGCGTGACGCCGCTGGAGATCGGGCCGATGCAGTGGATGGCTACTTCATCCAGGAACTCACCAAGTTCGACAAGCGTGGTCAACTTCTAGCCGATGAGGCGCTCTCCCAGGCGTGCATCGCTGTCGTGAAGGACAAAAAATCAGGTGCTGAACAGCGGGGCATCCTCTGGGAATACGCAGCGGCACCCTGGACGGCCACCCTTGGCACCGAGAAGTATCTCATCAGCATTGGACGTCGTTCCTACAAGCTACCGTTCGCCATCCGCCTCGATGAAACCTCTCAGGAAAAACATCCTGGCACAGATCGGGCACGGCGCTTCTCCAGCAAAGTCACCAAGTTGCACGGCACCCGCGAGGAAAAGCGGCTCGTGACCATGAACGAGCCCGTCCGCGGTGAAGGCTATGCCATCTTCCAGAGCACCTTTGATGATGGCTCGGAGAGTGGCAGTGTGAAGCGCTCGGGCTTTCAGGTGGTGGAAAATCCCTCTGACCACTGGCCGCTCATCTCCTGCATCATTGTCGCCATCGGCCTGCTCATCCACTTCGTCATGATGCTCTCCCGAGCCATGAAATGGAACCCCTGGATCGCCGTCATCAGCACGCTCGTGGTCGTTACTGCAGCCTTTGTGCTCGCTTATTGGAAGCTTTAACCAGTTCAAATCTCCCCCAGATCATGTCACGCCTTACCCCGCTCCTCGCAGCCAGCCTGTTCCTCTGCACACAGGCAGCTACTGCCGCCGATCTGCCTCCACTGGAGCTCT
>CAYMHJ010000069.1:0-23486 GCA_964390165.1 uncultured Prosthecobacter sp. | reverse complement strand
GTGCTGAGATGACCTTAGCGCGTGCTGAGACGACCTTAGCACGTGCTGAGATGACCTTAGCGCGTGCATAGATTACTTTCTCTACCGGTATCATAGGTTATCTAAAGGGGTGGATGGCGGTGGCGCTGAAGTCGCAGGATTGGATGGATGCCTGACTGCCAAGGGTTCAAGTCGGGGAGTCTGGGAGCCACAGGCCCAACCAACCCTCACCACTTTAAGCCCGCCTTCTTCAAAGCCTCGGCGAACTCGGAACGAAAGGCCTCTGCGCTGCGCCCATCCACAAGCAGGCTCATTTGCTCCATGCCAAACTGCTTTGGGTTGCGGTTCTTCGGGCGCTCGGGCGGAGTGGGTGGTTTGAGTTCGGAAGGATGGCGGAACTGGCCGTTTTCAAGCTTGGTGACACCTGGCAGTTTCAGAAAGTCTTCCATCTCCTTTTGATGGCGTGCCTGGCCGGTCGTGAATTCCTGCCAGACTGCCGCTTCAGCCGCCATGGCCTCCAGATACTTCCGAAAGCGTGTACCACGTCCGTCCCCATCGAGATGGCAGAAGTAGTACACCAGCAGACATGAGAGACCGTAGAGGCGGCGCTGGTCGCGGTTGCCCGAGTTTGCTCCAGGCAGATTCATCGTCAGGGCAGCACTGGCAAAGCGGCGCGACCACTCATTCGCCGGCATGTTGAGATGATCCCACGCATCCCCCAGAGTGGACAGCGGCTCATCATTCAGAAACGAGAGCTGCGTCTTCACGTATTTGCGCAGCCCGCTCTCATGGTCACCTGCGCGAAAGGTGCCGGCCTTGTAGGGCAGCATGTTTGTGTATTCCGCCATGCCCTCGCCGATCCAGTTCGGGAGAAAGGGCAGATAGTCATGCATCATCTGGTGGGTCACTTCATGCACCAGGGTATCACTCGTGTAGGACTCGTTTTTGAACCAGGAGGACCCACGCTTCACCAGCCCGAGACTCTCAAAAGGAATGCGAAAAGTGCGGTCATGCGTGAGATACATGCCGCCGCTGTAGGCCGCTGCATTGCCTGCCTGTCCCGGTGTGATGAACTGAGGTGAACCGGTGGTGCCCTGCGGCTTGGGTGCCATCGCCCGCGCCACGTCCCACTCATAGGCCGTGCGTGATGCCCAGAGATTCGCCGCGAAAAAGCCGCTGGCAGGATCAGGCTGCGGGCGGATGCCCCAGGGCAGTGCCTTCAGCAGCTCATAGGTGGCTTCGAAGGTCCTGGCGACCTCGGCGATGGCACTGGCAGCGAGCTTTTCATCGACACTGAATTGAAACGAACGGCTGCGAAACACGGCTCCACCGGCTGCCTCAGACACCGGCTTCACCAAACTGGTCAGTGCCGCAGGCGGTGCGCTGACCGTGTCAGGCCACTGTATTGTGCCGGAGGATGCCGCCGTGCGGCCCGCAGGCGCTTGTTTGAGCCACTGCTTGATCCATTCCTGATCTGCTGGCGAGAGTCTCGCCAGAGGAACGCGTGAAGTCTGCCCTGCGGCCAACTGAAAGACACCCTCACCTGCTTCCACCGCCACGAGCACGGCCTGCATCACCCGCCCATCCGTACTCGTCCAGGTGCGGCTGGCCGCCTGAGCGGGTGACGAGGTGCTGAACAGGCACAGGGCCAGTGTGACCCATGAAAAGAGAAGCGGCATCGATCTCATGAAAAGCCATTACACATAGCCGTACCTGCACAGGCAATCCCATTTTTGGCGAAGCTGATTCCTTTGGTGGAAGACCAGAGTCTGCCAGGTGCGCAAACTGAACCGCCTTCTCTTTAAATCTGTAGGTTAGGAATACAGGGCATCGATGCCGAAGCCAATTTTACGGCTCCCAGATCTGCGCAAAGATGTCTGCCGGTCCTTGACCCGTCGCCATAAGGGCCATGGTGGCGGCGAGGCGCAGTGGGGTACTTGCCACCCATTTCATGGTCTGCTGGGTGCCTTTGCCGAGCCGATGGGGTTCTTTGTCTGATGCCAGCTTAAGTGCCAGAGCCTGCTGCCGATGGTCTGGATGTTGTGGGGGGATGTAGAAACGGGTCCGCTGGTCGGCGAGGAAAATGTATTCGGCTCCCCATTCAGGTAACTCGCCCTCTTTCGGCAGATGCTGGCCTTTCGGGCAGTAGGTGAGCGGCTCCTTGCTGGCGATGTACCATTCGACCTTTTGAGCGGGGGCAGGCTTCGATGTTTCCTGCCGGTGCGCGCAGTGCGTCAGGAGGACGAGGCAGGTGATGGGAAGGAAACGGATCATGAATCGCAGAGGCTAATGCGTTTTGCTTTTGAATGACAAGTGCCAGAGCTGTTGGGTCTTCTGACTGGGGGGAGGAGTCGGAGGTTCTGCGTGTTATTCGGTTTTCGTGATGAGGTGCCAGGGCTCTTCTAAAAGCTCGGCTGTGCGGCTGAGAGGGTGACCGCCATGGGCCAGAAGATCAAGGGCCCCAGGATGTTCAGGGTGCGGCTCCGGCCTTTGGATATCTTATTGGTGGACTTCCGGGCCTCAGCCAGGAGCACCGTCTCACTGTAGTGCGGAGTGCCGCCTTTAGGGACGAAGAAGCGGCTCCCATCCGCAGCATCCAGCGTCCATGAGCCATGCTTTTCATCGACCGGGACATGTCTGGGCATGTCCCGGGGGACAAAGCGTGGAGGCTTCCCCTCGAGCCGACGCCACAGGCCCAGCCGATCCCAGCCGGGCTCCTCGTGATTGATCAGGTCGTGCTGAAAGTTGCGGACATCCGCTGGATGAAGTTCCTTCTCATAACCGAAGCCGTCATACCTGGATTCACAGGAGGCGAGCAGCAGAAATTGGAGCAACAGATGCAGGCGGATGGCAGGCATGAGGTTCAGAGAGTTTAACGATTGATCTGGATCGGATCTCTTGAAGCTCTGACATTTTATTCGAGTCGCACTTCGTACCTCATGAGGGCTTTTTCCTCGATGGCGAGGTACTCGAGTACACCGTCGGTTCGGAAGACGGGGCCGCAGGCTATGACCGCGTGTTTCGCCCGCACCACGCCATCCAACACGACGCGGACTTCTTCGCCGACAGCATCCGTGGCTGCATAAGCGTAGTGTCTGCTGTCTGGACTGAAGTCCAGGGTCAGATTGGAGCCGATGAACTTTGCACCTGGATCGGCCTTGCCATCTACGATCCAGTGCATCGTGGTCTCAGTTCGGACGAGGAATGCCAGTCGTTTCGAGTCGGGACTGAAGCAAATCACCTTGCCGTTCAGGCAGTCTTCAAAGGGGATATCGCAGGGTGCTGGTTTACCATCTAGCCAGATGGCTTGCTTTCCTTCGCGAGTGCCGAAAAAGGCCAGGTGCCGACTGTCTGGGCTGTAAGTGAGACTCCAATCAAGGATAAACTCGATCTCCATGGGATCGGATTTCCCAGAGAGTATCCATCGCTTTTTGCCGTCCCACATCATGGTGGCGTAGTCGCGGGCATCTGGGGAAAAGACAAAATCAAAGCCATAGGCCTCATGCAGGCCGATCTGCCTTCCGTCCACGATCAAGCCACTCTGGCCTGCCTCAAACATGCCGTAGGCAAAGCGTCTGCTGTCTGCGGAGAAGTGCATTGAAAATACTCCAGGCCTGGCACGCTCTGCCGCTGCACCGCTGAGTTCCCCGCTGGAGGTGCCAAAAGCTCCAAACCCTAAGGAAGTGCAGATGGCAATGCCATTGTACCACGGACCCGGCTTGCCATCGAGATTCACACGCATCTTTTTCTCACTGCGACGCGCCTCGACATAGGCCAGCCGCGAACCGTCTGCGCTGAAAAGTGGAGCTGCATCCCAGGGCATGGTGTCTTCCCATGTTCCTTCAGCCTGAATCTTGCCATCGACGATGAGGGTGGACTGGCGGAAGCGTGGGATGCCCACATAGGCATGGCGACGCCCATCAGCACTGAAGGCGAACGAGGTGGCGGTGAGTTCGGGAAAGGCAGGCCCCTCAACGCCATTCACCACCCACATCCAGTCTCCGAGCCGCCGGACGGCATAGGCGACGGAGCGGCCATCGTCGCTGAAGACGGGCGTCTCTTTGGCGATCATTTCGTAGCGCGGCCCGGGTTTGCCATCCACACGCACGGTGAAGCCATCCAGGATGTTGCCAGCCACCTTGGCGACGCGGCAGCCGCTACGTGTGGCGGAAGCGGCCAGCCCCAGGAAGAAGTCCTGAGGTCGGCCAAACTCGTCCACGAGGGTGGTGGTGACCTTTGACGCACCTTTCCAGTCATCCTCGCTGGCTAGCAGGCTGAAAGGCAGGAGAAGAACAAGGATCCGTTTCGCGCAATTTGGGATAGCTAACATGAAGTGAGTGTCCCGAAGGACACTCACAATGACAAGGTTAATGTCAGCACTGCCGAGGCCAATCAGGGGGTGCTTATGGAGTCGCTGGTCTCGGTATTATTGGCGGGGTTGTAAGCAGAACCCGCGATGGTGATGCCGGTGACGGTGAAGATGAACGTGCCGGTGCTCTTGGTTCGGCTGGAGGTGAGGGCGGCGGTCCCTTTTCGGCTGGTGCTCTTGGAGGTGGTGCCGCTGGTGAGGCCGCTCCACTGGCCGGTGACAGTGGCACCGGAGACGAGGTCGCCGCTTTGATTGCGTACGGTGACGGTGGCGGTGGCCTGGGTGCCCTGCTTGCTGGTGCTGCGGCTCATGGCGATGCTGGCCACATAGACGAAGTTGTTGCTTTGCACGGTGATGGTGACGGTGTCCGCGACGGAGGAGAGGCCGCTGTTATCGACGACGACGAGGGAGGCGGTGTAGGTGCCGGGGGTGGTGTAGGTATAGACAGGGTTCGCGGCGGTGGAGGTCACACCGTTGCCGAAGTCCCAGCTATAGCTGGCGATGCTGCCATCGGAGTCGTAGCTGCCATCGCTGGAGAAGGTGACGGCGAGAGGGGCGGTGCCGGAGGTAGGGGCGGTATTGTCCGCGACGGCGATGGGGGCGGCCCCAGTGGCGGGGACGATGCTGCCGGTGAGGGTGTATTGGCCGAGGCTGCCGTAGTCGTTGTAAAAGTTGAGGGGATCGCCAGTGCCGATGCCATCGACAGCGAGGTAGTAGGTTCCCTGGCCGAGGGTGGTGCTTAGCGTGGCACCGAGGGTGGTGGGGCTGACGAAGGTGACGAGGTCTCCGAGGCCGTCGTAGAGGGCGAGCTGGATGTCGAGATTTGGCGATGGGGCGGCGGGTGTGGCGGTGAAGCTGACGGGGCCGGCTCCGGTGGTGAAGGCGAAGAGGTCGGCATCAGTGCGGCGCTCAATGATGCCGGTGGCGGTGGGGCTGCTACCGGTCAAAGCGGTGGCCGTGGTGATGGCGTCGCCATGGGCATCAGTGCGGTATCCAACAATGTTGGAGATGATGGCGGTGTCGTCCTGGAGGTTGTTGGCATAGGGATACTCGCCTTTGCTCCACTGGGAGACTTCCTTGTAGTAACCGACGCCCATGATGGGTGCCCAGTTGGCATGACCCTGGTAGTAGCCAACAGCGGCGACGGTGTCGTGGGCGACCTGGCCGTCGTGGCTGAGATTGAAGGTGTGTCCGGCCTCGTGGCTGGTGGCCTCGGCGGTGTATTTGGCATTGCCGCTGCCGAGTTGGTCGGTGAAGACAAAACATGGGGTGTCCGTATTCCAGGTGAAGGAGTTCAGGTAGGCGACACCGCCCGCCCCTGCGCCATACCAGGAGTAGCTGCTGCCGCCGATGCAGACGCGGACGCCGAACTGGGTGTCTGATGTGGTGGACTTGCGCAGGGCTTCGAGGCCAGGGTCCTGAGTGGTGACATCGACATCAAAGGGCGCGAAGTCTTCTGCGACGCGCAGCCAGATGGAATAGATGTTGTCGAGTTCGACGGTGGAAAAGGCCGTTGTGACGGTGGCATCCGTGCTATAGGGCGGGGTGACGATGTCGGCACCGCCGGCAAAGTTGGTGTTCCAAATCGTGCCGGAGGTGGTGTGGCCGTCGAAGTCGAGGTAGATGACTTTGGAGGCACCGGGCTTGCTGTGGAGCAGAAAGGTGTCGGTGACAGAGAGTGTGCCACTGCTAGTGCCTCCGCCTGTGGTCTCTGCGCTAACGACTAGGTTTTGCAGTGGCAGCAGACCTTCACACACGTAGTGGAGCCGGCCCTGGTGGTCCATGCGCAGGTGGCGGTCCTGCTGGCAGATCTCACGCAACTGCTCGGCGGAGCGATCATACCAGGCGGCGACCTGGGGCAGCCGAGAGCCCAGCGCGGCGGGGATCTCCGGGCCACGGCTGATGCGGTTGAAAGCCTGCTCGGGGAAGGATTCACCGCGCTGATTGGTCTGTGCCAAAGCTAGGCTTCCGAAAGATAACGCGAGGGCGGTGAGGCCAAGACTGGAGGAGAGGCGGAGTGTAAGCATAATTTTATAGCGAATTATGAATATTATAATGAAATCCGCCGAAACAAGTCAATGACTACAATCGCATTTTTAATTTTAAATGCCTGAAAATCATCACTTTGGAACTGTTGATGGTTTAGGCTAGAGAGATGAGATTGCCCGAACTTATCTGTGGGCTGGCGGAGCCTTCCTCAGGTTTCAGGTTCCAAGTGACTTGCCCTAGCTCGGCCTAGCTGCGGCGGGACGGAGACGTGCCAGAACCTTGAAACCTTGAACCTGAAACCAACGGAGTCCGTGAGCCTGGATTTTGAGTTTCGGCGGATCGCGAAAAGGTTCCTCCAAATGGCATCACGGTGCTTTCACCGCTGGATCGCAGTTCCAAACCCAGTCGCCGAGTTCATTGGGACTGGATGGCTACCTCGTCCCGCCAAACCTCGCCGCTGAACTAGTCCCCATTATTCCGCCCCCTCCTGACCTGTGCGTTCGGTGCAAGCTTTGCTTGCGTCTGCATTTCACCACCCCTTCATCATGCCATGCCTCAGGACTTCATCCGCGTGCGTGGCGCGCGGCAGCACAATCTCAAAAACGTGGACGTGGACATCCCGCGTCATCGCCTCGTGGTGCTCACGGGGGTCAGCGGCAGTGGCAAGTCCTCGCTCGCCTTTGATACCCTCTATGCCGAGGGCCAGCGGCGCTATGTGCAGAGCCTCTCGGCCTATGCGCGGCAGTTTCTCGACCAGCTTGAAAAGCCGGATGTGGACTTCATCGAGGGGCTCTCGCCCGCGGTCGCCATCGAGCAGGTGCATAGCACGCCGAACCCGCGCAGCACCATCGCCACGGTCACGGAGATCTATGATTATCTGCGCGTGCTCTACGCGGTGGCCGGTCAGCCGCATGATCCTGAAACCGGTGAGGTCCTGATCAAAAACACTCCCGCTGAGATCGGTGCACGCGTGCTGGAAGTGAAGGAAGGCACGCGCTGCATGGTGCTGGCCCCGCTTCAGCCTCAGGAGACAGACACGCTGAAGGCCACCTTTGAAAAACTGCGGCGTCAGGGCTACGTCCGCATCCGTCTGGATGGCGAGATCGTGGAGCTGGATGAGACTCTCCAAGCGGAGCGCGGCATGGAGCATCGCATCGAGGTCGTGGTGGACCGGCTCGTCATCCGCGATGGCGTGCGCCAGCGTCTCATGGAGAGCATCGAGGCGGCGCTGAAATGGAATGAACGCGAGGTGCAGTTCCTCGTCGGCAGTGATGGCGCGGAGGAGGTGATGACCTTTACCACCTCGTATGCCAATCCACGCACGGGCTACCTCATGGAGAAGCTCACGCCACAGCATTTCTCCTTCAACACAAACGTCGGCGCCTGCCCGACCTGTGAAGGCGTGGGCTCGCTCATGGCACCCGATCCAGGATTGATCGTGCCCGACGTGGAGCTTTCGCTCAAAGACGGTGCCGTGAAGTCCTGGTGGGCGCGCAATCCGAAGCTCAAGCTGATCCAACAGCGCAGCATCGAAGCGCTGGCAAAGCACTTCGCTGTCTCGATGGAGGCTCCATTTAAATCCCTGCCGCAGTCCTTCAAAGACGCGCTCTTTCACGGTACCGGCATAGATGCCATCGCCACCGGCTGGGCCACCAGCGCGAACAAACGAAGCCTCGCCAAGCCCTATGAAGGCCTTTTGAATGAAGCGAAGCGCCTGCACGAAAACGCCGAAAGCGAAGCCCTGCGCACGCAACTAAGCCGCTTCATGAATCCCCTGCCCTGCCCGTCTTGTGAAGGGCGGAGGTTGAGGAAGGAATCGCTGGCGGTTAAGTTGAGCTCCAGGTTTCAAGTTTCGAGTTTCAAGTTAGGGGCATGTGAGCCTGATTCGAACTCGAAACTTGAAACCTTAAACTTGAAACCCGACTCAAGCCTTTCCATCCACGACTACTGCTCTCTCCCCATCCGCGATGCCTTGTCATGGATGCAATCTCTCACCGTCACCGAACTCCAGCGCGCCTATGTCGGCGAGCTGCAAAAGGAGATCGTGAAGCGTCTGGAATTCTTGGAGCAAGTCGGGCTCGGCTACCTCGGACTGAATCGCGAGAGCGGTACGCTTTCCGGCGGTGAGATGCAGCGCATCCGCCTGGCCACGCAGATCGGCGCGGGTTTGTCCGGTGTGCTGTATGTGCTGGATGAGCCGAGCATCGGCCTGCATCCCTCCGACACCGAGCGCCTCATCCGCACGCTGCTCCGACTGCGCGATCTCGGGAACACGGTGCTCGTCGTCGAGCATGATGAAGCCATGATGCGTGCGGCCGATCATATCATCGAACTGGGGCCCGCAGCGGGAGTTCATGGTGGCAAGATCACCGCTCAAGGCACGCCTGAAGAAGTCATGGCGCAGAAGGAAAGCCTCACTGGGGCTTATTTGAGCGATGCGATGCGGATTAAAGCACCGTCGGGGCGTGTCTCGCCTGATTCGGATCTCTTCAGGAGTTCTCTGTTGCCGGAAACTGAGAACCGAGAACTGAGAACTGAGAACTCCCTAACCATCCACAAAGCCACCGAACACAACCTCCGCTATGTCACAGCCAGCTTCCCCGTCGGCTGCTTTACCTGTGTCACCGGGCCTTCGGGCAGCGGTAAGTCCACGCTGGTGAACAAGGTGCTCATGCGGGCGTTGCAGCGGCATTTTTACAATGCGAAGGATGAGCCCGGTAAACACGAGCGCATCACAGGGCTCGACCTCTTTGATAAAGTCGTCGTCATCGACCAGTCACCCATCGGCCGCAGTCCACGCAGCAATCCGGCGACCTACACGGGAGCCTTTACGGCCATCCGCGAGCTCTTCGCTCAGCTCCCGCTGGCCCGTGTGCGTGGCTACGACTCCGGGCGCTTCAGCTTCAACACACCCGGCGGTCGTTGTGAGAAATGCCAGGGCGATGGCCAGATCAAAATCGACATGCACTTCCTGGCCGATGTCTATGTCACCTGCGATCAATGCCAGGGCAAACGCTACAATGCCGAGACGCTGGAGATCACCTTCAAGGGGCGCAACATCGCCGAAGTGCTGGAGATGACGGTGAGCGAGGCCGCGCGCTTCTTTGGCAAAGCCAGCACTATCGCCACCAAGATCACCACGCTGGAGGAATGCGGCCTCGGCTACATCCGGCTCGGGCAGGCAGGCAACACCCTCAGCGGTGGTGAAGCTCAGCGCATCAAGCTCTCCACTGAACTCGCACGCCGTGCCACAGGCCGCACGCTTTACGTTCTCGATGAGCCGACCACCGGCCTGCACTTCGCCGATATCCAAACTCTCATCGGTGTGCTCTTCCGCCTCCGCGATGCGGGGAATACGCTCATCGTCATCGAGCATCATCTCGATGTCATCCGCTGCGCCGACTGGATCATCGACCTCGGTCCCGGCGGCGGCAACGAAGGCGGTCACATCATCGCCACCGGCACACCTGAGGAGGTGATGCGCGTGAAGGAAAGCCTGACAGGCCACTTCTTGAAGTAATCCGCGCATAGACGAGGCAGATGAGCACGTTTCTCTCCCCATGAATCAACTGCTTGCCCTCCTCCTTTCGTCATTCGTCCTTCTGAATTCGTCATTTTCTGCCCCGCCGAACATCATCTTCGTCCTCGCCGATGACTTCGGCTATGGCGATCTCGGCTGCATGGGCGGGAAGGACATCGCCACGCCGAACATCGACCGGCTCGCTGTGGAAGGTGTGAAGTTCACGGACTTCTACGCGAACGCTCCCGTCTGCACACCCACGCGCGTCGGCTTCATGACCGGACGCTGGCAGCAGCGCTGCGGGCTGGAGTTCGCCTTTGGTTATCAGGTGGAGCAGTTCCGCCGCGTGAAGGGCGAGTGGGTGCCGGAGAAGGACATTCATGCCTTCGGCCTACCTTTGAATGAAATCACCATCGCCGACCGGCTCAAGTCTGTCGGCTATGCCACGGGTGCCTTTGGCAAATGGCACCTCGGTTTCAAAGACGAATACAATCCCACCAAGCGCGGCTTCGACGAATACTTCGGCGAGCTGCTCGGCCATGCCGACTACTACAAGCACGCCTACTTCGACGGCACCTACGCCCTGCGTGATGGCCTGGAGCCTGTGAAGCGGGAAGGCTACTTCACCGATCTCATCCATGAGCGCGCCGTGAAGTTCATCACCGCCCACGCGAAGCAGCCCTTTTTCCTCTATGTCCCGCACCTCGCCGTCCACGCACCTTTCCAGGCTCCTGACAAACCGGACACGCCGATGGTGACCAAGGAATCCATGCACCACGGCAGCCGCGCCATTTACAAAGCGATGGTCGAGCGCATCGACCACGGCGTGGGCCTCATGCTCGCCGAGCTGGAAAAGCAGGGCATCGCTGACAACACGCTCGTCGTCTTTTCCAGCGACAACGGCGGCGAGCGCTACAGCCGCAACGCTCCGCTCTTTCATCACAAAGCCACCGTCTGGGAGGGCGGCATCCGTGTGCCCTGCCTCATGCGTTGGCCTGCGAAACTGCCGAAGGGAAAAGTTACCTCGCAGATGGGCATCACCATGGATCTCCATGCCACCTTCCTCGCCGCCGCAGGCGTGACTTCACCTGCACCGAAGCCACTTGATGGCATCGATCTCGTGCCGCTTCTCACGGGTGAAGCCAAACCCATCGACCGAACCTTTTACTGGCGTATCGACCGCACGAACCGCAAGCAACGCGCCATCCGCCAGGGCCAGTGGAAGTACATCAACGACGGCAATACGATGGACCTGCTCTTCGATCTGAGCGCCGACATCGGTGAGCGCACCAACCTCGGCTACCAACACCCCGAGATCCTGGAAGACCTCAAATCCAAACTCAAAGCCTGGGAAGCTGAAATCGACGCCACCGAGCGCGATATCCTCGTGAGGTAAGCTGCCGCCCTTTCACGAGTCTGGGGTCATTGATGAAACCGATGGCGTAGCAAGATCTATCAATTCGATCATTCGCCTGAAGTGCGAAAAGTAGGCGGCGTATGAGAACCATCTCCCGCTCCCCTGCTGAAGCCTCCACACAGCGCATCCCGCTCTGGCTCAAAGTCACCTACACGGCATTCCTCGCCGTTTTGATTCCGGTTTACTGGGTCAACTATGGCCCCACCAACTTCCTCTACTTCTGCGATGTGGCGCTGCTCATCACGCTTTACGCCGTCTGGGCGGAGAGTCGGCAGGCGGCATCCATCGCTGCGGTGGGTATTCTGCTTCCACAGGCTTTCTGGTGCCTCGACTTTGGGGCACAGCTTGTCCGCCTGCTGACTGGTGCGGAGCACTCAGGCATGACCGCCTACATGTTTGATGAGAGCAAGCCGCTCTTCCTCCGCGGGCTCTCGCTCTTCCATGGCTGGCTGCCGTTCCTGCTGATCTTTCTGGTGGCCCGTCTGGGTTACGAAGCACGCGCTTTGAAACAATGGACCGGCATCGCGTGGAGTCTCTGCCTGTTCGCCTTCTTTGCCCTGCCGCCTGCTGGCGCAAAACTTGCTGATCCAAACACGCCCGTGAATGTGAACTACGTCTTCGGTCTCGATGACACCCAGGCCCAACAATGGATGCCTGCGAGTGTTTATCTCGTGGTCTGGATGCTTGCACTTTTCGCGCTCGCCTTCCTGCCAACGCATCTGGTATTGAAGAAGTTCGCCACCCAACGCAACGCTCGCTGATCTGAATTATGGACACGACCTTTCCCAAGCCTGCTCCTGCCTCACAACGTGGATTCTGGGCGCTCATCATCACCCAGTTTCAGGGGGCCTTCAGCGACAACGCCCTCAAGTGGCTGGCGCTCTTCCTCATCGCCGAGATGAACCTCCCCAACGAGGAACGCGACAAGCTGATTGGCATTGTCGGCGCGCTCTTTGCTCTGCCGTTCATCCTTTTCTCGATGAGCGGCGGCTATCTGGCCGACCGCTTCAGCAAGCGCACCGTGACCATCGGGGTGAAGGCATTTGAAATTCTCGTGATGATCATCGCGCTCTTCGGTCTGGCGACGAATCACCTCTATGTCACCATCGGCTGTGTCTTCCTGATGGGCGTTCACAGTGCCTTCTTCGGTCCCTCGAAGTATGGTTTGCTGCCGGAGTTGCTGGAGGCCAAAAAACTGTCCTGGGGCAATGGTGTGATCGAGCTGACCACCTTCCTCGCCATCGTCATGGGGACCGTCGCCGGTGGCTGGCTGTGCAAGACCTTCACAGGAAATCAGTCAGGCTCGGGCTTGGTCCTCATCGCATTTGCCGTGCTCGGACTGACCACCAGCTTTGGCATCACGAAAATCCCCGCTGCAAATCCGACGAGACAGTTCCGCGCCAACTTCGTGGCGGATCTCTGGTCGCAGATGAAATCCATCCGTCAGGATCGCGTCCTGTGGCTGGCCGTGCTTGGGAACACCTTCTTCTTCGGCATCGCCGCGCTGATCCAGCTCTTGATCGTCACCTATGCGACCGATGTGCTGCACCTGACGGATGAGACGAAAAGCAGCTATCTCCAGGCAGCCACGGCCATTGGCATCGGCCTCGGGAGTTTCGTCGCAGGCTATCTGTCAGGCGGCAAGATCGAGTATGGTCTGGTCCCGCTTGGGGCACTTTGCCTCACGCTCTTCTCGGCCTTGCTCGGACGCGAAGGCATGACCTTTCAGAGTGCTGCGATTCATCTCAGTCTGCTCGGCTTCTCTGGTGGTCTCTTCATCGTGCCCATCGCCGCTCTTTTGCAGCATCGTCCAGCACGCGAGCAAATGGGAGGAGTCCTGGCGGCAGCAAACTTGATCTCGTTCATCGGCATCTTCGCCGCCTCGGCTCTGTATTATGTGTTCACCGGCATCCTGAAGCTCTCGCCACCGACCATCTTCCTGGTGATCGCCGCGATGACGCTCGGCAGCACGATCTACGCAGTGATGCTCGTGCCCGACTCGCTGATGCGCTTCCTTTTGTGGATGCTCACCCACACGCTCTATCGCGTCCGCGTCGTCGGTCGCGACCACGTCCCAGAGAAGGGTGGAGCGCTCTTCGTGTGCAATCATCTGTCGTTCATGGATGCCTGCTTTCTCATCGCCTCCAGTGACCGGCACATCCGCTTCATCATGTACAAAGGCATCTACGACAAGTGGTGGGTGAAGCCCTTTGCCAAAATGCTGAACACCATCCCGATCACTGCCGAGGCACGCCCGCGTGAGATGATCAAGTCGCTGCAAACCGCCACGCAGTGGATCAAGGATGGGCACATCGTCTGCATCTTTGCCGAAGGGCAGATCACACGCATCGGCCAGATGCTGCCCTTCCGTCGTGGCATGAGCCGCATCATGAAAGGCGTGGAGGCGCCCATCGTGCCCGTGCATCTCGACAACGTCTGGGGCAGCATCTTCAGCTTCGAGAAAGGACGCTTTTACTCGAAGCTGCCACGCCGACTGCCCTATCCCGTGACCGTGAGCTTTGGCGAACCCATGCCGCCGAACTCGACGCCGGACAATGTGAGACGTGTCGTGATGGAACTTGGAGCGAATGCCTGGCCGCTGCGTGGCAAAGAGATCCAACCGCTGGGACGCGCCCTGGTGCGCACCGCACGTCGTCATCCCTTCCGCATGGCGATGACCGATGCCGCCACGCCTAGCATCAGCTTCTTCACCGCGCTGACCAAAAGTGTGTTCCTAGCGCATCGTCTGCGCCATGTCTGGCAGGGTGAGGAAAAAGTGGGGCTGCTGCTGCCGCCCTCGGTGGGCGGAGCGCTGGTCAATCACGCTGCCCTCCTGCTGAACAAGGTGCCAGTGAATTTGAACTACACGCTGGCACCGGAAGCCATCGCCTCATGCATGAGCCAGTGCGGCATCCGCAAAGTCGTGACCACCGCCAAGTTTCTGGAAAAGCTGAACCTCGATCTGCCGGTGGAGAAGGTCTTCCTCGAAGAGGTGGCTGCGAAACCGACGATGAAGGAAAAACTCCAGTCCCTCATGCTTTCCGTGCTTTGCCCCGCAGCATGGTTCAGCCGCTGCCTCGGTGGCGACAAGACTCCGCGTCCAGATGATCTGGCAACCATCATTTTCTCCAGCGGCAGCACTGGCGATCCAAAGGGTGTGATGCTGACGCACGCCAACATCATTTCCAATGTGGAGCAGATCAATCAGGCGGTCACCTTCCGGCCTGATGACCGACTGCTTGGCATCCTGCCATTCTTCCATTCATTCGGCTTCACCGGCACACTCGCCGCGCCGTCATTGCTGGGATTGGGTGTGGCCTTCCACTTCAACCCGACCGACTCCAAGGTCGTGGGCGAACTGGTCAGCCATCATGCGGTGTCCTTTCTGCTCGCCACACCCACCTTCCTCCAGATCTACATGCGTGGCTGCCGGCCCGAGCAGTTTGGCAGCGTGCGCTTTGCCATGGTGGGCGCGGAGAAGTTGCAGGAACGCCTGGCCACCGCCTTCGAGCAGCAGTTCGGCATCCGCCCGCTGGAGGCTTATGGCTGCACCGAATGTTCACCAGCAGTGGCGGTCAACACGATGGACTTCCGTGCCGCAGGCTTCCATCAGGTGGGTTCGAAGCGCGGCTCCATCGGGCATCCTTTGCCAGGGATGGCCGTGCGAATCGTCGATCCTGAAACCGGCGCGCTCGGGCAGACGGGTGAAGCCGGCCTGATGCTGTTGAAAGGCCCTAACATCATGAAGGGCTATCTCGGTCGCCCGGAAATGACTGCGGAGGTGCTGCGCGATGGCTGGTACACCACGGGCGACATCGCCTCCATGGATGAAGACGGCTTCATCTTCATCACCGACCGCCTGAGCCGCTTCAGCAAGATCGGCGGCGAGATGGTGCCGCATATCAAAGTGGAAGAACGCCTGCATGAACTCGCCGGAGTGAGCATACAGACCTTTGCCGTAACGAGCCTGCCCGATGAAAAGAAGGGCGAGCGACTCGCTGTCATCCACACCCTCACGGAGGAGGCGCTCGTGCAGGTCATCGAGAAGCTGAGCACCACGGATCTGCCAAACCTCTGGAAACCGAAGCGGGATCAATTCCTGCGGGTGAATGCCATTCCCGTTCTCGGCACTGGCAAGACCGACCTTCGTCAGGTGAAGACACTGGCTTCGAGCTTGGCGGAGAACACCTGATTCATCCCAGGTTCCTCGCCAGCAACTGCGCTTCATCCAGAAAGGCTTCAAGCAGAGGTGACATCCTGCCCGTCCACAAAGCACCGAAGCTCAGCGGAGTGAAATCAGGCAGATCAAGCGCCCTCACCGTGGCAGGAAACTCCACACGCGGATGGCGCAGGGCCAATCCTGCGCCGAAACCTTCGGCGACATATCGAACGACAAGATCAAGACTGCCGACCTCAAGACTCGGCAGCCACTCCAGCCCGCGCTGACGCAGGGTGGTCTGAAACAAGCGTGAAAGCACATCATTAGAATCCATCGACACAAGAGGCAGGTCGATGCGGTCTTTTTCAAAAATCTGCGACGCCTTCGTTATCGTGCTTTTGACAGGAACGAGCAGCACCTGCGGCAGACGATGAAGCTCGCGGGATTCGATGTTCGCCATCGTCTGATCCATCAAAGTGCTGAGTCCGACATCAATCTTCTGAGCGACAAGCATGGCTTCGATCTCATTCTGGCGTCCATGAGTCAGCGTGAAATGGAACCCCTTCACACGCCGCCGCATCCCCTTGAGCAAATCTGGCAGATAATCACGCTGCACCACCTCGGCAGAGGCGATGCGCAGACGGTTTTCACCCCCACCACGCAAACGATTGGAGATCTCCGAAAGCCCGCCAAAGAAGGGCGCGATAAACTCATAGAGCGCCTGTCCTTCGCGAGTTAGTTGAAAAGGACGCCGCTGATACAGCGCGACTCCGAGGACGTCCTCAAGCTGGAGAATCTGCGAGCTGATGGCCGGCTGCTGGATGCCATAAGGCATGGCCCGCGCCGCCGAGCTGACACCGCCGTGCCGTGCCACATAGTAGAAGAGTTCGAGGTGATGGACGTTCATGTTGAATCAGCAGGGTGGGTGACTGATGGCGCACTCCAGTGAACCCAACAATCCGCGAAGAAACAAGTGAAGGTGTCTGCTTCTTTACTTTTCTGCGGTTCCGGCTCGAATGGAGCCATGAAACACCTCTGGCGCATCCACGGCACGGACCATGATCTCGGCCCACGAGGGATGATCATGGGCATCGTGAATGTGACGCCGGATTCTTTTTCCGATGGTGGGCGCTTCCTCGATACAGGCCGCGCCGTGGAGCATGCGCTACGTCTGGTGGAGGAGGGCGCGGACATCCTCGACATCGGCGGCGAGTCCACGCGGCCCGGAGCCGAGCCGGTGGAGGAGGCGGAGGAGCTGCGCCGAGTGGTGCCGGTGATCCGCGCTGTGCGCTCGGCGACGAAGACTCTCATTTCCATCGACACAATGAAGGCAAATGTAGCCCGCGCAGCGCTCGATGCCGGGGCGGACATCATCAACGATGTCACTGGGCTGCGTGGAGATCCCGCCATGTCCCGGGTGGCGACGGAGACGGATGCGGGGTTGGTGGTCATGCACATGATCGGCACGCCGCGCACGATGCAGCAGCACCCGGAGTATGCTGATGTCGTGACGGAGGTGCGCGCCTACTTTGACGAGCGCCTGCACACGCTGGAAAGCATCGGCATCTCGCGGGAACGCGTCGCGCTGGACCCGGGCTTTGGCTTTGGCAAGACGCTGGAGCACAATGTCACGCTGATGCGAGCCCTGCCACAACTCGCTGAAATCGGCAGACCTCTGCTCGTCGGAGTCTCACGCAAAAGCATGATCGGGAAACTGCTCGAAGATGACAGCCTGGAAGCCCGCGACTGGCCCACCGTGGCTCTCACCGCCCACATGCGTGAACTTGGGGCCCGGCTCTTCCGTGTCCATGAGGTGAAAGCCAATGTGGAAGCTCTGCGCATGGCGGAGGCGATCGTCGGCTGATCAGCGGCCTCCAAAGATCGCCGTGCCCACGCGCACGAGAGTCGCTCCCTCCTCGATGGCGACCTCGAAATCATGGCTCATGCCCATGGAAAGCACGGGCAAGGGAGCGCCGCCGATCTTTTCCAGTTCCTCACGAAGCGTCCGCAGATGGGCGAAATACTTCCGCGATGTCTCCGGCGTGGAGTCAAATGGCGGGATGCACATGAGTCCCTGGATGTAGAGCCGGTCGAGTGAGTAAAGTTCCTCCAACTGGTCCCGGATGTGCGCCGGGCTGAATCCGTGCTTGGAGGACTCGGTGGCGACATTGATCTCCAGCAGTACCTTTGGATGAAGGCCAAGCTCCGCCGCGATGCGGTTGATGTCCTTCGCGATGCCTAGCGAGTCCACGGCCTCGATCATCTCCACCATGGGCAGCACCTTGCGGACCTTGTTGGACTGCAGCGGTCCGATGAGATGCCAGCGTAGCTTTGCAGGCAGCAGCGGCTTTTTTAGCAGCACTTCTTGAACGCGGTTTTCTCCAAAGAGGAGTTGCCCAGCATCCACCGCCTCCTGGATAACCTCGGCTGGTTTCGTCTTGGAAACAGCGACGAGTTCCACGGAGTTCAATTCACGACCTGCACGCGAACAAGCGGTGCTGATGCGTTCACGGATGCGTTCCAGATTGGTGGCGATGTCTGACATGCGAACGGGTAACGGAGAACGGTGAACTTCACTCAAACACAAACGGCAGCCCCTGTGCCTTCATCATATCGCGTTCCTTGGTGAGATATTGTTCGGCGAGTTTGGCGAAGGCTCCGTCTTTCTTCATCTGGGCGATGGCCTCGTTGACGGTCGCCTTCAGATCTTCGCGGCCTTTTTTGAGCCCGACAGCCCAGACTTCCTCACGCAAGGGAGTCAGCAGGGCACGAGTGCGATCTGTGTGCTTGGCGTGATAATTCATCACGCTGACCTGATCATACACCCAGGCATCGACGGTGCCGTTCACGACTTCGAGCACACAGGCTGCGTCCGTGTCGAGCGCGACGAGCTTGGCACCGGGGACATACTCGCGACACCACTGCTCGCCAGTGGTGGCGATGCGTACGGCGAGCTTGCGGCCGGGTGACCTGAGGTCATCCTCAGACTGCACGCTGGAGTCTTTGGCGGCGAGGATGGAGAGACCAGTCTTTACATAGGGCTCGGAGAAGTCGATGGACTTCCGGCGCTGCTCATTGGCCGTCAGGGAGGAGATGATGAGGTCAATCTGCCCGGTTTGCAGGGCAGGGATGAGGCCGTCGAAGTTGATGTTTCGGAACTCAACCGGCTTGCCCAGCTTTTTGGCGATTTCCTCGCCGATGGCCACGCTCACGCCGGTGATTTTACCATTTTCATCCACGAACTCGAAGGGCGGGTAGGTGGCATCGGTGCCAATGACGAGCACATCCCGCTTGGCGCAGCCGAGCAGGAGGAGGGTGGAGAGCATACAAAGAAGTCGGGAGGCTTTCATGGGGGGAAATGGATACGCCGCCAGAGCATGTGTAGTCTCATTCCAGGCTTGCCAGGACTTTGACCCGGCGTTTGCGGAATGCATCTGCCCGCCGGTCTTCATTAAGCGCCTCGAGCAGGGCGATGTAGTCACTGCCCACGGCTTCATAGCTTGTGGTTTTTTCCGGGATGTTGGTCTCGAGGATTCTCAGGGCGCGTTCGAAGTCGAGCAAAGCGCTGACGTTGTCGCCAAGTTCATGGCGTGCGGTGGCGATGTTACTCAAGGACTGGGCCACATCGGGGTGGTTCGGACCGAGTATTTTTTCCCGGATAGTCAGCCCTTCTCCGAACATCTTCTTGGCCTCATCGGGGAAGCCGGCGGTGTAGTACAGGCTGCCAAGATTGTTGTAAACTGAGGCCACGGCTTCGGTATTCCTCCCCATGCGTAGTTCAATGGTCTCCAGCGAACGCAGGTAGTGCTGCTCGGCGAGGGCGAATTTACCCAGGCCCTTGTAGATCATGGCCAGGTTATTGCGCAGTTGGGCAGCGGTCAGGTCATCGGGCGGAGTCAGGGCTTCGAAGTCGGCGGCGGCTTGTTCGTAGAGCGGCGCTGCTTCAGCCTCGCGGTCATTGAAGTCCAGCAGTGTGGCGAGTTGCATACGCAGACGGGCGCGCTCCCCGCTGAGATCTGGCCGGTCCCCGGCCAGCTCCAGCCCCTCGCGATAGCTGGCTTCCGCTTCGGTGATCTGATTCAGCTCACGCTGCACATCACCCAGCGTTTGCAACGCCTGGCAGAGTCTGGCGGCATGTTCATCGCCTTCCGTGCCATCATTTCGAGCCTCCATTAATGCAGCCGTGGCGGCCTTCAGAGCTTCTTCATGCCTGCCTTCAGCGAGGAGGTTCAGCATGAGCTGGGAGGAGGTAGGGCTGGGGGCTTGGTCTGGCACAGGATTCGAAAAGAGGGTTGGACAATGTGGTAAACCTATCAGGGGACATGGCAGTTGGCATCAAGCAAAAATCATGACGGACAATCCTTTAAGCAGTGGTTTCATAGTTGGCAGAGGCCTGCCACCCCATTCATTTTTGCCATGGAAGGTGGCAAAAAAGAGAAAATTCCCCTTTATTGGAACCATAATTACAATAGATTGCATCTATAATTTCTTTTACCTGTCAATAATGAAGGTTTTACCCCACATTCCCAATCGTCAGGGCTTCTCTCTCTTCGAGATGCTTCTCACCATTGCGATCCTGGGTGTCATTTTAAATGTAATGATCATGTCGGTGGGAGGGTTAAACCAAGCTTCGACGAGTGCAAAAAATCACCGCAACGCTCAGGAAATCGCCAGTTTGGCGGCTGCCGCCAGTGCAGCAGGGGCTGATTTTGCGGTGGAGGGAAACGAGGAGCAGACCATCCAGAACCTGTTTCTAGGAGTCAGGCCGAAAGTCGGCATCTTTCGGGAACGCATCTTCAAGCTCTCCCCACTGGATACCAAGGAGATTCAAGGAGCTATGGAGCATCTCAAACTTAGCGGTGGGCAGCTCATTTATGAGCATGATACCCAGACACGCTCGCTGCCTTGATTTCAAAAAGGAGAGACAAATCACCTAGCCAATTCCGCAACTTCCTGCGCAGCGTCCAGCTCTGTAACCTAGCGAAATCCAGGGGCTGGCATCGACTGGCACCCTGAGCTGTGGAGGTTGCGGATCATTGGCACCCGCATAAGGACCCGTGCCAGTAAAGCACTGGCGTGATTCAGGCAATGTCCTTCACTTCATTTCTAACGCCTGAACTGCAGATCAAGCCTCAGACAGCCAGGAGTAGGAGGACTCGTCGTTCACCTCAAGGCACGCGCTTGAACTTCTTGAAGTTGGGCTTCCGTTTCTCGACGAAGGCGGTTTTGCCTTCTTTGGCTTCTTCGCTCATGTAGTAGAGCAGGGTGGCGTTGCCAGCGAGGTCGAGGAGGCCCATCTGGCCATCGCAGTCGGCATTCAGCGCGGCTTTGAGGCAGCGGAGAGCCAGCGGGCTGTGCTGCAGCATCTCGCGGCACCAGATGAGGGTCTCGGTCTCGAGATCGGCGAGGGGGACGACTTTGTTCACGAGGCCCATGTCGAGCGCTTCCTGGGCGTTGTACTGACGGCAGAGATACCAGATTTCCCGGGCTTTCTTTTGGCCGACGATGCGGGCGAGGTAGCTGCTGCCGAGGCCGCCATCGAAGCTGCCGACTTTCGGTCCGGTCTGCCCGAATTTGGCGTTGTCCGCCGCGATGGTGAGGTCACATACGACATGGAGCACATGCCCGCCGCCGATGGCGTATCCGGCGACCATGGCGACTATGGGTTTCGGCAGGGTGCGGATCTTACGCTGAACGTCGAGGATGTTTAGACGTGGGACGCCGTCGTCGCCGATGTAACCGGCATCGCCACGCACCTTTTGATCGCCCCCGGAGCAGAAGGCGAGCGGACCTTCACCACAGAGGATGATGACGCCGACATCGGGATCTTCATGCAGTATCTCGAGCGCGATGAGCATCTCCTTCACGGTCTGCGGACGGAAGGCATTGCGCACTTCAGGTCGGTTGATGGTGAGCTTGCCGATGCCGTCTTCGGTTTTCTCAAGCTTGATGTCTTTGAATGTTTTGATGGGGGTCCACATGGGAGTTGGCGAGGGTTTGCGCTGGTTTATCAAACCTCTGGATGCGTTCAACAACTCAAACTTCGGCATTTCCATCGGCCGCAGTGAACTGAAACCTGCCGCCAAGACTGCTGTCGCCAACAATATCTGCGATCCACCTTCCTGAATTCGTATCTGGTCTTTGCCAAAGTCGCCGCTGCACTGCATAACTCCTGCCACCTCACATCCCATGCTCGATCTTACTGGCAAACTCATCGCGCTGCTCAAAGGCGGCCCTGGCAACGAACGCACCGTGTCCCTGAAAACCGCCGAGAGCGTGGCCGAGGCGCTGCGCAGCATCGGTGCGGAGGTCGTCGAGGTGGATGTCACCGGCCCTGACTTCGAGGTGCCGGCGGGCACCTTCATCGCCATGAATCTCATCCACGGCACCTTCGGAGAAGATGGCCAGATCCAGGCCATCCTGGAGCAGCGCGGTATCCGCTACACTGGCGCAGGCGTGCAGGCGAGCCGCGTCTGCTTCGACAAGGCGCTGAGTAAGGACAAATTCATCGCTGCTGGCGTGCCCACACCGCTTTCCCAAAACTACGCGCTCGATGGCAACGAACCTCTCGCCATCGGCCTCCCGCTTGTCTCCAAACCACCGCGCGAAGGTTCTAGCGTCGGCGTCAGCATCTGCCGCGACGAAGACGACCTCGCCAAGGCACTCGTCGAAGCGAAGAAGTTCGGCAGCACGACGCTGGTGGAAGATTTCATCGAGGGCAAAGAGCTCACCATCGGCATCCTCGGGGATCAGGTGCTGCCCATCATCCACATCGAGCCCGTGGATGGCTTCTACGACATGAACAACAAGTATCCCTGGATGAACGGCACCGGCAAAACGCTCTACCATTGCCCCGCCGAGCTGGATGCCGAGACCACGAAGCGCGTGCAGGACGCCTCCATGGCCGCCTTTAAAAGCTGCGGCACCGAAGTCTATGGCCGTGTCGATGTCATGCTCCGCGCCAGCGACAACGCGCCATTCGTGCTCGAGATCAACACCATCCCCGGCATGACCAGCAGCAGCCTCCTGCCGAAAGCCGCCCGCGCTATTGGCATCGAGTTCCCCGAACTCTGCACGCGCATCATCGAGCTGTCTCTGGCTGCGAGAGGATAGCCCTTCGGGAATGACAAATGTCGAATGACGAAACCTCAGCACCTTTCGTCATTCGTGAATTCGTCCATCGTCATTCAAGTCACCGATGCCGCCGCGCCGCATGACGTGGACAGCACGGTGCCTTCCGCGCTGAGGTCGGACCTGCACATCAGCCATCAGCTCTTTGAAGGTCGCGCCTATGCCATCATCAAAGATCCGCTCTCGCTGAAGTACTTCCGCCTGCCATCGGAGGACTTCGCGCTCGCCTCGCTCTTCGATGGCAAACGCAACGTCGCAGCCATCCGTGCCGCCTTTCTCCGGCAGCAGCCGCAGGCCGCGCTGAAGCAAACGCGCGATGAGCTCACCGAGCGCATCACGCGATTCGCAAACGAACTGCTGCTCAGCGGATTCCTCGAAGCCACCGCCGCCGGTGTCCGCCAGCAGCAAAAGATGGAAGCTGCACGCAGGCCCGTCGTCACACCTTGGGGACTGTTCATGAAGGCGCTCTTTTTGAAGATCCCGCTCTTCGATCCCGATGCGTTGCTCATCCGCTTGGAGCGGCGGATGCGCTGGGTTTGGTCATGGACCGGCATGGCGCTCAGCTTCGTGATCTTCCTGGCCGGTCTGATCGTCTTCATGATCGAGTGGCCGCGCATTTCACCCTCGCTGAATGACTTCCTCACCCTGCCAAATCTCGCCACCATCTGGGCGCTGACCATCGTGGTGAAGGTCATCCACGAATTCGGCCACGGCCTGACCTGCAAACACTACGGCGGCGAGGTGCATGAGATGGGCGCGATGGTCATCGTCTTCTCACCCTTCCTCTACGCCGACGTCTCGGACAGCTACCTATTCCCGAACAAACGTCACCGCATCCTCGTCGCCGCCGCGGGCATCTACATCGAGCTGGTGATCGCCGCGCTCGCCACGCTGCTCTGGGCCATCTCGCAGCCCGGCCCCA
>CAYMHJ010000068.1:0-23630 GCA_964390165.1 uncultured Prosthecobacter sp. | reverse complement strand
CGGAGCATTTGTTCAACCAGCTCGTTTCTGCGGAGAAGAACATCACGACGCTGCTCTCGCACTATCCGTCGGAAGTGACGCTGGAGGGTGCGTTGCTGAAAACGCTCACCTTGCGCGGATACGGCACGACGAATGACATCCGAGTGAGTAGCGGCACGTTTATCGATGCCACGTATGAAGGCGATCTCGCCGCGGTGGCGAAGGTGCCATTTCGTGTGGGGCGTGAGAGCCGCGAGGAGTTTGGCGAGTCTCATGCGGGCAAAGTGTTTACCAACATCGAGTCGAAGAAGGGTCCGAAGGATGTGTTGGAAGGCCGACTGAACCTTCACACCTACGCTCACGTCCAGGGAAGCATTGATTCAACAAGCCCGCACAGCGCGGATGGGGCGATCCAGGCCTTCAACCATCGCTTCTGTCTGACTAATGAGCCGGGCAACTTTCGCCTGCCCGAGAAGCCGCCCGGCTACAACCGCGAGGAGTATGTGAACTACAATCGCAAGGGCATGGGCGCGGGCTCGATGAACGGCAAGAGCAGCTTCAACAGCGCCATCCTGCCCGGCGAGAATCACGCGTATCCCGAGGCGACCTGGCCGGAACGCGAGAAGATCATCGCACGGCACACAAACTTCGCACTCGGTCTCATGTATTTCCTGCAGAACGACGAATCCGTGCCGCCCGCGAAGCGCGAGGGCTTCCGCCGCATCGGCCTGCCGCTCGACGAGTTCCCCGACAACCACAACCTGCCCTACGAGATGTATGTCCGCGAGGCGCGACGCATCGTGGGCCGCTACGTCTTCACCGAGCATGACAACAGGCCCGCGCCCGGCCAGACACGGCCGCCCGTGCACGCCGACAGCATCGCCTTCACCGATTGGTCGATGGACTCGCACGATTGCACCACCGACCGCCGTCCCGGCTATGATTACGACGGCAAACTCATCCTCACCGAGGAATCGCGACCTGCGCAGATTCCATATCGCTGCCTGCTGCCGCAGGGAGTCGATAATCTGCTCGTCCCGGTCTGCCTTTCCGCGACACACGTCGCGTGGGGTGCGGTGAGGCTGGAGCCGGTGTGGATGCAAATCGGCGAAGCGGCTGGTTTTGCTGCTGCGCTGTCAAAGAAGCACCAAACCACGCCCGGAAAGCTCGATCCTGATCTGCTGGTGCGCACGTTGGTGACGAACAAGCATTTCGTCACCTTCTTCAACGAACTGCAAAAGGACGCCGATCATCCCGCAATGCCTGCGGCACAGTATTATGGCACGAAGGGTTTCTTCAAAGACTACGACGCACGTCTTGATGAACCGTTTGAAAACAAGACGCATGGCGAAAACGTGCGCGAGATGTTCGAGCAGTTGAAGAGGCCTTGATCTGGCGACTCGGGCTCAGCCGAGTCCTTCGACCTTCCAGCCGTCGCGATAGTCGCGCTTCAAGAGTTTGTTGGCGGCTTCGTGATTGCTGATCTGGCAGACCTCGCGATCAAACTCCAGCCACTGGCCGGGGAAGCGATCGGTGATCGTGCCGACGAGCACGCTTTCGGTCAGAGGACCGCCGTGGCTGAAGTCAGCGCAGCTCTTCCTGCCCGCGAAGATGGCGTCCACCCAGTCGTGATAATGGTCCTGACCTTTGAGACCTTTGGGATACTTCTCGGCAGGGAAGTCTTCCTCCGGCAGCACGAAGGGACGCTGGCCGTAGGGCTTGAAGATGCTGCCCTCGGTGCCTACCCAAAAGGTGCCCGAGGCGGGGAACTTCGTGAGCACTTTCGGCATCTTCACCTTCGTCATGTCGGGCTCGACACCGCCATCATTCCAGGTCACGCGCAGGGTGTCATCCGCTGTGTATTCGCTGCCCTCGAAGTCGATCTCGACGATGCGGCTTTCACCCCAGAGTGGGCCGCTGCTGCCGCCATGGGTGAGCCGTGCGCGCTTGGGTTGGGCGAGTTTTAGCGCATCAAAAGTCGTGTCGAAGTGATGGCAGCCCATGTCGCCCATCTCTCCGCAGCCGAAGTCGAACCACGCGCGCCAGTTCTGCGGATGATAAGTCTGCTCCAGGAAGGGCACAGGTGATCTCACACCGCACCAGAGATCCCAGTCGAGACCTTCGGGTAGGGCATCAGCCTTGGTGCGTAGTTCAGTATTTTTCGGCCACCAGTTCAGCGGTTTGTTCTCCCACATGATGACTTCCTTCACTTTGCCGATGGCTCCACTTTGGATGATCTCCACCGTCATGCGTGCCTCAATGCTGGAGCGGCCTTGATTGCCGAGTTGGGTGACCACACCCGCCTTCACGGCTTCCTGAGTGATTACGCGGCATTCATGCAGAGTCGGGGCCATCGGCTTCTGGAGATAGACGTGCTTTTTCGCCCGCAAAGCCGTCACGCACGGGGCAGCATGACTGTGATCCGGTGTGCCGATGGTGATGGCATCGAAATTGTCCGCGTGCTTCGACAGCAACTCGCGCCAGTCTTTGTGCTGGCTGGCATCGGGGAAATCCTTCGCCGCCATGGCCATGTGCTTTGCATCCACATCGCAGATCGCCACGATCTTCACCTTCTCGTGCCGGGCCACGCTACGCATCGTGTTTCCACCCATGCGCGCCACGCCGACGCTGGCGACCTGGAGCGTCGAGTTCGGTGAGGCACAACGCAAGATGGCTGGAAAACCAATCGTAGCGGCAGAAGCAGTCTGGAGAAAATGGCGGCGATTCATGACGGTTGGGAACGCTCCTTTCAGGACAATTTTCGGAAAAATGTCTGGAGGCAGACTTTTCCTTGTAACTATCATCTTCAATTTCGGTAGTTACCGCAGACGCCTGATCCTTTTCATTCACTCTCCGCAGTTGCTTCATCTTATGAAAACCAGACACCTCCTCGCCGGCCTCAGCCTGATGGCCGCCACCTCTGTGCTCCAGGCCGACATCGTCGTCCCAGGTGCCAACGGCACTGATGGCCCCCTGGTCATCACCGCCAATACTGAGATCGACCTCTCCCAAGCCGTGACCGGCACCTGGGATCAGGACAACACCGCCAACGTCGGCAAAGGCGTCTATGATCCGGCCAAGTGGGCCGTGGTCTTCAAGTACTCCAGCGTCACCGTGAATGCGGGAGCCACCGTCACCTTTAAAAACCATCCCAGCCGTGCTCCGGTGGTCTGGCTGGTGAATGGCAATGTGACGATTGCCGGGACGGTAAGTTTGAATGGGCAGAATAGCGTCGATGCTCCACTGATAGCTGAACCTGGGCCAGGTGGATTCCGCGGTGGAGTTGGCTATTTCAGCGCTGGCGCATTTGGAGGTGCAGGTTTCGGAATAGGTGGAGCAGGTCGAGATGGTGGAGGAATTGGCTGGGGTGGAAGTTATGGTACGATTGGAGGCGGAGGGCCATCAACTTACGGTAACCCAGCAATCATCCCCCTTATGGGTGGCTCAGGTGGCGCAGGTAATCCACAAGCATGGAGTCGTTTACACGGAGGAGGAGCTGGCGGGGGGGCTATCTTGATTGCCTCAACATCGGGAATAGCTGTTTCAGGTGCGATCCGTTCAAATGGCGGGAATGGGAATGGCAATCATTATGATTACAACGCTGGTGCAGGTAGTGGTGGCGGTGTTCGCTTGATTGCGGATAGTATTTCTGGCAATGGCAGCCTGAACTGCCTTGGCGGCAATGGTCCACGCTCAAGTGGAGGGAACTCTGGAGGCCTTGGGAGAATCAGGATTGAGCGTGTGGCGCTTATTGGAAGCCCGACTTTATCCCCCGATCCGAGCGTCGTTGCTCTTGCCGCTGGCTCTACCGCCCTTCTCTGGCCACCAAACGATGCTCCCAAAGTTGAGATCGTCTCAGTCGGTGGTCTGAATCCTCCAGCAGATCCAAGGGCAGGATTTGGCGCTCAAGGTGCAGACGTTACCCTTCCCCAGGGCACCACGACGCCTGTGATCATCCGCACGGAGAATGTGGAGTCTGCCTCCACGGTTCAGGTGCGCATCACGCCGCGCTCGAATGCTAACTTTACCACGGTGAATGCGACGATCGACACAAGCGCGACGGGATTGCCTGCGAACACGCTTCAGTGGATCGCGAATGTGCCGACGAATGTCGGTTACTCGGCGCTCCAGGTGAAGGTGGTGCGGCCTTGATCGGCTACAGACGGTGCTGTGCGTTGCCTGTGTTTGCCTGAAGGGCTGACCGTGAGACTGTGCGGCTGAGTTCCTGATTTTCACCCTTCGTTTTCCATGCCTTCGTCCTTCCATTGCCTTTGGCTGGCCATTCTCGGCCTGGGCTGGATCACGCCTGCGCTCCACGGCCAGGTGCTGATCAAGGAGGTGATCTCCCGTGAGATCTCAATGCATGTCGGCGGCGTGCAGACGCCGGAGATCAACGAGGTCGTTTCGCGTGAGATTTCGCTGAATCGCGAAAACGGCCCCGCGAATCCTTACTCGCAGGTGATTTCACGTGAGGTGAGTCTGGCTGTGGGCTCCACAGCGGCACCACCGGCCATCACCGACCTCGTGATCCAGGTTTCACCGACGGGAGATTCGGCCACGTTGGACTGGAGCAGTTATAACCAGTGGCAGGTGGCGGACATCTCCCACTTCGCGGTTTATCTCTCGGATGCGGGCGGGTTTACCGATGTGAGCAGCATGACGCCCTATCGCATCGTGCCGGGTGAATCCACCTCGGTGACGCTCACGGGCCTGACGCCGTGGACAGATCACTTCTTTGCCGTAGTGGCGGTGGATGTGCTGGGAAATTTCATCCCTGCCGTGACCTATTCTGCCGCCTATGTGCTGAGTCCCCAGACAATTTCGCGTGAGGTTTCGATCTTTGTGGGAGCGGAGCCTGTTCCACCCTATAAACAGGCGGTTTCTCGCGAGGTCAGCATCGTCGTGAACTCCACAGCAGCTCCACCGGCCATCACGGCGCTGGGAGTCACGCTCTCACCTACCGGAGATGCGGCCACGCTGAACTGGAGCAGCTACAACCAGTGGGCCGTGGGAGATGTGGTGCGCTTTGACATCTACCTTTCGGATACCGGGCCGATCACAAATGTCACCGGTCTGACGCCGCTGCGCTCTGTGGGTGGTGAACAGAACACGGTGAGCCTGACCGGACTCACCCCGTGGACGGATCATTTCTTTGCCGTGGTGGCGGTGGATGGCTTGGGGAACTTCCTGCCAGCGGTCAATTATGCGGCGGGGTATGTTCTGAGCCCACAGGTCATTTCTCGGGAGGTTTCTCTCTTCGTTGGTGCCGAGCCAGTGCCGCCGTATCGGCAGGTCATCTCCCGTGAGATCTCTATGGTCGTGCCAGATGCAGCGGTCCCGGCTCCGGTCACTGGCACGGGCAGTGGCTTCTTGGTGGAGACCTCGACGACTCAGTTTGGTGCCGTGACGCTGGATTGGAGGAGCTACAACGAGGCGGCTCAGAGAGACATCGTGCGCTATCGTGTCTATGTCTCAGACGCCTTCTTTGACACGGTGACTGGCATGGAGCCCTTCGCCTACTTACCGGCAGAAAATCAGCGGCAAACGCTCACCGGGCTGGCCGGACTGGGCATCTACCATTTTGCTGTCGTGGCGGAGGATGCGCTGGGTGGCTTTGATCCTGCGGTGAGGTCTTTTTCCGCTCAGGCATCCGTTTCGGGGGTGGGTGAGGCACGGAACCTGGACACGGAAAGTGGTGCCGACACGCTGACCTTCACCTGGGAGGCGCCGCAAGGCACAGCGGGTTTCCTTTCCGGCTACCGGGTCTATTTTGGCGGCAGCACGACGGCGGTGAACCTCCCTGCCAATGCCACGACATGGACGGCGACAGGTCTGGAACGAGGTCGCGGCTATCCCTTCCGCATTACCACGGTGAACCTCTTTGGCGGGGAAAGCTCGGGCACGTCCATCTTTGCGGCGACTTGGCTGCTGAATCCCGCCAATGCAGCACTGACGACGCTTGGAGACGAGGTGCTCATGAGCTGGGATGCCTCTCAGCCTTCCTCGCTCGTGCGGTATTATGCCATCTATCGCAGCAGCAGCCCGATCAGCAATGTGGCAGGAATGACGCCGCTCTTTACACGCACAGGGACGAGTGTGGTGCTGGGTGGTTTTACGGAGGTGACGGACCAGTACTTCGCGGTGGTAGCGGTGAACTCTCAGGATGGCTTTGACCCTGACGTGCAGTCGGTCCGTGCTACTAAGCAGGCGCAGACGCTGGACTTCCCGGCACTCACGGTGGGAGCCCTGGAGATCCCGCTGGTGGCCACGGCATCCAGCGGCCTGCCAGTCACTTTCAGCTCCAGCAGCAATCTGGTGGCGCAGGTAAGCGGTGCGGCGCTGCGTGTGCAGCAAGGTGGCGCGGTGGCGGTGACTGCCAGGCAGGCGGGCAATGAGTCCTTCTGGCCTGTCTCCGCGAGCCAGACGCTGCGCTTGCCACCCGTGATCACCAGCTTCACGGCAAACGGCACGGAGATCACGCCGGACATGGTTTTACGCCAGGCCGCCACCGAGCTGCGTGTCGTGGCACGAGACACAAGTGGCATCGCGCAGGCCCAGTTTTTCGGTCGGGTGCCAGGTGCGGCGGAATGGACACCGCTGGGCACGGACAGCATTTCGGGGAATGGCTTTAGCAGTCTGCTGCCGGTGGAAACGCTGCCTCAAGGCCCCTATGAACTGCGTGTGCAGGTGAGCACGCCGGGCGGAAGTTATGTTTCGGAAACAGGGCGGAATGTGGTGCTCGATCTCCAGCCCGTGCTGACTGTGGCGCTGGGCACGGAAGTTCAGGAAGGTGGCAGTTTGGCGGGCACGATCAGCATCCAGCGTGCTCGCTCGACGGCGCTGAATTTGACTTTAGCCAGCTCGCAGCCGTCTCAGCTCGACCCTGGCCCGCCGGTCATCATCCCAGCAGGGCAGACCAGTGTCAGCTTCACGGTGCATGGACGTCAGGACGATGTGATCGAAGGGCCGCTGAGCGTGCGCATCACCGCCTCTGCACCCGGAGCCCTGAATGTGGAACGTACGGTCTCGCTGGTGGATGATGACTGGCCCATCCTTACACTGATCTCCGACCGCACCGCTGTGCCAGAGTCTGGCGGAGCAGATGCTGTGATGGCCCGGCTGGAGCGTGATGTTTCCTCGCCATTGCCCGTGACGGTGTGGCTCGTGAACAGCAACCCAGCCGCAGCTCTCGTCCCTGCCAGCGTGGTCATCCCAGGTGGCAGTCGTAGCGTGGATTTCCCCATCGGGGTCGTGGACAACGCCCTTGTCGATGGGGCAAAGACAGCCAGCATCCGTGGCGAGGTGCGGGTCAGCGGCGCGGGAACCATTGTGCAGACTGCCGCCTTGGATCTGAGCATCGGCGATGATGAAGGCCCGGCCCTGGAGCTGGATTTTGATGCCGAATATCTCGTCGAAGGCCAGTCAGGCATCATGACCGTGCGTCGTCTGCGTGGGAACAACACTCCCGCTCTGACCGTGACACTGAGAGCCAGTCTGACCACCGAACTCCAACTGCCCGCCACTGTGGTCATTCCCGCCGGAGCTGGTGAGGTGAGCTTCAATGCCGCCGCACTCACTGATGGATTGACGGACGGCAACAAGACCGTGCGTATCACGGCTACTGCCACGGCCTACAGTCCGGCACAGCATCAGATCATCGTCACCGACCATGTCCGCGCCGATCTGGTCGTCCGCGCCATGAACGCCCCTGCGAATGTGGAAACCGAAGGCAGCTTCAGCGTCAGCTATCAGGTGGAAAATCTCGGCACAGCCGCCGCCGCGAATTCCTTCGTCCAGCGCGTCTTCCTTTCCAAAGATCGCGTCGTGGGAGACGACATACTGCTCACGCAAAGCACCTTCTCCGGTGGTTTGGCCGCTGGCTCCCATTTCCAGCGTATGGAAAGCCTGCGTGCTCCGCGTGAAGCTGGCACCTACTGGGTGCTTGTGACCGCCGACGCTGGACTGGCTGTGGAGGAGATCATCGAGTCCAACAACAGCCTCATTGCGACACAACCGCTCGTCGTCAGCGAGGCATACACGGCCATCGTGCAGACGGCTGCCGAGCAAGTGCCCGCCAATACGCCCATCACCTTCACTGGCAGCGCCCGCCGTGGAGAGGTCAAGGTGCCAAACGCCCTCGTGAGCATCCACATCCGGGTCAGCGGCACCCGCCGTACCGTGGCAGCCATCACCAATGCCAGCGGCGACTTCACCACGACCTGGCAGCCCCTTCCCGGTGAAGGCGGAGACTATGAAATCGGTGCCTCCCACCCCGGCACGCCCACCGCGCCGACGCAGGATGCCTTTACCATTCTGACCCTCACCACCAACTTCCCGAAAAACGCCATCACCCTGGATGAAGCCAGCAGCGCCACCTTCAACGCCAGCCTGAGCAATCCCACCACGCATGCCCTGAACGGCATTGCTGTCACCGCCATGACTCTGCCATCGGGCCTGACGGTGAATGCCACGCTGCCCGGCACCACTCTTGCCCCGGGAGCCAGCCTGCAGGCTGGCATCACCGTCACCGCCGCCGCAGGCTACTCAGGCAACCGTAACGTGACTTTCCGGGTCACAACCACGGAAGGAATCCAGTTGGACGTGCCTGTGCAGATCAACGTGCGTCCGCTGCTGCCGAGGCTGGTGATGAGCCCGAATCCACTGAAGATTTCAGCCCTTCGAGGCACCCAGAAAACCGCCGTCGTCACCTTGGAAAACCAAGGTGGAGCCGCCTCCGGCCCCATCAACGTGCTGCTGCCGAATGTGCCCTGGATGGAACTCGCATCCACCGTGCCCCTGCCAAGCATCGCCCCTGGAGCCAGCGGCAGCTTCTCCATCCTGCTGAAACCCGCCGCCACCGACGCCCTCACCCTGCACAATGGGAATCTCGTCGTCGCACCCACAAACGGCCCTTCGCTGAACCTGCCCTTCGCCATCCGAGTAGTGTCAGATCAGCGGGGTGATCTGGAGATCGAGGTGGTGGATGAGTATTTTTACTTCACCGCCGAGAAACCGAAGGTGCAAGGGGCGAAGGTGGTCGTCAGGGATGCCGTTACGGGTGATCAGGTGGCCTCCGTAGTTTCTGACGTCTCCGGCATCGCTCGTGCAACAGCTCTTGTGGAAGGTTGGTATGCGGTTGAGGTCAGCGCTGACAAACATGGGCGTTGGCGTGGAAATATGCTCGTCAGCGGTAGTGATGTGATTCGCGCGCAGGTATTCATCAGCAGAGATCTCGTGACTTACAATTGGACGGTGGAGGAGATCGAAGTCCAGGACCGCTACCGCATCACCGTCGAATCCACTTTTGAGACGAATGTCCCCGCTCCGGTTGTCACGGTTACACCATCACGACTCGATGTAGAAGACCTGAACCTGCTGGGGCAAACCAAGGTCGTGAACCTCTTGATCGAGAACCACGGGTTCATTGCTGGCAAAGCAGCACGCTTTAACTTCGGCTCGCATCCTTTTTATGAAATCACACCCTTGATCCAGGATGTGGGAGATATTCCGGCAAAAAGTTCCATTGTGGTGCCGGTGACGATCCGTCGCATTGGCGTCTTTGACGATGACGGCTCCATCCGCACTTTGGCAGCCTCAAAAGCAAATGCGAAGCATGGTCTGGCAGACGTCATTACCCCCAACTCAGCACCGAATGTCCCTTGCGATATCCATGCCAGCCTCCGTTGGGGGTACCTGTGCGGCCCGACGGATATTTCGAAATCAACGCCTATCGCAGTCAGTGGTGTGAATGGCCGGTGTGGTCAAGGGTGGACCAGAGTGCGAGATTCAGCAGACAACACGAATAGGACTCCGGGAGCTAACTCGAACTCCATTACCTTTGCCACGCCGACTGTCTGTGATTGCCAGGATGAGGATGCGTGCATCAAAGGAAAATTGGCATTTGAAATCGGAGACCTTGCGCGAGACGTGCTAGATGCTGTGAAGGCAGTGCTTCCGCCTTGGGTTGATGTCGATGAGGAAAGTGTCTCGATCAATGCAGGTGGTGAGCTGTGCCGATGCTGTGATAGCTTTTTGGGCTTCAGTGGTGGAGTTGATGCTCGCGCAGAGATTGCTTTTACTCTGAAGGTAGGATTGGAAGGTGAATTAGAATTTGATCTCCCGTCCAGTTCTCAGTTCTCGGAACTAGAGTTCGATGGAGAAGTATTGCTTGGTATCGAGATACCAGTGAGCGGATTTATTGGTGGAGAACTCGGCTTTGATTGTGATGGCAAACTTGAATCTTGTGCGTCTGGAGGTGTTGAACTCACGCCCTTTGCAGGCGCGCAAGCACAAGTGGAGATTGAGGCCAAAGGACTGAACGGTGAGGAACTCAAAGGCTTGGCTCAGCTGAGGGTAGGCATGTCTGGAACCCTGTTTGCTGGCATTACTGGATGTGCTGAAGACGGCGACTACAGGCTTACCGCTTGTAGAGAAAATCTTCTTGTTGGCGCATCGCTCGTTGGAAGTTTAGAAGCCACATCAGGTTCTGGCGGCGGTAGTTCCATTGCAGTTAACCTACAGAAAAACATTTTCGATCTGCCGGAACGACGTTGTGTTGGTGATCCACCCACAGCCTCTCAAGCCCGAGTCAAAGCTAAGCAGGAATCCAAGTTTAAAACCAATCATGTCTCAGCGCCTCAGACTCCATCCAGCACACCACCGTATGTGCCGCTGAATCCAGCGGACTACCGCATGTCCAATTCCCAGATTCGTACTGCCCTCGGAATGGATTCAACTTCTGGTGTCTGCTCCAGAGTAAAAATTAAACTGGATCAAGAAGCGGTCATGACGCGCAGCGCTTTCCAGGCCACGCTTGAACTCTCGAATAACTCGACTGAATCAAGCTTGAGCGCTGTCGGCTTCGATGTCGCGGTGACGGATAGTTCTGGGAATGAAGCCACAAACCTCTTCAATGTGCAGTTAACCTCTACCGAAGGTATCACCGGCACAAATGGCAGTGCCTCACTAGCCCCAGAAACTACGGGCAAGCTGATCTGGACGCTGATACCGCGCGATTCCGCTGCTCCGCTCGCAGATACGATTTATAACGTGGGCGGCAACATCAGCTACACCATGCAAGGAGTTCGGTTCGTCATCCCCGTCTCCCCCGTCCAGATCACCGTCCGCCCAGACGCAGCCCTGCACTTAAAATATTTCCACCAGCGGGATGTGATGAGTGATGATCCTCACACAGATGTGATCGAGCCAGCGGTGCCTTATCACCTCGCAGTGATGGTAGAAAACAAGGGGGCTGGGGCGGCGCGGAATCTGACCATCACCTCCGCACAGCCAGAAATCGTGGAGAATGAGAAGGGCCTGCTCATCGACTTCAACATCATCGGCACCCAGGTGGCGGGGCAGGCACGCAGCCCATCGCTGAAGGCGGACTTTGGCAATGTGCAGCCGAACGAACGCAAGGTGGCGACGTGGGACATCACCTCCTCGTTGCTGGGGCAGTTCATCGACTACAAGGCAACCTTCCAGCATTTGGATGGCTTTGGCGATGAGCGCCTTTCTCTGATCAAAGACGTGGCCATCCACGAGATGATCCAGATGATCGAGGCGCAGGGCTCGCTCGCGGATGGTTTGCCCGACTTCCTGGTGAATGATGTGCCTGACATCGATGACCGGCCTGACACCGTGCATTTGAGCGATGGCAGCACGGCCCCTGTGACTGTGGTGCAGGCAGGCACGCTTTCTGGCCCGGTGAACTCTGGCAATCTGACGGTCAATCTGACCACGGCTCAAGGCGCAGGTTGGTCCTACCTGCGCATCCCTGATCCGGCCAACGGGGCCTTCCAGCTCACCGCCGTCACTCGCTCTGACGGTCGGCAGATCCCCGTCGGCAAAAATGCTTGGGTGACGAGCCGCACCTTCATCGCCCTGGGCCGCCGTCCATTGGCGGAAAACATCCTGCATCTGGCAGATCAAAACAGCACGGGGCAATACACCCTAACATACGCCGCCATCCTGCCTGACACAGCGGCACCGACCAGCGCCGTGGCGGCTCTGCCCGCGCAGTCTTCCGCCTTCATCCCCGTGCGCTGGAGCGGCCAGGACAACCGGGGTGTGGCAGCCTTTGACATCTATGCCTCCGTGAACGGCGGCCCCTTCACCCTCTGGCTCCAGCGCACGAACCGCATCTCCTCCATTTACTTCGGCGAATCTGGAAACACCTACGCCTTCTATTCACGTGCCACGGACACCTCGGGGAACACCGAGCCAGCGCCAGCAGCCGCTCAGGCGACGACGACCGTGAGCCTGGAAAATGCAGCGCCCGTCTTGGCCCAGATCGGCCATCTCCAGGTCGATGAACGCTCGACACTCACTCTTCAGGCAACAGCGACAGATGATGGGCCTGCGGAGCAATTGACCTACTCCATCGAGGCCGACAGCAATGCCCTCGTGATCGACCCGCAGACCGGACGACTCGTCTGGAATACTCAGGAAACGGATGGTGGCCGAGTCATCACAGCCACCGTCACCGTGACCGATGCAGGCCTGCCTGCGAAATCCGACGGCGAGACCTTCACGATCACCGTTTCGGAAACCAACGAGGCACCGCTCATGCAGCCAGTGCCCGTCGTGACAGTCGCTGCGGGCCAGCCCATCCAGGTGACACCCGCGGCTACGGATGCCGACTTACCTGCGCAGACCTTGGCATTCAGCCTCGCTGGCACACCGCCTGATGGCATGACCATTGACGCCACCACGGGCCTGATTTCCTGGACGCCTGATGCCGAGATGACGCCACAAACAGTGGTTGTTGAGGTGCTGGTAACGGACAACGGAAGTCCAGCCCGGAATGCCAGCCTACAGATGCCCATTCAAGTCATCGAAGCTGAGGCAGACGAAGACAGCCTGGCAGTGCTCAGCACACTGGAGGCTACCGAATCGACCTCTTCCAGCGCCCGCACGGGTGGTGAGGTGACGGATGACCGCGGCCAGCCAGTCAGTGAAAGGGGCATCGTTTACGCCACGACAACCGCGCCGACGACTCTCACCGGCATCAAGATCCCCACAGGCTCCGGTGAAGGTTCCTTCAATGCCTTCCTCGTTGGGTTGACCCCAGCCACGACCTATTACGCACGCGCCTATGCCATCAATGCCTCAGGCACCGCTTATGGGCAGCAGATCAGCTTCCTCACTCTGGCGGATGTGCCTGGAGAAAAACGTCTGGTTTATCTCAAAGCGGGTGATCCTGCTGCCTGGACCGTGCCAGCAGTCCCAGGTTCACAAGCTGCGGAGATCGCCGCGTGGCGTGCCGCTGGTTATGTCGTGGCAGTGGCGGATGCACGCAGCACGCCGCTCACTGCGGCCATGCTCGGGCGCTATCAGACGATTCGGATCTTCACTTATCTTGGCGCGGTCAGCTATCCTGATGCCTGGGGTGCGGCTTTGGAAAATTGGGTGCGGCGTGGGGGCACCGCCTTGATCGAGTCAGCCTTCTCCAATGGCATCGGAGCCGTGAAGCGCTTCGGGATCGCTCGCATTGATGGCCAAAATGGAGGCGCTGACGGCAGCCTCTGGTTTCACCAGGGAACACCTCTTCATCTCGGAGTTGTAGCCTCACCCTTTGCCGTCAAATCACTCGCCGTTGAAAAGATGGATCGTCCAGTGCTCACCACGGGACATAAACTCACGACCGCAGCGAAGATCGGCAGCTATCCAGCCATCGTGCATGGTGCCTTCGATCTCGGTAGAGTCGTGATTCATTTTATGGATGGCTGGTCGCACGATGCTCCAGACCCAACTAGCTTACAGCGGGCAGATATCAGCCAGGGAAACAACCTCGCCTACCTTCAAAAACTCATCGACTACGCCGGACGCCCCACGCGCTGGGATGCAGCTGTTCCAGTTCTCAGCATGGTGGCGCAGCCAGTTTCCATCCCGCTTAGCGGAGCTTGGAGCATCGTCTCCGTCAGCGGACTGCCCGCTGGTCTGAGATATGACCGCACGTCCAATACCATCCTCGGCACCCCCACGGCCTCCGGCGTTTTCAAGATCAGCATCGTCGTGCAAAACATCGGTGGCGGTAAAGTTACCGAGATCATCACCCTGCGTGTGCAGCCTCTGCCATCATCGGCTGTTGGGAGCTTCTTCGCCACTATGGCCCGTGATCAGGCCGTGAACGGTGGACTCGGCGGCATGATGACCTGCACAACCACGGTCGCAGGATCATGCAGCGGCAGGCTCAGTTTGGGTGCGCTCAGTTATTCCTTCAAAGGTTCCCTCATCAGCGATGGCAGTCAGGTCATACAGTTCAGTTTGCCGATCACGCGCAAAGGTCTGCCATCCATCATTCTCGATTTCACCCTGGCGGCGAATCATACTCTGAACGGCACTGCACGCATCGGCACGTCATCCGCCCCATTGAACGGCTGGCGGCAGACATGGAGTAAAGCACGACCTGTGACAGCTCCTCGTTTAGGCCCCATCAACGCCATCTTCCCTCTGGACCAGACTTTCCTTGATGATGACACGATTCCCCAAGGCATCAGTTATGCCACGCTCAAAGTCAGTGCTGCTGGAGTGGCTGCATGGTCTGGGAAAATGAGTGATGGCTCCACCGTCATCTTCTCAGCGCCGTTCGGACCCAATGGCGAAAGCACTCTTTGGACGCTTCTCTATGGGACTACGGGGTCTGTCAAAGCCAGCACAGGGCTTGATGCATCTGCCGTCCTCACTGGCGCAGCAGATTGGGTGAAGCTCAACGTGCTGCGCAAAGGTGAGCGCCACTACCCCACAGGCTTCGGTGTGGATGAAAGAGGCTCCGTGAGTCTCTCCGCAAGCGGCAGCCGATGGGTGCCGCCTGCGGCAGGAAACCTTGTGCTCGGCCTGCCCATCACCGTGGGAAATGCGAACATCGATTTCTCCTCGGCTGGAGTTGAAGACGGCGGCTCCCCATCACCCGACCTCACCTTCACCATCGATTCCAAAAACCGGACTGTTCTTCCAAAAGCAGGCAGTGATGCCAACAAAGCTCATGTCTCAGTCACGCTTAATACCAGCACAGGAGCCTTCTCAGGCAGCTTTAGGCTGACCGATGAAAATCCCGAAAAACCAGGAACCAATCTAACACGGGCAGCCCGTTACCAGGGGCTTCTAGTTCCGCACATGCAACTCGGTGCTGGTTATTTCCTTCTGCCCCAGTTAGCAGCACCTCCTGCCACGAAAGGTAGCACCTCTCCCATTCTCTCTGGCAGCGTGAAACTCGATTGAGTGCAAATAGCCTTCAACGGCTGAATTTCATTCGCGAAGACCCCGCGAACCGCTATCCTCGCTGCCCTTATGCTCCAAGCTGGAATCGTCGGCCTCCCAAACGTAGGCAAATCTACTCTCTTCAATGCTGTCACCCGCACCCGCAAGGCGGAGGCAGCCAACTATCCTTTCTGCACCATCGAGCCGAATCAGGGCGTCGTCATCGTGCCGGATGAGCGCCTCGCCGTGCTCTCCAAGATCAGCGGCTCCAGCAAGCTCGTGCCAGCGGCCATTGAGTTCGTGGACATCGCCGGTCTCGTGAAAGGTGCCAGCCAAGGGGAAGGCCTCGGCAACAAATTCCTCAGCCACATCCGCGAGGTGGACGCCATCGTCCATGTCGTGCGCTGCTTTGAAAATGGCGACATCACGCACGTGGATGGCAGCGTGGACCCGATCCGCGACATCGAGGTCATCAATACCGAACTCATCCTCGCGGATATGGACAGCGTGGGCAAGCGCCTTAGCCGCACGGAAAAGGATGCCAAGCGTGGCATCAAGGAAGCCATCGCTGAAAATGCCCTCTGCCAGAAGCTCATGCCTCATCTCGATGCCATGAAGCCCGCCGTGACACTGGAGCTCAATGACGAAGAAAAGAAGCTCCTGAAGTCCTTTTTCCTGCTCAGCGGCAAGCCCTGCATCTACGCCTGCAATGTCGCCGAGGCCGATCTCGCCTCCGCCTCGAAAGAGCCGGATAAACATCCTCTCGTGTCGAAGGTCCGCGAATATGTCAGCCATGCGCACGCTGCCAGCGCCTGCGTCGTCAGTGCGGCGATTGAAAATGAACTCGTTGATCTTCCCGAAGAAGACTCCGCCGCTTATCTCGCTGATCTCGGTGTCACGGACAGCGGTGTGAATCAGCTCATCAAGAGTGTGTACTCACTGCTCGGTCTGCAGACCTACCTGACCACCGGTGAAAAAGAAACCCGAGCCTGGACCATCACGAAGGGCATGAAGGCTCCACAGGCTGCGGGTGTCATCCATGGCGACTTTGAGCGCGGTTTCATCGCAGCCCAGATCGTGCATTACGATGACCTCGTGGCACTCGGCTCCGAGGCCAAATGTCGTGAGGCAGGCAAGCTGCGTATCGAAGGCAAAGAATACGTCATGCGCGACGGCGACGTCGTGGAGTGGCGCTTCAACGTCTGATCGGCATGGCTGTAGCCGCGGTGGGGCATCAAATCTGCCCTGCTGGAGCCTCGAAGCGTGAGATTCCTGAATGGCGGGCGTTTGAAAGCCCACGCTTATGAACCTCCGCATCCTCACCGCAGCATTACTCGGGCTTGTTATTTTGGCCCAGGCAGAAACGACCAAGCCCAAGCGCACTCCGAGTCCGGTTTTAGCGCCCATTCAGGATGTCGCAGGCCTGCCGCGGGTGTTGATCATCGGGGATTCCATCTCCATGGGCTACACGCTGCCCACACGGAAGTTGCTGGAGGGAAAGGCCAACGTGCACCGAATCCCACAAAACGGCGGCCCGACCAAGAACGGCATCGCGAACATCGAAAGATGGCTCGGTTCCGGGAAGTGGGATGTGATTCACTTCAACTGGGGCATCCACGATCTGAAATTCATGCCTGATGGTAAACGCCAGGTCGAAGCCGCAGACTACGAAAAGAACCTCCGTGCCCTCGTCGCTCGCATGAAGCAGACCGGAGCTACGCTCATCTGGGCCAGCACCACGCCGATCCCAGAAGGTGAATTGAATCCATCCCGCCGCTTCGGCAGTGTGAAGGAATACAACGACATCGCCGCACGCGTCATGGCGGAGAACGGCGTCATCATGGATGATCTGAACAAGCACATGACGCCTGAGTTTGATCGTCTGCACAATCCCAAGGATCTGCACTACGGCCCGGAAGGCTATGAATTTCTAGCGAGGAAAGTTGCGGAAGAGATCACTAAAGTGCTGGGTAAGCCTTGATGTCAGGTGCCGGGCTATCAGCATTGATATGGAGATAAGACAATTGGGCTCGGATGCCAGACTTTTGGCATCCGAGCCGAATGCAGGATCAAGGTACGGGGTTGGTCGTAGGATTGAAGACGATGCTGTAGTCGAGGTTGAAGCTGTCGTTGCCGTCCGTCGTGTTGGGTCCGATGCCGACGTAGATAATGTCCCCCACCTGGAGCTGGCCGAGGTTGTGATTAAAGTTCAGCGTGGCAGTCGGCGCGCAGGTGCTGGTGAAGGTGTTGGTAAAGACGGTGCCACTGGCGGTGTCTTTATACACCAGAAGCTGGACGCCATTTCCCGCGGTGCTACCCACGCTGACGAAGCTGTTGTTGATGCCGTAGTAACCGGCGAGCTTCACGGTGTAGGCGGCGAGCACCACACGATCAGGTTTCCCGCTGGTTTGCTGGGTGCTGCCCTTTCCCGGATGGCCGCCTGTGCTGTGGAACGAGCCGTAGTTGCAGTCCGTGCCGGTGGCTGGAAAGGCTAGACCGTTGAGCATGTAGCGGTTCGATGTCACGCTCCAGTTCAGTGCGAGGAAGTTATCAGGGTTGGTGACGACTCCGTTGGCATTCCACCAATAGCTCCACTCGGGTTTCGGACTACCTGCTTTATAGTCATCGCGGTAGTCAGCGATGACGCGGGTGCCGCTGGCGACGGTGAAGGCGAGTGAGACCTGGGCACCACCGGCGGGTGTGGCTTTGATGGTATGGGCTCCGGTGCTCATGACCTGCGTGGCGTTCGGATTCAAAGCGGTGCCGTAGAGCGAATAGGGCGGCTCGGGGCGGCTGTTGGTCGCAGCCGTATCGAGCTGAAGCACGACAGCTCCCTGTGCCCTGTTTAAGTTCGCTCTGATGCTGAAGCTAGTGGTGCCGATCTTCGCGGGATCAATGATCCCCCCTGCGGTAAGTGGCATGAGTTCCCGGCCATTGGCATCGACAACCGTCCAACTCTGCACGGTGGCTGGACTGGTCCAAGAGCCGAGCATCCATTCGTCGATGAGCTTGCCTCCTGCTGGCAGATTTGTGGCAGTAGAGGGCTGAGGAGTCGCCGGAGTATCGATCAATCCAGCGGGAATGCGCCCATAGATGCGTTTAGGTGGCTGGAGTGGCTGGCGCCGATTGTCATCCTTCGCGTGGAAGGCGGTGTCGAGAGTGATGGCCTCGAGATCGAGCCCGGGCTTACCGCCGCTGTGATGACAGGAAAGACAGAACTGGTTCTGCACGCTGTGAGGACGCGGGGCATTGTGGAAGAGCGGACCTTCGGGGAAGTGGATGCTCTGACGCAGACTGTTGGTGCCGCTGGGCATGTTGTTAAGATGCACAGCGAAGTCCTGCTTGTAGTTGTAGTAGCAGGCGTATTTCGGGTGGCTGGTCTCGCCATAGTCTTTGAGATGCGCGGTGATGACTTCATGAGTCCAGGCTGGAAAGCGGTCAGCAAACTTGGTTTTGAACTCACCCGTGTATGCCGAGGGCAGTCCGATGAGCGTGCCGCCTGCGTGATTGCAGCAGGTTTCGAAATCGACGGCATGGGCTATCATCTTGAAGTCATCCACCCAGCCGCTGAATCCGGTGATGCCAGTGCCTGCGGAGGGCTTGCCAAGGCTGAGTTTGCCGACAGTGGGCATGAAGAGGCTGGTGTAAATGTCTCGCCAGCGATGGAAGAGGAGGCCGTTGAGGTGGAAGTCCACCTCGGTGCCGTTGTTCCGTGTTTGGAAGGCGAGATGTGCCCAGCCTTTCTGCGGCAGGAGATCATCCATGGCATGAGCGGGAACACTGGTGAGTGCGGTGGGAAGGGTGATGCGGCTGACGATGACCCCGGCAGTGTTCGCATACATGATCTGACGGCGGCCATAGATGCGGATGCTGGTGCCATCAGGGAAGGTAATGAGACGGCGCTCCGTGGTGTCATCGGCGAAGCGGCAATCAACGAAGAGACTGATGTACCAGCTTTTCTGGCGCACGGTTTTCACCGTGGGAGTATCACCTGGCTGCGCGAGCACATCAAACTCAAGACTTATGCCGCCGTTCATCCAAAAGCCCTTGCCATGGACGCCGCCGGTGGCGGCAGGCTCGAGCCGACCATTCCCGACGACGAGGCCACTTTTCGGCGCGATCCATTGGGTGCTGACAGGGGTGGCCGCGTTGGCGAGTTTGATGGGATTCGTAAATGCGTTGGTGGTACCTCCCACCCATCCGCTGTGATGTGTGTAGTAGTTCTGACCTGTGCCACTGTTGACGAAAGTGAGCGCACCATTCATCGGGGCGATGATGAAGGCATCGGGATCGAGGTAGTCATCGAAGGCGACCTCGTCGGCCTGTTTGCCATCCGTCATAAGCCACGAGACATCGCGCAGGTTCGAGGGGCGTGCCCATTTGCGGTAATTGAAGAGATTTTCGATGGAGTCGATGATGTTTCCGTTGTCGTTTTCACCAGCGGGCATCCGGATGGTGGCGCGACCATAACCCAGGCGGATGGCGGCTGGCTCATTGCCCAGCGGGCCTGTATTTGGCTGGAAAAGGGTGACCATGCGTGACTGTGGCCCTGCCGGGTCGCCACCGCCGACGGCGTAGTCGATGTCATTCAGGAAATTATCGAACTGTACGAGTTTTCCATGCGTCCAGAGGCCGATGACGGAGACGCACTGGTGCTTGCCTCCATCCTCGGCGCTGGTGTAATCAGCGGGCTCTTCGGGAACACTGGACTGTGGGTAGCGACTGTTGTTCCAGGAGCCGCCTGCGAGGTAGTGCAGGCGGTCGAAGCCAGCCTCGATGAAGAGGTTCTTCGCGTGGCGGTCCATCCATGGGTAGGAGCCGCCGATGTCCTCGCCATCAGGGATGAGATTTCCCTCTGCATCGCGGAAGGGGAAGCGGGCGAAGCCGAACAAGTTGTTGATGCGCGTGTCGTATGGCGCGTGGGTGATGGGGACGCAGTTGGTCCACTTCGAGGCATCGGCGGTGGCACCCGTGGTGTAGTATGAGTAAACCACGTCACAGCCTTGGCCGGAGGTGATGCCGGCCGCACCGGTGACAGGATCCGTCCAGGTCATCGAAGGGCTGCCGACACGCACGCAGAGCAGGCGGCCATCTCCCACCACCATAGGTTCGAAGGCGGCAGCCTGAAAAGGGAACTCGGGGCTTGCCGTGGTAGTGCCGGTTTTGGTGATCGAAGTAATTGCTGCGGAGGTCGTCTTCGGATTGCTGACGATGATGCGGATGGGGGTGGAAAAGAACTTCGTGCGCGCTGTGCTTCCAGTGCCTGAATTGCTCGTCACCATGACTTTCACGTTATAGACATCATTGCCGTTGGCATCGACCGTGGCGGGTGTGTCATCCCAGATGCAGGCGTGGGATACGCCCCGGACGCCGTCAGTGTATTGGAAACGGCTTGCACTGGCGCTGGCGTAGCCGTCCATCCATTTCACCGCACTGCTGGTCATGGTGTAGGAGCCAGCGGCATTGTTTAAAAAAGGCATGGTCATCTTTTCAGGAGTAAAAAGTGTGTAGCGCGGCGTCCCTCCATCCGGGCCGCCACCTTCGACACAGATGCCGACACGGCCATCAAGTGTGGTGCGGTAGCCAGGAATGTGTGGGCGGGTGAAACTGCTGTTCAGGTAGGTGGTGCCTGAATAGTTTTTAATGACGCCAGTGATCTGCCGGGAGATGGCAGGGGCTTCGGGAACGGCTTGCTGGCCGATGAGTGAGATGGCAGGGCTAAATGCTGCCGTGAGGAGGAGACGCGATAGTTTCATTCGGGCACCAGTGGTTGAGTTGGTGCCATGAAAACTAGCGGGAGCAGCCGGGCGCTGGCTTGGACGATTCGCCGGAAAATTAGAACATTTCGCCCATCAGCTCACTCCCGATGCTTCTTCCGATAGGCGAGCGGCGCGAGGCCATACTTGGCCTTGAAGCAGCGCATGAGGTGGCTCTGATCCGCGAAGCCGGTCATGTGTGCGATGGTGGCGATGCTGTCATCCGACTCGCGGAGCAGTTTCGCCGCACGCTCCACGCGCAGCTCACGCAGGTACTGGGCAAACCCCCATCCAGTGGTTTCCTTGAAAAATTCGCGGAAGCGGCTCGTGCTCATGCCAGCCGCTCGCGCCACGGTCGGCTGGATCAGCGGCTCATGGGCGTGCAGCGCGATGTGATCCAGCGCACGCCTCAGCCTTTCCTCGCGCATGGGCCGGTCATGCAGAATGACGGGAGGGACGGAGCCCGTGCTAAGTGCCTGGCCGAGGTGGAAGCACAGTTGGAGAAAGTGCAGCTTCATCTCCAGCCAGGGCACATTACCCGGCTGGTGGCCAAACCAAAGGCGCGTCAGATGAAGCAGGGCCCGGTGCACCTCCTGGGCGGTCTTTTCACTTCCGCGCAGCACCGGCAGCACACCTGGGCGGCGGTGATCCCAGGCAGAGAGGAACCCCTGATCCAACTGTGCTGCCGATGGAGTGACGAGGTGCGTCGGAAATAGGATCACCAGGGCGGTGTGCGCGGCATCCATCTGCATGACTCCATGAATTTTCAGCGGATCGACGATGACCAGATCACCAGGTTCAAAGCAAAAGCGATCATTGCCTGAACAGAAATTTCCACGACCCGAGAGGGCGAGGAAGCATTCGTAATAGTCATGCCAGTGCATCCAGTTCTCTCCGACCATGCGGCGGTAGCCAGGATAGTGCTGATGACTCAGGATGAGTGGCAGCGGCTGGGGAAACGTGCGAGCGAGATAGCGGCGGGAATCGATGCGCCCCGCCATGTCGAAGACCTCATGCGGCTGTGAAGTGAGGAAGCTTAGAAGCTCGCGAGTTGGTTCCGGCAGCTGCTTCATCGCATATTGCAGGCAAGATCAAGGAATCCCGTGCCCTTTGGCCGCTGTCCATAGCGCATACCAGTCTTCGCGTTCGAGTTTGATCTCTGCGGACTTCGCGGTGGCGATGAGGCGGTCGAGTTTGTTCGTGCCGATGATAGGCATAGGCTGGCTCGGGTGAGCCATGATCCAGGCGTAGGCGAGTTGATCGACTGTGGCGTTGCCATACTTGGCGCTCAGTTCGGCGCACTTGGCGTGAATGCGGGCGGCGGCCGGGTCTGTTTTGTCCATGAGCACTCCTTTGCCGAGCGGAGACCAGGCCATGGGCTTGATGCCGAGACGCTGGCATTGGTCGCCAGTGCCATCGTAGATCGGGTCCATGTGCAGGAGGCTGAACTCGATCTGATTCGTGACGAGCGGCTGATCCATACGGGAATTCAGAAGCTCAAACTGATGCACGTTGTAGTTCGAGACACCAGCGGCGCGGATTTTGCCATCTTTGAGGAGCTTGTTCAGGCCAGCGGCGGTTTCATCGGCACTGGTGAGCCAGTCTGGACGATGCACGAGCAGGAGGTCGATGTGGTCGATGCCCATGAGACGCAGACTTTTCTCAGTGCTCTTCACGATACGGGCCGCGTCAGCATTGTAGAAGGCGGTTTTGCGGTCTGGATGGAAGTCGCAGGGAACATAAATTCCGCATTTGGTGACGATCTCGAGCTTCTCTCTAAGACCGGGTTCTTTTTTCAAAGTTTGGCCAATGAACTCCTCGACCTTGTAGAGGCCGTAGATCTCAGCGGTGTCGAGCGTGGTGATGCCGAGCTCGAGACATTTGTGGAAGCGCTTCAGCAGATCATTCGAGTTTGCCGTTTCCGCATCATCCAGGATTCGCCAGGTGCCGTAGATGAGTTTGGAGAAAGAGGGACCGTTTGGCGCGATGGGGAGACGTGGGATCATGGTCGGAAAATGTTGCGTGGTCTTTCTAGACGGGGAGGACAGGCGACGGAATCAAAAATTGGCCTGAATTATTCACGAAGCAATATGAGGTCTGTGTTTGGCGGGCATTGCCATAGCAATGTGAGGTTATCAAACCCTTGCCAAACCAGCCCGCGGATGCGGCTGGATCATCTGCATGGACATCTCACACTAAATCCGGTTTTAACTTCCAGGTTTCACACTCCGAATTCCGTGAACCAGGGGTGACGAGACAAGACAGCACTTTCAAAAGGTGAGTGATTCACTTGAACAACTCGCATGGCTTTCATGCCATGAAAAATTGAACCTCCAACTTGAGACGGGATGACTGGTTTACCGGGCCGTCCGGCCTTGCTTGGCGTCTCAGACCTATTGGCTGACCAGCTTCGCCGCAGCCACCTTGCCTTCCTCAGAGACGATGGCTCCGGTGAGTTCAGGTTTGCAGTCGCCTTTGAGCTCGTCGCGGAACTTCTTGATGAAGCTCTGGGTAGGCCAGGAGGCGGCTTCGCCAAAGGCGCAGATGGTCTTGCCTTCGATCTGATTGGCGACGGTCTCCAGCGTGTCCACGTCGTCAGGGCTGGCGTTTCCGCCGACAATGCGGTCACTGATCTTTTTCATCCAGAGGCTGCCTTCGCGGCAGGGGGTGCATTGGCCGCAGCTCTCGTGGGCG
>CAYMHJ010000067.1:0-24144 GCA_964390165.1 uncultured Prosthecobacter sp. | reverse complement strand
CTTCGGCGCGAGACCCCTCAAACGCGCCATCCAAAAGCACCTCCTCGATCCGCTGAGCTTGGCGGTCCTGGAAGGCGGTTTCAAAGACGGCGATCATATCACCGCGATGATGAAGGGTGGGAAGCCGGTGTTTGAGAAGAAGTAACGGGGAGCAGAATTAATCTGCGGCACACTGGCCAATATCTCACGCATCGAAGTTGAGTAAACACCTCGCCATCATCTCGATGCTGGCAGAGCGTGTTTGGTACTCATCACACGCTTCCTGCAAACGACACGCTGCAGAATTAATTTCTCGCTCCGACAGCAATCACATCACTGCCGTAAAGAAAGGCGGTATTTAAGAAGAGGAGATGCTTTGTGACACCTTTTCACGGCGGCCAGCAGGCTCGCATTGATCACCCTATCATGGCTTGTGAAGTGTGACCTACACGGCGTGCTGGGAGATAGACGCTGTTGGGGTGATGAAATTCTTGCTGGAGAGGCGTTCTTTGCACCTCATGAAACCGCGCCTTGTTCCACTCCTTTCCATTGCCCTGTTTGCAGATGTCTGTGCCAATGCCGCGCCGGCGGAGCATGTCATTTTGGTGAGCATTGATGGCTGGGCGCATCACTACTTCGAAGATCCGCGCTGCCACATGCCGACGGTGAAAAAGCTGGCCGCTGAGGGGGTGCGGGCGAAGCGGATGGAGTGCAGTTTCCCGACGGTGACTTGGACGAACCACACGACGCTGGTGACGGGCGTGAATCCGGGGAAGCACGGGGTGCTCTCGAATGATTACTGGGGCCGTGCGGAGTGGAAGAAGATCCCACTGATCCCTGACCCGATCTTTAACAAGGACGAGATCGTGAAGACGCCGACGATCTATGATGTGGTGAAGCAGGCAGGCATGAACACGGCGGGGGTGATCTGGCCCGCGACTCGCGGCGCGAAGACGCTGGACTGGACGGTGCCGGATGTGTTCGAGCAGGAACTGTTTGAGAAATACGGCACGCCACAACTCATCGCGGAGGCAAAGGCGCTGGGCATCCCGGTGGAGAAGCAGATGGAGTGGTGCAAGCTGGGCAATGCGGGCAAGGCGCAACGTGACTACATGTACTCGCAGCTCGCGCAGCACATCATCAAGACGAAGAAGCCGAACTTTCTGGCGCTGCATCTCGTGAGCCTGGACAGCTTCGAGCACGCGCATGGGCGGCAGGTGCCGGAGGCCTACTGGGCGGCGAATGACTCGGACAATCGCGTGGCTGATCTCATCCGCGCCACAGAAGAAGCGGGCATTCGCGACAAGACGACCTTTGTCATCACCACAGACCATGGCTTCATCACCTTCAAGAAGCTGATCAATCCAAACGTGCTGCTGAAGCAGGACGGGCTGACGAAGTCGGCGCTCGGCAAGACGCTGGACAAGTCCTCGAAGGTCTTTGCGATGGCCGAGGGCGGGGCCTGCTTTGTGTATGTGCTGGATCAGGCGAACCGTGACAGCATCCTGGCGCAGATCACGCCGAAGCTGGCAGCCATCGAGGGCGTGGAAAGCATCGTGGAGCGGAAGGACTTCGAGCGTGTGGTGGGGCATCTGCTTTCAGAGCAGGATGAGCGCGAGCCGGATCTGTTTTTATCCGCAAAGGATGGCTACAGCTTCACGGACTCGCAGGCCGATCATGCGGTCATCACTGATTTGCCCGAACAAAAGGGTGGGCACGGTTATCTGCAAACGCACCCTGACATGTATGGCTGCTTTGTCATCAGCGGAGCCGGTGTGAAGAGCGGCGGAAACATCGAGAAGATCGACAACCGTGACGTGGCACCAACGATGGCTGAACTGCTGGGAGTGACGATCCCTGGCGTGGAAGGCCGCATTTTAAAAGAGGCGCTGAAATAGCTCGGCACTCGTGATCAAGCGCTCGGAGGAGTGTAGATGAAGCGGTAGAACGTCGGTGTGGTGCCGGTGATGGAGACGGTATGCTGGAGTGTTCCGCTGGCATCGGCATTGATGGTGATCACGGGGTCCCACTTGCTGAGATTTGTGGAGAATTCGACGGTGTAGGGCAGGCCGGGCACGCCTTTGGAGGTGAAGGTGGCGGTGCCGGTGCCGTTGTTTTGCAGATCGGTGGCGGTGGTGGGCAGGACGATGAGAGTGAGCTGGCCTTCGGCATTGAAGGGACTGGACCACTTCGGGTCGGTGTAAACGGCGCTGCCAGTGAGGGTGCGGAGGAAGGCCTCCAGATCGCTGCGCTGCTGGGCGGTGAGATTGAGGTTTTGCACGTTGCCACCTGGACGACGAAGGCGGTTGTCGAGGTTGGTGTTGTCGCTTGGGATCGTGTTGTAATGAGCGATCACAGCGGCGAGCGTCGTCTTGCTTGCATCGTGCATGAAGGCACCATTGGAAGATCCATCCGGACCCACGAGATCACGCAGGCTTGGGGAGCGGGTGTTTGTCAGATCGGTGCCGCTGAATCCCGTGATGACTCCATTGTTGCGGCTGGCCGGGTCGATGTCGAACTCAGGCGGACGGTGGCAGCCGGCGCAGCCAGCTCCTGCGGGACCACCACCGGGAGGGGGCGGTGGATTGAGAAAGAGCTGTTTGCCCGCGTTTTCAGCGGCGGTGAAATTCGGGAAGGGCTGGTTGTCATTCGCGACGGCGCGGCCTGCGTCATATTTGGAGTCAAAAGACTGGATGCTGCGAATGAACTGGGCGAGTGCGCGCTGAATGCGGGTTTCCGAGATGGTGGCATCACGAAAGACGGCAGCGAAGAGCACGCGGTATTCTTCGATGGCGGAGAGTTTCGTGACGAGGTCAGTGAAGGCGGGATCACCCAGAGTGCCGCTGAAGCCCATCTCCACATGATCCTGAATGGGGCGGGTGGTTTGGTTTTCCAGCGAAGTCGCCCGCTCATCCCAGAAGAAGCGGACTTCAGTGGCGAAGCGGCTGTTGATCAGGCGCATGGAGTGCCGCCCGGTGGTGCCTGCGACCCCGGTGCTGGCGGTGTTTGGGTCACTGAACCCAGATGTCTGGCGATGGCAGGATGAGCAGGAGATGGTGTCATTGCGGGAGAGGCGTTTGTCATAAAACAAGACTCGCCCGAGTGTCGCTCCGGCATTGGTGATGGGATTGGCATTGGCACCGCCGGGAGAGTTGTTTTTGATGATGTAGCCGGGCACGGTCTGGGCGGCGTAGTTTGCCAGCGTGGTGAGATCGAGCACGCCGGTCTGAGCGGTGGACTCAGAGGCGAGCGACAGAAGACTCAGAATGCTAAGGTGGGTGAGTGGGTGGGTCTTCACGGTGGTGCGGGAGGGGTGAGTGCTGTGACAGTGTGAGCGCCTCTGATCTGTCTGCCCACTGACTTTACCTGGTCTTAACAAAAAAGGATGCCTGTGGCTGGTGCCCCCTGCTTCGGCCATGCGGAGCTAAACGAAAACTTAACAGAAGATAGATGTCGCCTTGCCAGGATTGCCGCATTCCGGCATGGTTTTGAGGATGCATATCACAGGGAAGATCCAGACTTTCATTCTCAGCCTGACCTTTGGCTGGGGCTGCCAGACGTGTCTGGCAGAGGCTGTGCCACTGCCTTTTCTCGAACAGTTTTGTGCCACCATCAAGGTGGAGAGAGTGGCGGATGTGGATCATCTCCTGCTAAATGGCGGAGTCGTGATCGAGGGCAAGTTCAATGCTGAAGCGGTGAGTCTCGGCGGGCGTGATATGTCAGTGGAAGACATCGCGGCGATTCAATCTGTGCAGGGGACTCGGGCGGTGCGGGTTTTTCTCCGGGATGGATCGGTGCTGCGTGGGCTGCTATCCTGGAAGGCGGCGCGGTTTGAGAGTGAAGCTCTTGGTTCCATCACTCTGAAGGCGGATCATCCGGGGCAGATCGTGCTGCGGCGTGCAGATTATCACAGAAGGCTGGCTGGAAAGCCGGTGGCGTGGATGGCGGACAGGCTACATGGGCAGGTGCTGCCGGTGATGAAGCTGCCCGAGCATCCGTTGCGCTGCCGTTGGCTGGGTGGGGAGATGCTGCTGGCATGGTCTGGCATTCACAGCATTCGCGCCCTGGAAGCGCCAGCCTTGGAGCATGAGGTGCAGCTTACTGATGGCAGTCGTATGCGTGGGTGGCTGGAGTTTGCGGATGAGGCGCTGCCGTTGAAGGAGTGCGCGGCATGGGCGGTCAGTCTTGCGGACCTCATGACTTTGCTGGCAGGGATGACGCCGGAGCCTCCGAGCAAGGCAGGTGTCTTTGTGCAAATTCAGGGTGGGACCATGATCGCTGGAGAGTTGGGGCAGCCAAGTCTTCTCTGGCAGACAAAGGTGGGTGAGCTGACCATGAAGGCCGCTGATATCATAGAGTTGCGCCGTCTGCCCGAGGCCGATGCTTCTGGCTTGGGAGCAGTTTTTGAAATCACGACGAGACAAGGGGCCAGACACCTGGGGCATCCGCCCGATGCCGCGCTGCTCTGGAGACGTGGTGCAGAGGTGCTGCGTCTGCCCTGGCCTCTGGTCCAAGGCACCAAGCCTGCCACCAAAGAACCAGCTCCTAAATCATGAGCCGAACCTTTCACATTCTGTTTTCCATTCTGGGGATTCTTTCATCTGCTGACGCGCAGCAGGTGCCTTACCAGCCTGGCGTTCTCACGGATGCAAAGGGGCATGAGTGGTACATCGAGCAGAATGGCACGCTTCAGCGAAATGGCGGCGGCGCATCCATGATCGGGAACTGCATGGCGCTCCAGTTGGGAAATCAGCAGTTTTACTCTCAGCAGCCTCTGACGACTGCTGGAGGGAAAGAGATCTCCATGTCAGCGCAGCAGCCGTACAATGGCATCGCCATCAGCCGACACATCACATTCATGCAGCGTGAGGGGGCGGTGCGGTATGTTGAGGAATTTTTCAACACAACCAGCCGTGATGTCACGCTCACGGTCGAGATACGCCATGGGCTGAACAACTCCGCACATGAGCTCACGAGCAATCTCGGGCGTGTGATCGCGGGTCAGCTTGAGCCGCAGGAATCGGGCATTCTGGCATTGCCTGGTGATTCCGAGCTTAGCGCGCCAGCTCTGTTTCTGAGCATTTGTACTCCAAAGTCGAGTGTGCCACTGCGTCTGCGTGTGCAGAACAAGTATCAAATCTCTATCTTCTACTCTCTCACCATCCCTGCCGGGCAGTCGCAGACGCTGATTCATGGCATCGCCCAGATCCAGCTCGACGCCAAAGCAACCCCGGATCAGATCAGCAAAGTATGCGCCCCCTTTGCCCTGGATCGTATGGCCAGAGGGCTGCCTAAAAGTGTGCTCAAGTCAGCAACAAACCTCGGCTTGGCGGGTCATGGTTTTGGCGATGTGGAGTTCTTCCCAGATGAGTTCTGGGGCATCACTCCCGGGGCGTCTGATCAGCTCGCGCTTGGCAGTGATTCACTTTTGAAGGGAACCGCAGCAATGACTGGGCTGACCCTGCAGCGCGAGGGAGGTGTGTTCACTCCAGCGCTGGAGAAAATTGCCGCCATCGCTGGGCCGGTTTTTACGGATGATGCCCGCTCCTGGCTCTGGCTGCTTGATGGACAGCGTCTGCAGGGAACTCTATCAGCTGAGTCGATCCGCTTCACCCTTCTGAGCGGTGCGGAGCTGCCTGTGGCGAGGCTGGACCGGCTCGTGCTTGCGAAGCCCACCGTGCCTCGGCCGCCACTGATGCACCCATTGATCGAGCTTCTGAACGGCGAAAGGATCATCATTCAGCCTGAAGGTGAATTTAAAGGAAGCTCTCCGTGGGGAGAAATTCGTGTGCCCTGGAGCGATCTGATCGCTTTGCAAAAGGCTGATGACGAATCATTCGGCGGTTTGCTGTCTCTGCGTGATGGCACACGCATTCGCCTTTTGCCACAGGCGGGTAAATCCCGGATCAAGACGCTGAGCCTGGGAGTGCAAGAAATCGATCTGGCAGACATGCGGCGCTGCATCACTCCGCAGGGCATGACGACGTCTGATGAAGATGCCGAGCCCTCGACGAGTTTTATCGATCTGACAGGCGGGCAGAGGCTCGTCGCACGCATCATAGGTGCGACACTTACCTTGACGACAGAGGCCGGGCCTCTGTCGCTCACACCAGCCAGCATTCGAGAGCTGAGGGACGCCAATGAAGATGAAGGCAGCCTTGTGCGTGCCATTGAAGCCGATCTCTGGGGCGGAGGAATAGTGCGCGGCGTACTCGAAGATGAACGGATTCAGGTGGAGGGCCGTGGATTCATCTGGGAGATCCCTTCACGACATATCCAGCGAGTCGTGAATCCGATCCCTGTCACCGACAATTCTTTGATGCGCCGCATAGGCCGGCTCATTCAGGATCTCGGTCATGAGCAATGGAAGACCCGCGAGTCGGCCACCAACGAACTGCGCGAACTCGGCCCTCTGGCCCAAGGCAGCTTGCAGGAAGCTATGAAGTCTGCCACAGACGCAGAAGTCGCCCGCCGACTCGAAGAACTCCTCCAGGATATTGAATGAACGACACCCCCCAAGAAGAACCTGAACGCAACCTTGGTCCCCAGCCGCTGGATACCATTCTCGCCGAGCACAGCCTGGGCAATCATGACATTGTCGCTGTCTGTGAGGAGCCGTTGACACATAAAGCCGTCCAGCGCGCACGCAAAGGACGACGCCTCACCAAGCACATGCAGCGCCGTGTGACTGCTGCCTTCAACAAGGCAGTATCCCTCCAAGGTAACGAAGAAAAACGTGAATGGAAGGTCACTGAACTCTTCAATTACTGAGTCGAGAAAAGGTGCACATGACGTCGATCAGGTGCCCTGTGATTCACTGCTCAAGGTGTTATAATGAACACGTTCAGCGTGAGTTACAGCCTTTAAAAATCCCCAACTCTATGATTGATATGGCTGGCGCGATTATGTATTACGGGGCTCTAAAATATTTATATTTTGGAACTTCTAATGCTTCCCGACATTTAGCGCATCTCTCACCATCCTACAAGCCATGTCTCCCGCCTGCGCTCCATTTGACACTCATTATCGAGTGCAGACTGGATGCGGCGTGCCCTTGAGGAACGGCTGGAGACAGATCAACGAATGGCTCCAAGTCGGCATCTGGCCTTGGTTTGGAGCCGCTGATGCGATGGATGATCTCATGCCCTGGGGACGTGGTTCTCTGACGCCACGAGATTCCCAGCAAGGAGGAAATGAACCTGAAATGCCCGACGAAGTCCCACCCCAGCGCGCTCTACCCTTTTATCATCTGCCAGTCCTGATGCAGGAGGTTTTAGAGTATTTGCAGCCAGCCCCTGGTAAGCTTATCTTCGATGGGACGCTGGGGGGCGGCGGCCACACTGAGGCGCTGCTCCAGCATGGCGCACGCATCGTGGCGATGGATCAGGATGACGAGGCTTTTCGTTATGCCAATGATCGGCTCAAAGGCTATGCTGAACGATTTTGTGCCTTGAAGGGCAATTTTCGCGATTTCCCCGCCGTGCTCACCGAGGCCGGAGTCGGCGGGTTGGATGGGATGCTCATCGACATCGGGGTCAGCAGTCGTCATCTCGATGCTGCCGAGCGCGGTTTCTCCTTTGCCAAAGATGGTCCACTGGACATGCGCATGGATACGAACGCGCCGCTGAAGGCGAGCGACATCGTCAATACCTGGGCTCAGGAGGAGATCGAACGCATCCTGCGTGAAAACGCGGAAGAGCAGAATGCACGCCGCATCGCCCGCGCCATCTGCCAGGACCGGGTGAAGGCACCATTCACGACCACTTTGCAACTCGCGGAAATGATCGCCCGCGTCTGCCCGAAGACTGGCAAAAAGCATCCTGCCACCCTCACTTTCCAAGCCCTGCGCTGTGAGGTGAACTCCGAGCTGCCAGCTCTCCGCGAGTTCCTGGCCTCCGCACCGAAGTGGCTGAAGCCCGGCGGACGACTCGTCGTCATCAGCTTTCACAGCATCGAAGACCGCATCGTGAAGCAGGCCTTCCACAACTACGCAGCACCTTTCCTCGACCGACCTGAATGGCCAGCTCCGAAACCGAATCCAGCTTACTGCCTCCGTCTGCTGACGAAGAAACCCGTCGAAGCCAGCGAACAGGAACTGCTGGTGAACCCCCGCGCCCGAAGCGCGCGACTGCGCGCCGCCGAGCGACTCCCGTGATGAAACGAAACCACTACCGCAACAAGATCGGACTGCCTGTGCTCACGGCAGTACTGATCGTTTGTGGTGGTGTATTGCTGGCCGCACTCAGTGTGGTGGTGAACAAAAACCGCGTCGCCGCCCTCGCAGAACAGCAGCGCCAGGTCGAGCAGGAGATGAAGCTCCTGAATATCGAGATCACCAATCTCGAACGAAAGATCGACCAGATGCTCGACGGTCCCCGCGTGCAGCCCGTGCTCCAGGCAAAAGGCACCTGGCTGCAAAAGATCAATGCCAGCTCCGAGGCCAGAGTGCTCATCCAGCTCAAGCCAATCCCCGCCGCCAAAGCCGTGGCCCAACATGAAGTGACGTCCCCGCCATGATGCCCACTCCCACCCAGCGCCAGATCCGCCGTGACCGCCCGCTTGTCAGGCGCATGTTACTGACGACCTGCATGCTCACGCTCGGCTTCTCCGTCGTGGTATGGCGTCTCTACGATCTGCATTTGAAGCGTGGTCCGGCACTGGCCGAACTGGCCTCCGCAAAGTTCCGTGAGATCCGTCCGCTGCCTGCCCAGCGCGGCTCCATCAAGGACAACAGCGGCCGTTATCTTGCCTATGATGAGGAGATTTTCGACCTCAGCACCAACCGCGTGCATTTGAACGAACCGCCCACCGTAAAGCTCGCGCTTTCCAAAGTACGCAAGGTCGGCGTGCGTGACCTCACTCGTGAGATGAGCGACGCCCAAATCATTGCCGCCTATCAGGAGCACATTGCCACGGTCATCGCTCCGAAGCTCGGCCTCAGTGTGGATGATGCGCTTCTCAAATTGCGCTCCAAAGAACAGATCGAAGTTTTGGCTGAGAAGATGAACGAAGACCAGGCCAAGGAGTGGAAAAAGCTTCTCACGGAGAACTACATCAAAGGGGTATATGTGAAGTCCACGATCCGCCGACATTACCCAACGGAGAACCGCCTCGCGCTCATCGTCGGTGGAGTTGAAGATGGCAAAGGCGGTGTGCGTGGCATCGAAAAAACCCAGGAGGCCATCCTGCGCGGCACATCGGGCAGCATTGAAGTTGAACACGACAAATATGGCCGTGAACTGCCTCTCTATCGTGGTGAGGTCAGAGATCCCGTGCACGGACGTGATATTCATCTCACCATCGACATGCAAATTCAGGATGCCGTGGACCGCATCATTGAACAGGCGAACCTGCAGTGGAAGCCAAACAAGATCATGGCAGTCGTCACCGAAGTCGGCACCGGCTCCGTGCTGGCTATGAGCTTCCGCCCGGATCACGACCGCAATACCCCGGCCTCCACGAACTGGAAAAACCTCGCCATCTACGAACCATACGAACCGGGCTCCACTTTCAAAGTTGTCGCCTTCACCGGTGCTCTCGACTCCGGCAAAATCTCCACAGGGACTCACATCGACTGCGAACTCGGTGACTACATCGATCCAGTCTTTAAAGTGCCGCTGCACGATTTGAAGTCCCAGGGCACAGTGCCCGTTGCCGATGTTTTCAAGTTCTCCAGCAACATCGGCACCTTCAAGGTGTACAAGCGTCTCGGACAGGAAAACTTCCTCGACTATGTCCGCCGCTTTGGCTTTGGCAAAGTCACGAGGATCGATCTCAACGGCGAGGATGCCGGCTACATCAATGAGAAGGAATGGTCGAATGCCACTCACTCACGTTTTCCCATTGGTTATGAGGTGAATGTCACCCCGATTCAGATGGCGATGGCCTACGGTGCCATCGCCAATGGCGGCATTCTCATGAAGCCGCGACTTGTGGACCGCATCGTCAGCGATGGCGGGCGTAAAGAAGAAATCATCGCCCCGGAAGTCGTGCATCAGGTTTGCAAAGGCCAGACAGCCAAAACCATGCGTGAACTGCTCGAACTCGTCGTTGAAGAAGGCACAGGATCGCGTGCAAAGTTCGATGGCCTCAATGCTGGAGGCAAGACGGGCACCTCCCGGCGCTATGATTCCGAGCACATCTGGCGGGATGAACGTGGAAAACGGCACAAGGGCGGCTATCCAGAAGGGCAGTGGATCACTTCGTTTGCAGGCTTCGCACCTGCGAAGGATCCGAAGATCGTCTGCGTCGTCGTGCTCGACTACCCCAAATGCGAGGACAAGACCGCCATCGGCGGTGGCAAAGTGGCCGCGCCGATCTTTGGCCAGATTGCCTCAGAGGTATTAAAACAGCTTTCGGTGCGTCCTCAGCGCCCGCTTGCCCAAGAAAGAGGAACTCAAGAATGACCCTGCGCGAACTCATCACCCATTTTGACAAACCTGTGACCAGCGGAAGCCTGGACACAAACATCGGCCTGCTCGCTTATGATTCGCGCAAGGTCGCGCCAGGCACAGCTTTCGTCGCACTGAGAGGCAGCAATTCAGACGGTCATGATTTCATCACCAAGGCCATCGCCTCGGGAGCCTCCGCCATCATCGCGGAGCAGGCTCCGCCGAATGACTGCAAGATCCCCTGGGTGCATGTGAAGCAGACACGCGTCGCTCTCGCCCAGGGCGCAGCGGCTTTGCAAAATTTCCCGGCTGCAAAGATCGCCATTGTCGGTGTCACCGGCACGAATGGAAAGACCACCACCGCCTACCTGATGCATCATCTGCTCAATCAGGGACAGAAGCTCTGCGGACTGCTCGGAACCGTGATTTATGACATTGGCGGCAAGCTCGTGCCCGCAACGCATACTACGCCGGAATCTTTGGAGATTCAGGGACTGCTGGCGCAGATGCGTGACAACGGCTGCAAGGCATGTGCCATGGAAGTCAGCTCTCACGCACTCGATCAACAGCGCACTCATGGCCTGCCCTTCGCAGCAGGTGTCTTCACCAATCTCACACAGGACCATCTCGACTATCATGGTACGATGGAGGCATATTACGCCGCCAAGGTGCGCCTGTTTGAAACCATCGCCTCACAGCCCAAGGGGCAGATGGTCATCAACCTCGACGACGCGTGGGGCCGAAAGCTCATCACCCGTTATGAAAGCACCGGGCGTATCACAAAATTCGGCTTTGGTGTCGGTGCTGACTACCGCGCCGTGAATCCTCGTTATGACATGACCGGCTCCACCTTTGAACTGGAGGTGAAGGGCCGCTCCTTCCTCGTGCGCCTGCCACTCATCGGTGACTTTAACATTTACAACGCCTTAGGCGCTCTCGCTGCAGCTCACGCGGTCGGTCTAAATTTGCGTGAAACCATTTCGCATCTCAAAAATTCCCCACAGGTGCCGGGTCGTCTCGAACGCGTGACGGGTGACACCAGCCGTTTCCAGGTCTTCGTTGATTATGCTCACACGCCGGACGCGCTTGTGAATGTGCTCAAAACCCTCCGTTCACTGCGCCCGCGCCGAATCATCACGGTGTTCGGCTGCGGTGGGGATCGTGATCGCTCGAAGCGTCCGAAGATGGCTGCTGCGGCTGAGTCAGGCAGTGACATCTGCATAGTCACCAGTGACAATCCGCGCAGTGAAGTTCCCGAGTCCATCATCGCAGATGCCATGAAAGGTTTCGCCCGTCCGAAAAGTCACGCCAGCATCGTGGACCGACGGGAAGCCATCAAGACCGCGCTCGAAAACGCACGCGATGGCGACATCATCCTGGTCGCTGGCAAGGGGCATGAAGCGCACCAGGAGGTGCATGGAGTGAAGCATGACTTTGATGACCGTCGTGTCGTTCGCCAGCTCCTCATCCGCATTAGTGGTGATCGCGATGCCGAACGTGCCGAACGTGAAGCTGAAAAAGAAGCCGAACGTCTCGCCCGCGAGGGGGGAGACATGATGCCACGTGATCCCATGCGCCGCCCGCGTGGTGACGATGATCGCTTCGGACCACCACCACGCCCAACCGATGGGAGGAGGCCGCCACCACGCCGATGAAGAGGATTCATCTCCAGACTCTCGCCACCTTCGCGGACGCTTTGCTCTCTGCGCATGGAGACGTGTCTGTGACCCGCGTGATCACTGATTCACGCAAGGTTCAGCCCGGAGATGTCTTCGTGGCACTCAAGGGTGATAAATTTGATGCTCACGACTTCCTGCCGCAGGTCATCGCCGCAGGAGCTGCAGCAGTCATGGTGGAGCAGGGCAGGGGAGTCGCATCTGATACCTGCACCATGCTCGAAGTCAGTGACACGCTGCTTGGCCTGCAAAACATGGCGCGCGGCTATCGTGCCTGGCACCAGCCTTTGATCATCGGTCTGACGGGTAGCAATGGCAAAACCTCCACCAAGGATCTCACAGCCATCATCATGGCTGCAAAGTTCCAGACACGCGCCACCTTCGGAAATCTGAACAACCACATCGGCGTTCCTCTCACGTTGCTCAGCTTCGAGGATGGCGATGAATGCGGAGTCGTGGAGATGGGCATGAATCATGCCGGTGAGATCAAAGTGCTCGTCGATATCGCTCTGCCTGACGCAGCCATCGTCACCAATGTCGGCATGGCGCACATTGAGTATCTCGGTTCCCAGGACGCCATCGCTTGGGAAAAAGGAACGCTCCCGGCAAATGTACATGGCGAGGGTGTTGTCGTGTTGAACGCGAACGATCCTTTCACAGACCTCATCGCCCGGCATTGTCAGGCCACCGTTTTCCGTGCTGGCACGAATGCTGGTGATGTGCGTGCTTTTGATCTGAGATCGAATGCAGAAGGCACCGCCTTCAAACTCGACTTCGCCGGCGAGATCGTGGAGGCCTTCCTGCCGATCATCGGCGATCATATGGTGGGCAATGCAGCACTCGCCGCCTGTATGGGTTGGGCGCAGGGCATCGCCCCGGCAGACATCGCTGAAGCGCTGCGCAATGCCAAGCTCACCGGCGGACGCATGGAGACGAAGTCATTGAACGGCATCCACTTCATCGACGACTCTTACAACGCCAATCCCGACTCCATGAAGGCCGGGCTCACAGCGCTTGCTGCTTTGCAGAACTCGGGCCGCAAGATCGCCGTACTCGGACGCATGGGCGAACTGGGTGTTCACGCAGTCGAAGGGCATCGCGATGTCGGCAGGCATGCCGCTGCCGTGGCTCTCGATGCCGTCTTTACATTGGGTGATGAAGCGGCGCTGATCAGTGATGCCGCCAAGACTGCCGGGCTCTCAGAGACCCGGAATTTCGGCACGCATGAGGCCTGTGCCGCCCACTTGAAATCAATCCTCCAACCCGGAGATGCCGTGCTGCTCAAGGGCAGCCGTTCCACAGGCATGGAGAAGGTCCTCTCCCATTTTCAGAACACATGATTTACTGGCTCTACGAACTCAGAAACTGGCTCGAAGCCGCTGATTGGATCAGCGACGATTCGTTCATCTACAAGCTGCTGAACATCTTCAAATACCACACCTTCCGCGCTGGTGGAGCAGCTATCACGGCTTTCGCGCTTTCCCTTTTTTATGGAGACTGGGTCATTCGTAAACTGATCTCGCTGAAGCTTGGGCAACCCATCCGTACCGCTGAGGAGGTGGGCAAACTTTTTGAGCTTCAGGGCAAAAAGGTTGGCACTCCCACCATGGGAGGTGTGCTGATTCTGAGCACCATCCTCATCTCCACCCTTCTATGGGCAAAGTGGGACAATATTCTGGTCTGGATCATATTGTTCTGCACTTTTGGACTGGGCGCTCTAGGGTTCTACGATGACTATCTGAAGGTCAGCAAGAAGAACTCAAAAGGGGCCAGCGCCAGGGTGAAGCTTGTCTGGCAGACTGGAGTGGCGGTCATTACGGCTCTGGCGTTCTGCTACCTTGTGCCAACGGATGCAACGCTTGATGCTGCTAGCAAGACGGGTGGATCAGCCTTTATTCAGTGGGGTGGGGACTCCACACTTCGAGCACTGTTCCTGCCTTTTTATAAAGGGGCGGTCATCGCTGACATGAGCCTTGTGGCAGTCGCCTTTTTCACGCTGATCATCGTGGGAGCTTCGAACGCGGTGAATCTGACGGATGGTCTCGACGGTCTCGCCACGGGCTGCTCGCTCACGACAGCCATCACCTACACGGTCTTTGGTTATGTCTCCGGTAGCGCACTTTATTCCAGCTACCTCGGCGTTCCTCATCACTCACTGGCGAATGAGATTCCCATTGTCGCCATGGCGCTGGCGGGTGCCTGTCTCGGCTTCCTTTGGTTCAATGCTCATCCGGCCAAGATGTTCATGGGTGACACAGGCTCGCTCGCACTCGGCGGCTGCATCGCCAGTGTCGCCATTGCCTGCCGTCAGGAGATCGTGCTCGCGCTCGTCGGTGGTGTCTTTGTCATGGAGGCGATGAGTGTGATCATCCAGGTCATCAGCTTCAAAAAACGCGGCAAGCGTGTCTTCCGCATGGCTCCCATTCACCACCACTTCGAACTCGGTGGCTGGCATGAAAATCAAGTCATTGTCCGCTTCTGGATTCTCTCCCTCTTCTTCGCACTGCTCGGGCTCGCGACTCTGAAACTCCGCTAATTATGCCGCGCTTCTCAGGACAACACTTCGCCATTCTCGGTGCTGGACGCAGCGGGCTCGGTGCTGCGCGTCTGGCTCGCCTGCATGGCGCGGATGTGACGGTGATCGACGAAGGCGACGCCGTGAAGCTCAAGCCTGCACTCGACAAGCTCCATGCCGAGAACTTCCGCACTATTTCAGGGCAGACGGCAAGTGAGTTCGTCGTTAAGCCCGGTGATTTCCAGCGTGTGATCATCAGCCCTGGACTTGATGCCGGGTGGCCATTGCCAAAGAAGTTCACGGATTCAGGCGTGCCGCTGGAGGGTGAGATGGAGTTTGCTTTCAATTTGACGGACATGCCCATGGTCGGCATCACCGGCACGAATGGCAAAAGCACCTGCACAGAACTCATCGCGCACATCTTTGAAGCCTGCGGCAAACGTTCGATCCCATGTGGCAATCACGGCATCTCCTTGAGCGAAGTCGTGGCATCGGGAGAGCACTACGACGTGCTGGCTTTGGAGATCAGCAGCTTCCAGCTCGAAACCATTCAGAACTTCCGGGCTAAGGCCAGTCTCTGGCTGAACTTTGCTCCCGATCATCTCGACCGCTATCCGGGGATACCCGAGTACTTCGCCGCCAAGGCGCGCATCTTCGAAAACGTGACCGCTGAAGATGTCGCCATCGTCAGGGCGGGGGAGAGTGTCTTGTCTGGAATGGCGAAACGTCTGACTTTCTCCGCCTATGGCGCGGAAGCGAATGCTGTTTATACCAAGGGCGAGTTCTTCATGGATGGGCAACGCATCGGTGATGCCTCCGCCATCCGTCTTCGCGGTCGGCACAACATGGAGAACATCCTCGCCGCGATGATGGCCTGCCATGTTCATGGTGTGCCGTATGCCGATGCGCTGGCGGCTGCTGCCGGCTATGTGCCGCCAGCTCATCGCTGTGAACTCGTGCGAGTGCTGAATGACCGTGAGTACATCAATGACTCAAAGGCCACGAACCTCCATGCACTGGAAGCATGCATCGGCGCGATGGACCGCCCCATCGTTTTGATCGCCGGTGGCAAACAAAAGGGACTCGACTACACACCACTGCGTGCCTCCCTGAACGGTCAAGTGCGCGCCATGGTGCTTATCGGCGAGATCAGGCAGTCGCTGCACGACACCTTCTCCGATCTGCTTCCCTGTCGTATGGCGGCGGACATGGCTGATGCGGTGAAGATGTCCACCGAGCTATCTCAACCCGGAGACAGCATCATCCTGAGTCCAGGCACCTCATCCTTCGACATGTACACCGGCTACGGCCAGCGCGGAGAGGCATTCCGTGAGGCTGCGAACGCCCAAAGCTAATTTCACAAACACCGAACCCGACGACACCATGAAAAAGAAAAACGACAGACTGATCCTCAAAGTCACCGCAACTCCGAAGCACAAGCATAATGTGGCCATGGTCAATGAGGAGCAGGAATGGAACCGGCATGAGCCAAATTCAGGCATGGGCCGCATGTTCTTTGTCATGCTGCTCATTCACGTCGTCGTGATCGGCGGCATCATCGTCTATGATTGGCTGAACGGTGAAGAAGGTGCTCCGACAAGCTTCGTGAGCACGAGCAACGTAACAACCGCCAGCACTCTCCCACCACCCGCTCTGAATGCAGCAGACATCGCTGCGCAGATCCCCATCGAAGACTGTTCCACCTATGAATGGCGATCGGGAGACAGCATCGCCAGTGTGGCAAAGAAGCTTGGCGTCAGCGAGGAGGTGCTCATCAGAATGAACATGCTAGACAAGGGTACCCAGCTAGAAGCCAACAGCATCATCCGTTATCCGAAGCAGCCAGTGGTCAAGGCCCTCGGGCTGAGCGTGGCGGGGGCAGACGGTGCCCTGCCGATGGTGGCACCGCTGGATGCCAGCATCGCCGCTGCTGAAGTGCCGATGTCCCTGAATGTTCCCGGTGAGCAGACCTTCTCCTTCCAACCCACCATCGTTCATGAACTGGCACCAACCCCTGGAACCATTGGATCTGCATTCGTGGCTCCGAATATCCAGGATACTCCTCCGGCCGCAGTCAACTCCGAAGCCACGGGTGACCCCGCGATGAAAACTCAGGAACTCGCGCAGGAGGCTCCACCAGCTCCTGCACCAGTGAAGACTGAGTCTCGGAAGATCGAGCATGCACCGCCCGCCAAAGTCGAGCCGAAGCTCAGCGCCAAAACAGAGGACGAGGTGCCGAAGGCGATTCCGGTCAAGCGCTACACTCCTCCTGCCGTGGTCGAAAAGCCTGTAGCAAAAAAGAAGTCTGCCGAGTCTCCTGCAGCGAAGTCCAAGACTTACACCGTGAAGCCAAATGAAACACTTTATGGCATCGCCTCCCGTCATGGTGTGACGGTAAAAGCCCTCCAGGATGCGAACAAAATCACCAAACCGGAGCTGCTGCGTGATGGCATGAAGCTGGTGATTCCGGTGAAGTAAACTCAATCTCCCCAATCCATGGCCAAACGCTCTGTTCTTTTCCTCATCCTCTCTGTCGCCCTGCTCGTCGGGCTGGGCATCACGATGCTGGCAAGCACGAGCTTTTTTACCAAAGAAGGTGGCGGTGAGGCCTATGTCACGGTTTGGAAACAGGCCCTCTGGGTGGGGCTGTCCATTGCAGCATGCCTGGTGGCGGCATTGATTGATTACAACCGATGGTACAAATGGCGCTGGTGGGTTCTCGGCATCTCAGTTTTCGGACTGATCATCTGCTATGAATGGCATCTCTCACAGTGGTTCGGATACAAGCCTGTGTTGGCAAAGCGTGTAAACGGTGCGGCGCGCTGGATCGGTTTAGGGGCGCTGACTTTGCAGCCATCCGAACTCGCCAAGATCGCACTCATCATGGTGATGGCGGGCTGGTTTGCCACCTGGCAGGATTTTGAGCGAACTCTAAAGCATGGACTGTTGCTGCCGGGTGCTATTCTCGGCGGAGTGGTTCTGCTGATCGGTGGAGAGGTGGACCTTGGCAATGCCGTGGTCGCCGCCACAGTCGGAGCGGGCATCATGTTCGTCGCAGGCACGCGATTCAGCTTTTTGGCCGCCATTGGCGGAGTTTCTCTGGCGGCCTTGTTCGTGGGGATCAAGCTGGCTCCGAATCGGTTTGAGCGCGTCATGGCCATCTTTGACCTCGAAAAGTTCAAGGACGGCATCGGCCTCCAGCAATGGGTGTCGTGGCTTGCTTTTGGCTCCGGCGGCATGGATGGGCGCGGTCTCGGAGAAGGGCGCATGAAGCTCTCCTACCTGCCCGAGGCGCACACCGACTTCATTTTCCCCATGGTGGGTGAAGAACTGGGGCTCTGGGGAGTGCTCGGCACGATTTTAGCCTTCGTGGTGCTGGTTTTCGCCGGCATGTGCATCAGCGCCTATGCCCCGAACCGCTTTGGGAAGCTTCTCGGATTCGGACTGACTTTTCTTCTCGGCCTCGAAGCGCTCTTGAACATGGGCGTGACCACTGCTCTGCTGCCCAACAAGGGACTCCCGCTCCCCTTCGTCTCGTACGGAGGATCGAGCCTGCTGGCGGCCATGGTGGCCGTGGGAATCCTGATCAATATTCATCGCCAGGGCGTGCATCTGACGTGGGATCAGCTTCCTGTGATCCGTCGGAACCGCCGCTGGACTCCTCAGCTCTGAATTTCCGTGAAGTCCAATTCCAATCCCAAGTCCATCCATGTGCTCATCGCCTGCGGTGGAACCGGAGGTCATCTTTTTCCAGGCATCGCCGTCGCGGAGGTCCTCAGCGCCCGTGGTCATCATGTTACTTTGCTCATCAGTGAAAAGAAGATCGACTCCATCGCCGCGTCTGGTCACAAAGACCTGCGCTTTGAAAAAGTGCCCTTCCTGGCCATGCCGAAACCATGGTCACTCAAGATGATCGGCTTCCTCTCCGGACTCTGGAAAGGCATGAAACAGTGCCGAAAGATCATCCAGGATCACCAGATCAGTGTCGTCATCGGCATGGGGGGATTCACCTCCTTTGCTCCGCTCTACGCCGGCCGGAAGGAAAAATGTCGCACCCTCATCCACGAGAGCAATGCCATTCCCGGCAAAGCCAACCGGCTCAATGCTCGCTATGCTGACACCGTTCTCTGCGGCCTCGATGCCTGCAAAGCCCACTTTCCCAAGCATGGAGACGTGCGCGTCGTCGGCACACCCATCCGCAGTTCCATGCGCCAGACTTCCAAGGAGGACCCTCATGCCTTCTTCAAGCTCGATCCCAAGAAGAAAACTCTGCTGATCATGGGGGGCAGCCAGGGCGCTCGCGGCGTGAACCGCGTCGTCGGCATGACGCTGGAGCAGTTTGAAAAAATGGGCATCCAGATCCTCCACATCGCCGGTCCGACCGACTATGAGGAAGTCCGGGATGTCTATGCCAAGCATCCGCTACTCCCCCAGCACGTCGCTGCTTTCTGCCACCGCATGGATCTCGCGTATCGGGCTGCGGATCTCGCCATCGCCCGCAGTGGTGCATCCTCCATGTCGGAGCTGGCTTACTTCGGCGTCCCGAGCCTGCTGGTTCCCTATCCTTTTGCTGCGGAAGACCATCAGACACGCAATGCCGAGATCTTCGACAGGGCGGGAGCCTCAAAAATGCTCATCGAAAAAGATCTGAATGCCGACACCCTCGCCGATGCCGTGCGCGGCATCCTCACCAAGAATAAAAAGTCCGATGAGATGAAGCGCGCGGCGAACAAGATCGCCGTGCGCAACTCGGCGGAAAAAATCGCCGACCTGATTGTCAAAGCTGGGAAGTGAGAGCTCTCGGCCGGAGCCGAATCGCTTAATTCCTCCACCAAGCTGCGCAGGAATGCCCCCGCTTGAACGTTTTTTCCACCCAAACTCTGCTTTCATGAACAAGCCCATCATTGCCAGCCTCCTCATGCTCTTAGCCTTTGCCCACGCCGGTGAGCTGAAGACATTCACGATCAACGCCGATGAATGGCCCGAGGGAGAGGTGCCCAAGGAAGTCTTCATCGTCGAAGGCAAGATCCAGATTGCCGCTAAGGATGGCAACAAAGCCATCGTCATCGACCCCGGAACCGAACTCACTGACGCCTGCGCCCAGGTCGCCTCCTCTGCTGCGGGCGAGTCGAGCATCGAGGCCAGGGTCTTTGCCAGCAAACGTGCGCGCAGCGTACCGAAGTTCGGCGTCAGCGTCCATGGCATGAGCGGCTACCGCCTCCTCGTGAATGCTGCGAAGAAGCAGCTGGAACTCGTGAAGTCCGATGTCGTCGCCGCCAGCGTCCCTTTCACCTGGACGAGTGATGCCTGGCTGAAGCTTAAACTCGAAGTGAAACGTGGGGAAGGAGACGGCTGGCTCATCGCCGGCAAAGCCTGGGCGGCAGATGCCGCCGAGCCTGCCGAGGCCACCGTGAAAGCCGAGGACAAAAGTCTGAAAGGCCAGGGCAAGGCCGGAGTCTGGGGCACGCCGTATTCGCAGACGCCGATTTACTTCGATGACATCGTTGTGAAAATCGAGACCGCTCCGGCATCTTGAAAAAAATTTATCTAAAAGAGTAATTTCCAGTTGCCTCTGTGCCGCATGCCGCTATTATCACGGCCCACGATTCTGGATACTGGAGCGGTAGCTCAATTGGTTAGAGCGCCAGCCTGTCACGTTGGAGGTTGCGGGTTCAAGTCCCGTCCGTTCCGCCAGAAGTGTTAAAGAGCCCGCTCAGAAATGAGCGGGCTTTTTGCTGGTGATTTGTCGCCGCTGAAATCGGCACGAGGATGCTTCATGACTCGTAGGCTGAAAGCACCTCAAGCCGCTGCACTGTCAGCACTTCGACGATCGCCGTCAGCAAGTCTCCGCAAGCCCCCGACGGCTCATTTCCAGGGGCAAATCAGGGGCTTGTCAAAGCGCGCGAGTCACGACGACCTGCTGCTGCCTCGTTTTCACCATGCTTCGGGCCGGCAAAGTTCCGCCAAAGCTGGTGAGCGGGTAGATGACACTATGTCTTCCAAGAAGGGAGCCTGGATTGATGACGCTGTTGCAGCCGATCTCGACATGATCTCCGATGATGGCGCCAAACTTCCGAAGGCCGGTTGAATGATCGCTCCTGCCGTCGTTGACGTTCACTTCCCGGCGATCCAGTCGGACGTTTGAGATGATGACGCCTGCTCCGAGATGGGCTTTGAATCCAAGTATGGAGTCGCCCACATAGTTGAAATGTGGCACCTCGGCTTGATCGAAGACGATGCAGTTCTTGAACTCACAGGAATTTCCCAGGACACAGCCGTCTCCAACGATGACGTTTTCACGGATGTAGCAGCCCGCCCGGATTTGGCAGTTCCTGCCAATCCAAGCCGGCCCTTTGATCACAGCTCCCGGGTCGATTGTCGTGCCTTCATCAATAAAGACATCTTCAGAAATGAAGGCCCCTTGAGGAATTGCTGCGCGGATTTCACGTTGTAAGCGGAAGCCCAAATAAGACTCAATGCGTGTCAGTGCCGTCCACACTGGCTCGTCCGGAGGGAAAAGGATGCCATGCTGCGTGTGGCTGAGATCAAGGTAGTCGGCAGGGGCAAACATGAACTCAGACGGTGAGGACTTCCTTTTCCTTGCTCGCCATGTGCTGCTCGATTTCGGCTATTTTCTTGTCCGTGAGCGTTTGCACTTCTTTATCGAGGCGGTGCTGGTCATCTTCCGTGATGTCCCCGTCTTTCTCGCCCTTCTTGATCTCTTCCAGTGCCTGACGGCGGGCGGAGCGGACCCTTACTTTGGCTTCTTCACCCATTTGTTTGATGAGCTTCACCATCTGCTCGCGGCGTTCTGTTGAAAGTGTTGGGATGGGCAGGCGGATGACTTTGCCTTCAATGGAGCCGTTGAGGCCCAGGCGTGATTCGCGGATGGCCCGGTCGATGTCCACCAGGGTGGATGAGTCGAAGGGCTCGATGCGGATGAGGCGGGCGTCGGGTGTCGTGATCATCGCAAGCTGCTTAAGTTTCATGTGGGAGCCGTAGCTGTGGACATGAACATCCAGTCCTTCGACCAGGGCGGGGGATGCCTTGCCGGTGCGCACGGCGGCAAATTCATGCACGGCATACTCGACGGCCTTGGTCATCGAGTCGTCGCATTCCAGCATTGTCATTTCAGGGTCCATAATTCTCGGGAAAGGTGTGTCAGGTGAGTGTCAGAGCCCATCTTTGCCCAGCCCTGCGGCGGATGTCCACCCCGGAGTTTTGCAGATATGGCAGAGCTTCGGGTCACTCGCGTTTAGACATTCATCACTCCAAACCCGGTTGGCTTCCCGCTGCAGCCGTATTTTGCCTTGATGATCACTCATACTCATTCACGGCGCACTTTCCTTGGCGGCATCCTCTCCAGCGTTTCTGCCACAGCCTTTACCCAGCAGAGCCAGGCGTCTGCTGAGCCGATTTTTGATATTCACCAGCACACGCATTACCATGACCGCAGTGACGAGCATATGATCGCTCACCAGACGACGATGGGCGTCACGAGATCCATCCTGTTACCGGCTGGCACACCCATCGACCGGCCATCCACGCACAAAGGGAAGTCGAATGGTCTCGCTGCTCGCTGTGGAGGTACGGAGACGTGCATGAAGATCTCGAAGGCTAATCCACAGGCCTATCTGTGGGGCACCAATGAGGTGACAGATCTGGAGACGGCACCAGCGGAGATTGAAAAGTGGCTGAAGCTAGGCGCATGCATCATCGGCGAGCAGAAATTTGGCGTGGAGTGCGACTCGGCCCACAGCCAGAAGCTCTATGAACTGGCGGCGGACTACCAGGTGCCGGTCCTCCTGCACTTCCAGCATCTGACCTACAATCTGGGTTACGACCGCTTTCATACGATGCTGGCGAAGTATCCCAGGACTATCTTCATCGGCCATGCGCAGACCTTCTGGGGAAACATCGACAAGGCGCACGAGCAGAAGGTTATGTATCCGAAAACGAAGATCACCCCGGGCGGAATAACGGATCGTTATCTGGCCGACTACCCGAACATGTATGCCGACATGTCCGCCGGCTCAGGCCTTCTGGCGCTGACAAGGGATGAAGAGCACACCACAGCCTTCTTTGATCGCCATCAGGATAAAATTCTCTACGGCAGTGACTGTGCGGATCATTTTGGCCGGGGGCCTGGATGCCAGGGGGCTCAGACCATCGCAGCCATCCGGAAGCTTTCGCCAAGCAAGACCGTGGAGAGGAAGATCCTCTGGGAAAACTCACAGAAGGTTTTTCGCCTTTGATCTACTTCGATGTTCCCTCTTTCATCGCTTCTTCAACGTAGCTGTGGAACTCGCGGAAGCTCCAGGCAGATTTAGTGAGTCCCCAGGCCGTGCTTTTGGTAGGAGCTGGCTCGACTTCAGCGGTGATGAAGTCCTCCATGTGCCGACGACTCTGAACGAGGATCTCGCCACTGGGCTCCATGACGTAGCTGTCACCATAGCCGATGCCTTTGTTTCGCGTGATGCCGCTCTTGGCATGGTCGAGCACGACGTTGTTGCCGCGCACAAAGTAAACGCTGTTTTCATTGGCACGCGCAGCATGGTCCGCGCGCACTTTCATGAAGTGAGAGATCAAGCCCGCATCGCTGATGTAGTTGAAGTGCGGGGCAAAGATCACGCTGGCCCCTTTCAATGCCAGAATGCGCGCAGGCTCGATGTAGCCGCCGTCCGAGCAGATGAGCACGCCAAACTTCAGCCCCCGATGCTCCCACACCGGGAACTCGCGCCCCTGCTTGTGAAACTTTTGGTAGGCCGTGCATTTGCTGAAGGTGCCGAGCAGATGCCCGCGATGCGCCACGACGACGGTATTGTAGAGATCCTCTCCGCGCATTTCATTGTAGCCGACGATGGCCAGGGCCTCGTGTCTGCTGGTAACGTCCAGCACACGCATCATGGAGTCCGAGTCATTGGCAAAAGCGCCTGACCTCGCACTCTCCTCCGTATCGGGATAGCCTGTGAGGAAACATTCAGGAAAGCTGACGATGGCAGCACCAGTAGCATCGGCACGCTGGAGGCCTTCTTCAAAGCGCTTCAAATTATGGCCGAAGTCTCCGCACCAGGACTCGAACTGACAGTGGGCGATTTTCATTGGCTGAGTTTGCCTCAATTCGTGTCTTGGATACAAGGTCGAAGATGTCTTGGAACCATCGGTTCAGGCCAGAATACCCTTCGCCACCTCGCCGCTGACATTCGTCAGCCGAAAATTTCGGCCGCCGTAGTTGTAGGTGAGCTTTGTGTGATCTAGGCCGAGCAGGTGCAGCATCGTCGCATGCCAGTCGTGAATGTGCATGGGGTTGAGCACCGCTTTGTAACCGATCTCATCCGTCGCGCCGTAGCGCAGGCCGCCTTTCACGCCGCCGCCGGCCATCCAGATGGAATAGCCTTTGTGATTGTGATCGCGCCCGTCACCGGCCTGCGCATACGGCGTGCGGCCAAACTCGCCCGCCCACACGACGAGCGTGTCCTTCAACATGCCGCGCGCTTTCAAATCGGTGAGCAAGGCCGCGATGGGCTGGTCCGTGGCGGCGCAATTCGTCGCGAGCTGCTCGCGCAGGCGGTTGTGGTGATCC
>CAYMHJ010000066.1:0-24189 GCA_964390165.1 uncultured Prosthecobacter sp. | reverse complement strand
TCACCATAGGCATAGTTGAACTTCTCCACCTGGATGAAGTGGGCGTCGGGCGTGACTGGCGCGGCGGAAGACATGGGTATCAACTGAAAGTGCCGCGCAGATAGGACTCCGTGAGCTTTTCTTTCGGGCGGTCGAACATTTGCTCGGTGGGGCTGAACTCGATGAGTTTGCCGAGATGCAGGAAGGCTGTGTAGTCGCTGACGCGGACGGCCTGCTGCATGTTGTGGGTGACGATGATGACAGTGTAGTCGTGGGCGAGTTGATGGATGAGCTCTTCGATCTTCAGCGTGGCGATGGGATCCAGCGCGGAGCATGGCTCGTCCATGAGCAGGACATCCGGCTGCGTGGCGATGGCGCGGGCGATGCAGAGACGCTGTTGCTGGCCTCCGCTCAAACCCAGCGCGTGGGCTTGCAGGCGGTCTTTGAGTTCATCCCAGAGGGCTGCTTGTTTCAAGGCGCGCTGCACGGCTTCATCGAGCACGTCGGCGTCTTTTTCGCCATGCACACGGAGGCCGTAGGCAACGTTTTCGTAAATGGTCTTGGGAAAGGGATTGCTCTTCTGGAATACCATGCCGACCTGTTTGCGGAGCTGGGTTAGATCGACATCGTCATCGTGGATATTTTTCCCTTTGACGAGAATTTCACCTTTGATAACGCGGGCGCTGGAGACGCGGTCGTTCATGCGGTTGATGCAGCGCAGCAGCGTGCTTTTGCCACAGCCGGAAGGGCCGATCAGCGCGGTGACGCGCTTGCGCTCCACGGCGAGTTTGATGCCATGCAGCGCGGTTTTACTGCCATAGGCGAAGTCCATGTCGCGGACTTCGACGACAGGAGGTGGGCTGGTGGAAGGCATCGGAGAAGGCACGAAGAGAGGGACTGTTACCACTTGTACTTGCTGCGCAAACGGCGGCGCATCCAGATGGAAGTGGCGGCCAGGGAGGCGACGAGGACAAGGAAGACAAAGACGCTGCCGTATTGCGCGCGCTCGGAGTATTCGTTGTGCGGGATGCGCGCTGCGAGTGTGTAGATGTGGTAGGGCAGCGCCTGGACGGACTCGGTGAAGATGCCGAGGAAGCGTGAGACGCTCTGCTCCCAATGCGCGAACATACCGGCATCCGCAGGCATTGGCGGCAGGTCTTTCTGCCATGGCAGCTTATCTTTAAAGGCGAGCGCTGCGGTGAACATGATGGGCGCGGTTTCACCAGCCGCGCGGGCGATGCCGAGGATGCTGCTGGTCAGGATACCCGGTGTGGCAAAGGGCAGCACGGCACGCCAGATGGTCTGCCAGCGTGTGGCTCCGAGGGCCATCGAGGTTTCACGGAAACCCTGCGGCACAGCTTGAAGGCATTGCTCGCTAGCCGTGATGATGACGGGAAGGATGACGAAAGCGAGGGTGAAGCCACCACTGAGCACGCAGGTGTCCCAACCCTGAAAGCTGAGATAAGTAAAGCCGAGCGGGATGGAGAAGATGCTGCGATCCAATGGTGTGTCGGTGAATACAGGCGCAGTCAAAACGAAGGCACCGAGGCCGAACAGGCCGAATACCACGGAGGGCACGCCAGCGAGGTTCAGGATGGCGAGACGGATCATCTCCACGCGCTTCCCTTTGCTGGCATACTCGCTGAGGTAGATGGCACTGGCGACGCCAAGGAAGAGCGCGACGACGACACTGACGATAACAAGCAGCGCGGTGCCGACGATGGGGCCGAGGATGCCGCCCCCGGAGTAGGAGATGGTCTTTTCCTCGCGGAAGTTGGCACCGAGCTGCTTCTTGATGGCATCGGCTCCGTTCACATCGGTCTCGGTGGCCTTGCCCTGCTTGTCATAGATGACGTGCAAAGTGCCGGGCAACTCCGTGAGGAACTTCAAGTTCACGAACGGGAACTCACTGCGGAAGGTGATGGGCGCGCCTTTGATGAAGATGTGAGCGACAATGGAAACCGTGACCGCGACGATGAGCAGAGTGCTCAGGCGCAGCAGCCAGCGCACCGTTGTTTCGCGGCGTTGCGCGGTGGTTTTGTCACCGGCGAAGGGATTGATGGAGGTGGGCTCGCTCATGCTTTCGGGAGTTCAAAGCGGCGGACGACGGCGCGGGCGCAGCCATTCACGGCGAGGGAGATGACAAAGAGGACGATGCCGACCATGAACAGCGCCTGCCAGTGGGCGCTGCCACGTGAGACTTCACCAAGTTCCTGGGCAATGATGCCAGTGAGAGTATGCGCGGGCTGGAAGACGACGCCTGCACCACTGCTGAAATCAGGAATGGCGATGCGGTTCCCGGCAACCAGAAGCACGACCATCGTCTCACCAATCACACGTCCGAGGCCAAGCAACACGGCTGCGGCGATGCCTGACAAGGCGGCTGGAACGATGACGCGGAAGACGGTCTGGAGCTTCGTGGCTCCGAGCGCATCGGAGGCGTCGATGTAGGACTGGGGCACATTGTTCAGAGCGTCTTCGGCGAGGCTGAACATGGTGGGCACGGCCATGAGGGCGAGCAGACAGCCGGCGTTGAACATGTTCAGACGTTCCTGAATCGGGAAGCCGGGCAGCCAGCTCAGCCAGGGTACTTCGCTCACTTCTTTGATCAGATCTCCGACCAAGGAAATGCCGATGAAACCAAGCACCACCGAAGGGATGGCCTGGATGAACTCGATGACCGGCTTGATGATTTCCTTCTCGCGATCCGAAGCAAACTGGTTCGTGTAGATGGCGGCGGCGACGCTCAAAGGGGTGGCAAGGGTGATGGCGATGAGTGCGATGACCAGCGAGCCTGCGAGTAATGGCACGAAACCGAAGAAGTCCTGCCAGGAGGAGTTGGTGAGCCAGTTCGTGCCGAAGAAGAAGGCTCCAATGACGGTGAAAATGGAGACGGGTTTATTCTGCTTCCAGGATCTCAGTGAGTCCACACTGGCACGCATGGCTTTGGCGTGGATGGGGAGCTGCTTGCGCACTTCGTTCAGCAGTTTGGTGGCTTCAGGAGTGCCGCCTTCCTTCGGGAGATGCACGGCGGCTTCATCGGCCGCAGCTGCGTAGGCCACGACCTGCTTGATGAGTTCATCACGCCGCTCGATCACAGGCTTGATGCTCTCGATGTAGTTGGGTTCCTTGGTTTCGGAGGCTTGAGCTTCTTCGAGAAGGGCGGCTTTCTCATCGGCATCCTTGGCTTTGGCGGCGGCTTTGAGCAGCTTCTGGCGGCCTTCTTCGAGGGTGAAGTGTTCGCTGGCGGCTTCTTTGGTGACGAGGACTTCCTCCTTCAGTTCGTCGAGCACCTCACGCAATGGCTCGGGTGCTTCTTCGAGTTCATCGGAGGCATCGACGAGTGAGCCGAACTTTTGCTTGGCTTCTTTGTCCTTGGTCAAGAAGGCCGCGCTTAGCTCAGTAAGCATGGGCGGGAGGTCGCTGACCTCGGGAGTGAGTTTGGCGAACTCAGCGCGCAGGCGCTTCGCTTCGTCTGCGGTGAAGATGTCAGAGACTTTGGCCTCTGCAGCAGCTTTGGCAGTGGCGGTGGCGACCTGTTGGCGGAGTGGTTCCAGTTCCGCAGGCAGGGCAGTGGGTTCCTTTTCCAAAGCAGCCTCCAGCGGCTCACGGGCGAGCTTCGTCAACTCCTCAATCTCGCGCTTCAGCAAGAAGGCGGCATCGCGGCGGGCACGGACGCTGGCGATGATGGGATCGACACTGGTGGTGACGGCACGGCGAAGCTTGCTGGAAAATGCCTGCTGCTCGGAGAGCGGGATGTCCACGATATCACAGAACTCCAGCCCGGCGCGGCGGTAGATCTCCAGCTCGTGCTTGTAGGTGCCGAGGAAGCCCGCCCCCTCCTTCAGCAGGAAGACCATGATCAGTCCGAGCACCACGATGGTGACGCTGGCATTCGCGGCGAAGAAACTGCGAATCACTCCCTGCGAGGCGATACCCACAGAGTCACGCTTCCCCCTCCTGAGGATCAGGCTGCGGAGCGGGGGGCGTTCAGTTGGAGCGGGAATATCCACCAAATCAGGGAGCGCGGGTGACGAAGGAAAACAGAAACAAAAATCCGGCGAAGGAGGCGTCTCTTTCGCCGGAAGAAGTTCAGAGTCAAATTAGGCGTGATTTACTTCGCCTGGGACTTCGGCACAAAGCCAACTTTGCCAACAATACTGTCACCATTGGCGCTGAGGCAGTAGTCGATGAATTCCTTGGTCGTGCCGGTCGGCTCGCCGTTGGTGTAAAGGTAGGTCGGGCGGGAATAGGGATACTCTTTCACCGTGGCGACGCTGGGCATGGATCCGCCGATGGTGACGATCTTCGTGCCCTTCGAGTTCGCATAGGCCAGGCCGACATAGCCAATGCCATTGGCGTTTGATCCGACCTCGGAGGCGATCTGCTCGTTACCAGCCATCTTCTGACTGTTCTTGCCGTATTCGCGCCCCTTCATGGCGAGGCCGATGAAGTCCTTGTAGGTGCCGGAGGAAGTGTTTCGAGTGTATAGGGAGATGGGGCCGGGAGTGCCACCCACTTCGCTCCAGTCGGTGATGTCACCAGCGAAGATCTGGAGCACCTGCTTTTTGCTGAGGTCGGAAACAGGGTTGTTCTTGTTCACCACGATGACGATCATGTCCCAGGCGATCTCGAATTCGCTCAATGTGACCCCTTTGCTGCGGCAGAGCGCACGCTCGTCGGCCTTCACCTTCCTGGAGGACATGCCTATCTCCGCGGTACCTGAGGCCAGATTAGTGAAGGCGGTGGAGGAACCTTCCGCAGCGATGTCGAAGCTGACTTTGCCTCCACTCTTTTTAAATGCCTCGGCGAGCTGGGGCACGAGTTTGGCACCCAGAGTATCTGAACCACGGATGCGGAGGGTGGTTTGTGCCTGGAGGCTAGCGGCGGTCGCCATGATGACGAGAGAGAGAAGGGCGGTTTTCATGGGAGGATGGGGAGGTTTTGTCGGTTGTGATAACTCATGTTTAATAAATGAGGGCGCATGTCACTGGCAAAAGATGGCTTGTGACGACTTTGTCACATAACGCAAATGTGTGACAACCAGCAACTTCAATGCCCCAGTCAGCTATCGTGTGACAATGCCTGCCACAAAGCTAAATCATTGATTTACAGTTGTTTCCCTCACCTTTCGCACACTCAAATTCCTTTTGTGACATTATCGTAACATTAGACCTCTCGCCAAGCCTGTGACGTTTCCGATACATGTCAGAGTTGTCACATAACCCGAAAGGGGATGCGGCAATGCCTTTAGCCTATGAAGGCTACATTATCACCCAGGCACACGATTCACCATCCCAAAACCATGCCACGCATCCATCCGACACATATCCGATACCGCCTTGTGAGCCTTTTTACAGCCGTCACAGTGGCACTGACACCCGCCTCACCGCTGCTCGCCAGTCAGGCGATGGAGCAACTCTTCGGCATCCTGAAAACGAAAGGCAGCATCACCCAGGCTGAGCATGACATGCTCCTTGCAGCAATGCGCGCCGACGAAGCTGCGGCACCCGCAACAGCACCGGTGATGACGCCTGCCCCTGCCACCACCAGCGCCACAGCGGGAAACACAGTCGCTCTCGAGCAACGCCTGGCCGCCCAGGAAAAGCGGATCATGCAGCTCGAATCAGCTTTGAACGGAACCAAAACCAAAGTGGAGCAGATCGCCGCCACCACGAAACCCGCTGACGGAATTGCCGGGAAGGTGGATAAGCTGGAAAGCATTCTCATGGGAACAAAAGGGCAGGTGGAGGAGCTCTCCCGAATCACAGACAACACCTCCCCCTCCACCATGAACAAGGCTGAGCTGGACGAACTGCTCGCCGACAAATGGTATGAGCGCATGAAGCTGCGCGGCTACGCCCAGTTCCGCTATGAATCCGTGCTCGATGAAGAAAACGGAACACTCCATGTGCCGAACGACGCCCTCGCCAACGATCTCCAAACCTTCGGCCTCCGCCGCGGTCGCATGGTCTTCAGCGGAGATGTCACCAATCACCTCTACATGTATGTCCAGGCCGACTACTTCGCGAATTTGAGCGGCACCAGTGCGCTCCAGGCTCGTGATTATTACGCCGACGTCTCCCTCGACTCAGCACGCGAGTGGCGTGTGCGGCTCGGCCAGTCCAAAGTGCCCTACGGCTGGTCAAACATGCAGTCCTCCCAAAACCGCCTTGCTCTCGAGCGCCCCGACGCCATCAACTCCGCCGTCGAAGGCGAGCGCGACATCGGCGCCTACCTCATGTGGGCTCCCTTCGAGATTCGCAACCGCTTCAAAGACCTCGTCAAAATGGGGCTGCGCGGCTCCGGCGACTACGGTCTCCTAGCCATCGGCGCCTATTCTGGCAATGGGCTGAACCGTGCGGACAACAACGGCCAGCCCCACTACATCGCTCGTGTGACCTACCCGTTCGAGTTCCCGAACGGTCAGTTCCTGGAACTCGGCGCACAGGCTTACACTGGCAGATTCCTATCCAGCACCCAGAGATTCAGCGATGCTGCCGCCCCCACCATCGACGGGAAAGGCGTGCGGGACCAGCGCGTCGGCGTCTCCGCCATCCTGTATCCGCAGCCCTTCGGGATCGAGGCCGAGTGGAACTGGGGGCAGGGCCCGACACTCAGCGAGGATCTGAAGACCATCACCTCTGACGATCTCTCCGGCGGCTACATCCAGGCCAGCTATCGACACATCTTTGCCAACCAGCAGCAGCTCATCCCCTTCGTCCGTTGGCAGCACAATGACGGAGGCCGGAAATTCGCCACCAATGCCCCGCGCAGCAGCGTGGACGAAATCGGCATCGGCCTTCGCTACATCCCCTACCCTGAACTGGAGCTGACACTCATGTACACCCACGGCAGCCGCACAAACACCACCAGCAGCACCGCCGCACCCAGCGCAGACCACTATAAAGACATCAATGCCGACTACATAGGTCTTCAGGCTCAGATCAACTTCTGACCCAACGCACGGCAGAGGAAAGCGACGGCACCCTTCGCCCCGTATCGGGGCTTTTATCTCCCGAGAAACTGATCCCGCCCGAGGGCCAGGGCTTCGATCTTCCGGTCGGCGAGGCTGCGCTTGAGCATCCAGAAGCCGCAGTCGGGGTGGATGAACTTCACGCGGCCGACGCCGAGGACTTTTTCGGCGCTTTCGATCCGGCGGGCGATCTCGTCGGCGGATTCAATGTGGTTTACCTTGATGTCCACGACGCCGAGGCCGACGCCGATCCTGGGGTCGAGGTCGCGCAGGGCTTGGAGGTCTGAGCCGGGGCGGTGGGCGAGCTCGAGGACGAGGTGATCGGCACGCAGGCTGTTCAGGAAGGTGATGAGGGCGGCCCATTCGCCGCGCTGGATGGTCTGGCCACCGTAGTTGCCGAAGCAGAAGTGGACGGCTTTTTTGACCTTCACGGCATCGAGCACGCTGTTGATAGCGCGGGCGGCGAGCGGGGCATCGGCGGGATTGCCGGGGATGTTGGCTTCGTCCACCTGCACGCAGTCGCAGCGCAGGTCCGCTGCCTGGGCGGCGAGGGCATCGGCCACGGCCATGGTCAGGGCTTCGAAGTCATGATAATGCTCGTCCAGCAGGGTGCGGGCGAGCATGTAGGGACTGGTGAGGGTGAACTTGAAGGTGCCGCCGGAGACACGTGCGGCACGGGTGCAGTCTTCGGGGAGATTCAGCACGCCCTCGGTGATGGCGCTGCGGACGATGGCGGCGGGTTTGGCGCGGAAGCCCATCTCCTGCTTGGCGCGGAACTTCGCGGAGTCCTCCCGCCCGACGCGGGCATCGCAGCCGCCGAGCTTGTGGACGAAGTATTCGATCATGCCGTTCGTGTCCGGGTGGTTCACATCGAAGCGATACAGTTCGCCATCGGTCGGCAGGTCGATCCCGGCCTGGCGCTGGGTGTCAAAGACGACGCGGGTGGCATCGATCACGGCCTGCTCGCTGGGCAGCGCCGCCAGCCAGTCGGGCACGGGATAGGAACCGACGGTGGTGGTGAGGATGGATGGCTGGGACATGGGTATGAGCCTAAACGGATGTGGTCCTGACTGGCGAGCCGCTGCTGTGATTGTCCAAAGCCGGGCCGGTTTGCTCCAAGGCGCACCTTTGACATTCCACCCGCGCCCTCCAACCTGAGTGCCATGTCTGACGCCCCACTGCTCCGCACTCCGCTGTATGAAAATCACCTCGCCCTCGGGGCCAAGATGGTGCCCTTCGCGGGCTGGGAGATGCCGGTGCAATACACGGGCATCGTGCCGGAGCATCAGGCCGTGCGGAAGGCAGCGGGCGTCTTCGACATCTCCCACATGGGGCAATTCATCGTCAGCGGTGAGGGCACGCTGGCTTTCCTGAATCGCGCGCTGACGAATGATGTCTCGAAGCTGGAACTCGGTCAGGGTCAGTATTCGCTGATGCTGAATGAAGCCGGCGGAGTGATCGATGACCTCATCCTCTACCGCACGAGTTCGCGGGAGTTCTTCCTCGTGGTGAATGCTTCAAAGATCGACGAAGACTGGGCGCATCTGCGCAGCCTGCTCGTGCCTGAAGAAGAGGTGCAGATGGCGAACCTGAGCGAATGCACGGCGGGCATCGCCATCCAGGGACCGAAGAGCCGAGCGGTGTTTGAGAAGGTCTTTGGCGAGGCTGCACCTTTCCCGCCGCACAACAGCATCTTCGTCTCTGCGGATGAAGACGGCTTCATGTGGCTCTGCGGCACGGGTTATACGGGTGAGGAGGGTTTTGAGTTCTTCCTGCCTGCCAAGAACGGCCCGACCTTTTTCGACAAGCTCGTCGCGGCGGCTCGTGAGGAAGGTGGAGCTGTCTGCGGCCTAGGCTCACGCGATACGCTGCGCATGGAAATGGGCTACCCGCTGAATGGCAACGACCTCGCGCCAGACAAGACGCCGCTCCAGGCAGGCCTCGGATTCTTCGTGGCGATGGAGAAGCCCGAGTTCATCGGCAAAGCCGCGCTGGCAGCACAGAAAGCTGCTGGATTGCCGAGCAAACTCGCCGCTTTTAAAATGATCGGCACCGCCCCACCACCGCGCCCGCATTATCCCATCGCCGTCGGCGGGGAGATCGTCGGCGAAGTCGCTAGCGGCACCCAATCCCCCAGCCTCAGCACTGGCATCGGCATGGCCTATCTGCCGACGGCTGCTGCCAAGATCGGCACGCAGATTGAAATCGAGATCCGTGGCCGCAGATTCTTCGCCGAGGTCGTGAAGAAGCCGTTTTATCGAAAGGAAACTGAGTTCAGTATGCCACTGGCTGACAATCTTTAGCAATGCATCGATACATAATTTGTTATCAAGATTAGATGAGAAGGCAGAGCCAAGCGACTACGCCGCCAGCGGTTAAAAGAAAGGTGTTGGCTCGCCCGCACACATCTCGCCAGGTGCTGCCACGCCAAAGTCCGCAGGCACGCATGCAGCCACCAAGTCCCCGGTGAGCGCCGCGCCAACGGTCGCTGCCGACATCACCATCGGCATCGACCTGGGTGACAAGAAGCACACCCTCGCTCTGGGAGGTGGCGGGATGATTTGCCGGGGAGAGTTGGATAAATCCAAGGGGGGCTGCGTCTGGACTCACCGCTGAAGCGGGGACTACAACCCGAAGAATGAGCCAAGGGGAGAGCAGGCACAGGCAGAAGGGCGGCCAGCAAACGCGGGCGAGAAGCTGCGCGAGCGCTGGCCCAAGCAGCAAGAAAAGTTCGGGAAGCGGCCCGTGATGCATGGAGAAGTCAAAAGCAGGTGAAGGAGGCGATCCAAGCACTAGGCCGAGCGTTGAGACAAGCCAGCGTGGGCGTAATCAGCAGCAGCAGGAAGCCCAGCCAGAGCGCCTACGCACGGTGAAATGCCAAGATCACTTTTTGCGCCCGCATCATTATTGCGACATAAAGCTAAGACACTCTGCCAAAGTCCTCCCTCATGGGGAAAGCGATGGCCGCCGGGCTCCGTTTTAGCTCACCTTCCCGCCCCAACCCACACCGCCATGAACCGACGTCTCCTCCTTTCCTTCCTTGCTGCCATGCCGCTGGGTCTCTGCCTCGCTGCGGATGACTTCCTGACCTACGAGCCGAAAGGCGAAGCCAGGGGCAGGCACATCGTTCTCATCTCGGGTGACGAAGAATACCGCAGTGAAGAGGCCATGCCCATGCTCGCAAGGATTCTCAGCGAGCGTCACGGCTTCAAGACCACCGTCCTCTTCTCCGTGGACAAAGACGGCTTCATCGACTCCAACAACCAGGCGAGCGTCACCAACCCCGCCGCGCTGGACAGCGCCGACGCCATCGTGATGTCCATCCGTTTCCGTCACTGGCCTGACGATGCCATGAAACACTTCCACGATGCCGTGCAGCGCGGTGTGCCGATCATCGGCCTGCGCACCTCGACTCATGCCTTTAACATGGCGAAGGACAGCACCTATGGAGCCTGGGCCTGGAATAATGAAAATGGTGGCTTTGGCCGCATCTTCCTCGGTGAAACCTGGGTCAGCCACTGGGGCAAACACCGCGCCGAGGCCACGAAAGGCATCCTAGAGCCTGCGGCCAAAGACAACGCCCTGCTGCGCGGAGTCTCGGAGCTTTTCGGCACCACCGATGTGTATGAAGCCGCGCCGCCGGCCGATGCCGTGATCCTCGCCCGAGGCCAGGTGCTCGCAGGCATGGAGCCTGGCAGCCCGGCAGCCGAGTATCGGAAAAAGAACAAAGCAGGTACCGAGCAGTCCGTGAATGCTCCCATGATGCCCATCGCCTGGTCCCGTGAAGTCAAAAACGAGGCTGGCAAGACGAACAAAGTGCTCTGCACCACCATGGGTTCCGCCACCGACCTGACCAACGAAAGCCTGCGCCGCCTCGTCGTGAACGGCGTTTATTGGGGCCTCGGACTCGAAGTCCCAGCCTCGGCGGATGTCACCTACGTCGGTGACTTCAAGCCCCTGATGTACGGAACCAAGGACGGGGAGGATCTCAGTGATCCACATCGCTTCCGCGGCTTCAAGCGTGGCGTGAAGCCAGCGGACCTCAGGTAATCCCAACGACCCTGTTTTTCCCAAAGGGCGGCAGCGATGCCGCCCTTTGCTGTTTGTAGAAACAGCAGCCCGCGCCTAACCTCAGGCCACATGGCGGATCTCGGAAGACTCAATCAACTCAAGGTGCTCTACAGCACACCTCACGGCATTTATCTCGATGGCGGTGACCATGGCGAGATCCTCCTGCCCACGCGCTACATCCCGAAAGGCACCGCGCTGGATGATTTCATCGAAGTCTTCATCTACCGTGACTCCGAAGACCGCGTCATCGCCACCACGGAGAAACCGTTCGCCTATGTCGGCCAGTTCGCCTCGCTGGAGGTCATCGGCGTCCACCGGCAGATGGGTGCCTTTTTAAACTGGGGCCTGCCAAAGGACCTCCTGCTGCCCTTCCGCGAGCAGCTCGACAACGTGCAGGCCGGGCAAAAGGTGCTTGTCTTCGTTAAGCTCGACGAACGCTCCGACCGCATCATCGCCACCACAAAGCTCAACAAGCACCTCAGCCGCCAGCCCGTGCCATATCGCAAAGGCCAGGAAGTCAGCCTCATCATCGCCAATCGCACTCCCATGGGCTACAACGCGCTCGTCGGCGGCACCCACATGGGCCTGCTGCATGAAAGCCGCATCACCATGCCGCTAAAGCCAGGTCAGGAAGTCAAAGGCTACATCGTCGGCACCCAGCCCGGCGGGAAAATCGACCTCAGTCTCGATGCCTCCGGCTATCAACGCGTGGCTCCACTCACCGACCGCATCCTCGAAGTACTCACCGCCAATGGTGGCCGGCTCGACTTTGATGACGACAGCCCGCCCGAGCGCATCCGCGAGACCTTCGAATCCAGCAAAGCGGCCTTTAAGCAGGCTCTCGGAGCCTTGTTCCGAGCACGAAAGATCCGCTTCACCCGACCCGGCATCGCCAAGGTGGATGTGAGCGAGGCAACGCCCTCCGACTGGCGGCCAGGCGGCAGGTGATCAGCTTCAATCACGCGGAAAACAAAACGTGACCTCGTTCGACGAGGAAAAAAACATCGCCAGCATGGAAGGCGGTGGATTAGCCTGCGTTGCTTCGCCCCCACCCATGTTTTTGCAATTCTCTCTGCTGAGTCTGCTCAGTGCATTCCTCCTGTTTCAGGTCCAGCCCGTCATCAGCAAATTCATCCTGCCATGGTTCGGCGGCAGTCCGGGGGTGTGGACGACGTGCATGTTGTTCTTCCAGGTCGTTCTCTTTGAAGGTTACAGCTATGATCTTGAGCTGACGCGGCTGAAGCCAAGGACGCAATGGATCGTGCATTCGATCCTGGTCCTGGCAGCACTGGCCTTTCTGCCCATCGCACCGGGAGATTTCTGGAAGCCGACGGGCAGTGAGGAGCCTTCCGGGCGCATCCTGATGCTGCTGCTGGGCACGGTGGGGCTGCCTTACTTTGTTCTTTCCAGTACGAGCCCGCTGACGCAGGTCTGGTTTACCCGGGCGATGCCTGGGAAGTCGCCCTGGCGGCTGTATGCGCTGTCGAATCTTGGTTCGCTGGCGGCGCTGCTTTCCTATCCCTTCCTCCTGGAGCCGCGCTGGGATGTCACGCAGCAGACATGGATGTGGTCGGGCGGTTTTGTGCTCTTTGCCATGCTCTCGCTCTGGCTGGTGAAGCGCACGCTGAAGGCGAAAGCAGCGCCGGTGGTGGAAGCCGAGGCACCTGCTGAAGTGGTGCCTCAGATCGTCGTCGTCGAGGAAAGCAGAGTCGCACGCTGGGGCCAGCGCTTCCTCTGGGTGCTGCTGCCTGCCCTGGCGAGTGCGCTGCTGCTGGCGGCGACAAATCATGTCAGTCAGGATGTGGCGGTGGTGCCTTTCATGTGGGTCATCCCGCTGAGTCTGTATCTGCTGAGCTTCATCATCTGCTTCGAGCATGAGCGCTGGTATGCGAGCTGGGCCTGGGCGCTGCCAGCGCTGGGCGTCCTGTTCATCGCCGCACTGGGGAAGAAGCTGAACCTGATCACCGAGCTGATGCCGAACTATAACTTCACCCTCGGCTGGAGCTTTGCGGCTGTCTTCCTTGCCTGCATGGTCTGTCATGGCGAGCTGGCGAGGCTGAAACCGGCCTCGTCACGGCTGACGGAGTTTTATTTGTTGATGTCCCTCGGAGGTGCCCTGGGCGGGCTTTTTGTGAGTTTGGTGGCACCGCAGATCTTTGTCACCTATCTCGAATGGCCGCTGAGCCTGCTCGCCTGCTTCATCGTGGCGTGGCTGGCCCTGCTGGGCTGGGTCTGGCGCTCCAGCACGAAGAGACTGGCGATCACTCTTTGCGGCATCGCGCTCGGACTCTTGGTAATCCACAAGCTGGCGCTGAACTACGTGCCGCCGCTCGTGGAGGAGAAAGCCTGGCCGCAGATGCTCACGGAGATCCTCGTGGACCTGGACAAATCCTTTTATGAATGGCTGGCGAAGGTGCCCGCCACGATCTCCACCGCGATGAACAACCTCGTGGACTGGCAGGAGCAGGTCGTCCATGCCGTCACGGCGATCACCTTGCTGCTGCTGGCCTTCCTCATCTACCGCCATCCGAAGCGCACTCCCCATTTGATCTTCACCTTCGCCACCCTGGTGCTGGCTTTTTACAGCAGCTATCGCCTCAAATCAGAGACTCTCCTGGTGGACGAGCGAATCGAGCGCGTGCGCAACTTCTATGGTGCGGTGAATGTGGATGAAGACTGGGACGATGGACTGGACAACACCTACCGCACACTCACGCATGGCGGCATCATCCACGGGATGCAGAATCTCGGTGCGGCCTACCGTGAGGAGCCTGTGACCTATTACGGGCACGAGTCCGGCATTGGCCGTGCTTTGGACACACTCAAAGACAGGCCGGGCGCACGGGTGGCCATCGTCGGCATGGGCGCGGGCACCACCGCCTGCTATGCGAAGGCGGGGCAGGCATGGCGCTTCTACGAGATCAATCCCGAGATCCCCCGGCTGGCGCGGAAACACTTCACCTACCTCGCCGATGGTGAAAAGCGCGGAGCGAAGATCGACACCGTCCTCGGCGATGCCCGACTCATGCTCGACCGGGAGCCCGACCAGCAGTTCGATGTCCTCCTGCTCGATGCCTTCAGCGGCGATGCCATCCCCATGCATCTGCTCACGAAGGAAGCCTTTGCCATCTACCGCCGCCACATGAAGCCCGACGGCATCATCGTGGTCCACGTCACGAACAGCTACCTAGCGCTCGCCCCGGTTGTGGAGAAGCTCGCCGCCGACATCGGCTGGAAAACGACTCGCATCATCACCGAGGAGGAAGGCGATCTCGACACCACCGATTATGTCATGGTCACCCTGAACGAGCCCTTCCTCGCCGCCACTCCACGTGATGAACCCGAAGCCAAGGAACCGAAGAACATCCCACTGTGGACCGACCGCCGACACGACCTTTTCCAGATCCTGATGCTGGATTAAACGGGGATATCCCCCCGGAACTGTGGATAAGTTTGTCAGGGCCATGATCACGCATTTGACAAAGCAGGGGCACCGGGTAGTCTCCGCGCCCCTGTTTCCGGGGCGGGCATGATTCGTTGATCACGCCGCGCCTCGTGAGCGGCGAAAGTCACCCGACTCCCCCTACACGTTTATGCCGAAAAGAACCTATCAAGCCTCCAAGCGCACCCGGAAGCGCCAATTTGGATTCCGTGCCCGCATGAAGACGGAGAATGGCCGCGACATCCTGCGCCGCCGCCGCCGCATCGGACGCAAGCGTCTCGTGCCAAAGGGCGTGGAAGTCCATTACGAGCGTCACGTCCAGCAGCACTCCTAGTGCTCTGAGATTTGGCGTCCCCAGGGTCCATGCGCCTGCCATCACGCCTTCACTTGAAGGAATCCCGCGACTTCGCGGTGATGCGGGCACAGGGCCGAAGCCAGTCGGGCCGGTACTTTGTACTGGCCCTTCTGCGTGATGAGGGGGTCGGTGAATTCCAGTTTGGCCTGATCACGGGAAAAAAACTTGGCAACGCCGTCGCTCGCAACCGACTCCGCCGCCAGATGCGCGAAATCATCCGAGAGCATCGGGCCGAGATCGCCCCAGGGTGGAAATTTGTCACCATCGCACGCTGGCGCGCCCCTGAGGCGGACTTTGCAGAGCTGAATCAGGACTGGGCTCGTCTGGCCCGCCGGATGGGACTCTTCTTGAAACCTGCCGTTGCCGTGCCATGAAGCTGCTCGTTCGTATTTTCATTCGTGGCTATCAGCGTTTTATCTCCCCGGTCATTCATTGTGTCGGCGGTCCGGGTTCGGGCTGCCGCTTCACACCGACCTGCTCGGAGTACTTTCTTCAAGCCGTGGAAAAACACGGCGTCTTTCGCGGTGCCTGGCTCGGCACGCGCCGCATTCTCCGCTGCCATCCGTGGGGAGGCCAGGGACACGATCCCGTGCCTGACTCCACGTGCGGTCACCGACACACTCAACTAAAATAGCCCCAGCATTTCTCACCTCATGGATCGCAAAGCCTGGATCGTCGTCATTCTCTGTAGCATCGGTATCGCCATCAACGCCTGGTTCGCCAGCAAAAACCCGCCGCCGGCACCACCCGCCGCCGTCACCACGACTGCGCCCACCAAACCCGCCGGTGACACTGCGGCTCCGGTGCTGAACCCAACCACGGCCCCCGCCACTCCTCCCCTTCCCGAAGAAACTCACACCATCACGCGAGGCAGCGTGACCTGGAACTTCACCACCCTGGGCGGCGGTATCTCCAAAGTGCTGCTCGCGGGCACGGACAAAATCACCCTCAACGAATACGGCAAGGAACCCATCGGTGCCCTGCGTCGTGAAGCCGCTGGCAACGACCCCGTGGCTTACAAGATCACCGCCAAGAGTGACAAGGGCATCACCTTCGAAGGCACCAGCGTCGAAGGCATCACCATCCGCAAAGAATTCGCCGTCGCAGAAGGCGAAAAAAATGACGAGCATCTGATCAATCTGAACGTCACCCTGACCAACACAGGAACGGTCGCCCACAAATCCGAAGAGTATTACCTCTACACAGGCGCAGCGAACTCCATCAGCCCTGATGAAGCTCTGAAGCCCGCATTCTTCTGGAATGATGCCGGTGATGCCCACCAGCGCAGCACGGCGGAGTTCAAGGAAGGCGGTTTCCTCGGCTTCATGACGACGCCGCTTCCCGAAATCCGCAGTTTCCACACCCGCCTCCGCTACAGCGGCGTGATGAGCCGCTTCTACGTCTCCATTCTGAGTCACGAGGCCGAGCCTGACAAGCCAGGCAAAATCTGGGCATCCAACTTCCTCATCGATCACAGCCAGGATAAATTCAAAGGCACCAGCGGCCATGACACGGACCATGCCATCCAGGCTGCCATGAGTCTCCCGCCCATCGATCTCGCACCAGGGGCCGCACAGACAGAACAGTACAGCCTTTACGCCGGACCCAAGGAATACGTGCGACTCGATGACCTCGGAGGTCAGCGGGACTTCGTCATGTTCTACGGCATGTTCAGCTTCATCAGCAAGCCGCTGAACCGCCTCATGCGCTGGATGCACGACCTCAGTGGCAACTGGGGCCTGGCCATCATCCTGATGACCATCATCATCCGCACCATCCTCTGGCCGCTCCAGGCAAAGTCCCAATACTCCATGAAGCGCATGGGCAAGCTGGCCCCGCTCATGAAGGAGCTTCAGGAAAAGTACAAGGACAACCCCCAGCAGCAGCAGTTGGAGGTCATGAAATTGTACAAAGACTACGGCGTCAGCCCGGTCGGCGGCTGTCTGCCCATGCTGCTTCAGATCCCCATTTTCTTCGCCTTCTACGGCGTGCTGCAAAACGCTGCCGAACTCCGCGGGCAGGGCTGGCTTTGGGTCAATGACCTTTCTCTCGCCGACACTGTCACCCAGATCTTTGGCTATAACGTCAACCCGCTGCCGCTGATCATGGGTGTGACCATGATCGCCCAGATGAAGCTGACCCCGCAGCCCACCACCATGGACAAGAGCCAGAAGATCATGATGAATGTCATGCCCTTCTTCTTCCTCTGGATCTGTTACAGCTTCGCCTCCGCTCTGGCCCTTTACTGGTCGGTCACCAACATTTACGCCATCGCCCAGAGCTGGATCATGAAGCTTTACATGCCCGAGCCCGAGCTGAAAAAGATCGAGCGCACCCCAGTCGGCCCGGCCCCTCAGAACCCCTTCTTCAATCCTGGCAATCCAATGCACAAGGACAAGAAAACCAAGCCCAAGACACCCAAGCTCGGAGGTTAGTAAAGTCGGGGCCGGCCCGCCCCCAAAATAGCCTTGCCTCGTCTCCGTCAGCGTGCATCACTCGCCACCTCTTCTCCCACTCCCATGCAGTTCGTCTTTCCCACCCATCTCCAGCTCGGCAACGAGCACAGTGAAGGCTTTCATCAGGAGTTGCTGCGTGGCCTGACTCACAAGCTCAACAATCTTCTCGCCGTCATCCAGGGCTTTAGCAGCCTTGTCCTGATGACCGACGATCTCGATCCCGGCATCGCGGAAAACATGCAGCACATTCGCGAGGCCTCCGTCGGCGTCGCCAATCTCAGCGAGCGCGTCCGCGGTGCGGGTGGCTGCGCGAAACTTCAGATGCAGTCGCTCAATCTGAACGAGTACCTCAGTGTCGTGCAGGCTGCGCTTCTGGAGCCCTTTTCCAAGAACAACCTCCAGCTCGAAGCCGACGTGCAGCAGGGCCTGCCGCCCATTCATGCCGATCCCACCAAGATCAAAGACATCCTGATCGAGGTACTCAAGAACGCCGCCGAAGCCGCCGGCCCCGTCGGCGGTCGCGCCATGCTGAAAATCGCAGGCCCGGGAGTCATCACCCCCGCCGAGCAGCGCCGCGTGGACATCCTCATCAGCAACACCGGCAGCACCATCCCGCCGGACAAGCTGCCCCAGGTCTTCCGCGCCTTTTATGGCAGCAAAACCAGCAACCACCTTGGCCTCGGCCTGACTATTTCCTCCATGCTCGCCCACCAGATGAGCATTCAGATCGGCATCGCCTCGGAAAACAACACGACCTCCGTCTGGCTGAGCTGCCCGATGGCCTGAATTTCGTCCGCAGCCTTCCTTAGCGCTGCCATTTGCATTCATTGAAATTCTGCGCGAAGCGGACGTAAGTACGATTCATCATGCATCCTCCCGGCATTCTTCGCGCCCGTTTTTCACTCGCGGGCCTGATCGGCGTCCTCTTCACAACGGTCAGCCTGGCGCAGTCCCCTGCCCCGGTCGTCCCACCCCCTGTGCCGCCGAAACCTGGGGCAGAAGCTGGGAAGACAAAACTGCCGGACGATCTTCTCGGCGACGAGCATGTGCGTGAAGAATTCGGCGTCAATGAGTTCACCACCCCCAGCATCCGCAAACTCTTCGAGATGCTCGACGGCCTCGGCAGGCTCTCCTATGACGCCCTGAAGCGCCCCATCACGCGCAAGACTCCCTCGGATCGTGTGCTCGTCTCCCTCGGCCTTGGCAGCCTGATCGCCGACGGCTTCCTCATCGTTCAATGTGAGAAAGTGGAGGCCATGGAGGATGTGGGCCGCGCTCTGATCAAATACGCCAAGGTCCTCGGCACGGGAGACCGGATGAATCGCCACACCCAGAGCCTCTTCGAGCACAGCATCGAAGGCCACTGGGACAAACTTCGCAGTGAACTCGCCCTCACCCAGGCCGATGTGGAGGCAGAAATGGTGCAGCTTCGTGATGTCGAGATCGCCCACCTCGTCAGCCTTGGTGGCTGGGTCCGCGCCTTCGAGATCGCCAGCCGCAGCGTCGCTGAAAATTACACAGCGGAGAAAACCCAGCGCCTCATCCGCCCCGACATCGCCGAGTATTACCGCGACAGCTTGAGCAATCTCTCCCCCACCCTCCAAACCAACCCCGCCCTCACCGCATTGAAGAAGGGTCTGGACGAAATCGCGCCTCTCATGGGCGGCCCGGAGGCAAAAACCCTCACCGAAGAGCAGGCGACAAAACTCGCCGACAAAGCCGCCGAACTGGCGCGCGTCGTCACCGAACCCATGAAAGGCTGACCCGCCCTCACACGCTTTCCGTTTTTTTATTTTCTCATGGCCAATCTCACGTCGGATCAACTCGCCAAAGTCGAACAATGGGCTGCCGACGGCGCCAGCCTCAATGACGTGCAAAGCCGTCTGAAGAGCGAGTTTGACATCACGCTCACCTATCTCGAAGCGCGCCTGCTCATGCTTGAAGTCGGCGTTCGGATCAAAGACAAGCCGCGTGAGCAGCCCAAGCCTGCTGAGCCCGAGCCTGCCGCAGAACGTCCAGACGAATTCGCCGAAGACGAAGCTCCGATGGACGTCGATGATCCTTCGGAGGCCCCCTTTGGCGGTGCCGTCACACTTACCGCCGATCAGGTCACTGTACCTGGTGCCCTGATCTCCGGGACCGTGACTTTCAGCGATGGACAAGTCGCCAAATGGTCGCTGGATCAAATGGGCCGACTCGGTCTCGGTGGTGCCCCTCAGGGTTATCAACCGCCGAAGGGTGACATCCCGCAGTTCCAGCAGCAGCTCGACCTGCTCATGCAGCGCGCTGGTTTCTAATTCCGGTCACTCCACCACACTGCGCACCTCGCCCTCGTGCAGGCGCGTGATCAGTCTGTCTCCCGGCTTCACCGCCGACGCCTCTTTCAGGCTGCGGCCATCTGCCATCATCGTGAAGGAAAAGCCACGCGAAAGCACCGACTCCGGCCCCAGATTGCGCAACAGATCCCCCCGTCCCGCCAGCCGGTCCTCCATCCGTGTCAGACGATGCTCCAGCATCTGGCGCAGCCGCGCAGCCTGCGTCTCTACCTGGTGTGCCGCCTCCGTAATCACCACCCGCGGATGATGCTGGGTCAGCACCTGATGGCTGTTCGTGAGCACATCCGTCAGCATCTGAAGCTGCTCCCTCGCTCCATCACTCATGAGCGCCTCAAACTCGTCCACCCGCTGGGCGGCCCGTTCCAGTAAGCGTATCGGCTCATGCAGCAGCGGTCCTTTTGCCGTCAGTTCCAGCACATGCTCATGGTGGTCCAGCAGGGACTGCATCCGCGCTCCCATTCGCGAGGCTGTCGTCTCGAAAAAACGACGCAGCTCGGATAAATCTGGTGCGATTAATTCAGCCGCCGCGCTCGGAGTCGGAGCTCGGAGGTCCGCCACAAAATCAGCGATGGTAAAGTCGATCTCATGCCCCACGGCGGAGATCACCGGTATGCGTGAATCAAAAATCGCCCGCGCCATTGACTCCTCATTGTAGGCCCACAGGTCCTCGATGCTGCCGCCGCCGCGTCCGATCACGATGGTATCTGGCACCGGCAGGCCGTGATGAGCCGCATCATTCAGCACACGCAGCGCAGCGATGGTTTCCTTCTCCACTCCAGTTCCCTGCACCCGCACGGGGTACACGAGAACACGCAACCAAGGAGCACGCCGGGTCAAAATGTTCAGCATGTCCTGGATCGCTGCCCCGGTGGGCGATGTCACCAGCGCTACGACTCTCGGGAACTTTGTCAGCGGCTGTTTGTGTTCTTCATCAAAGAGCCCTTCGTCGTAGAGCTTGCGCTTCAGCGCCTCAAAGCGTGCCTGAAGCGAGCCCTGGCCTTTCATCTGCACCTGCCGCACCACAAGTTGATACTGCCCGCGCGGCTCATACACGCTGATCTCCCCCTGCACCTGCACCTGCGCGCCATCAGCCAGCCTTGCACCGCTGCGCGCCGCCCCACGAAACATCACGCATGAAACCTGCGAGCCCGCATCCTTCAGGGTAAAATACTGATGTCCGCTGGATTGGAGGCGATGATTGCTGATCTCTCCTTCCACCCACACCGAGCCGACGCGTGACTCCAGAACCTCACGGATCTCCCGCGTGAGTTGCGTGACAGACAGGACTTGGTCGGCAGTTTCCATGGAGACCATCTTGAGCCTCAAACTGGCCCTGTTTCAATACGAAGCCTCCCGGATGGGAGACTTCGTGAATGTTCCGGCGGATTTGGTAACAGCAGCCACCCGCCCAGATCAGCATGCTATTTCCCAGCGGCAGCCTCCTGACGGAGTTGTTCGAGACGAGAAAGCGGCTTCGGTGCTGCTGGCTTCGGTGCTTCCTTAGGCTTGGCCTCGGCGACAACGACGGGTTTCGGAGCTGCCGCAGGAGCTTTGCGCGGGGCATCAATGCGCAGGATGGAACCGATGGCGATACGATGAAGTGTGGTGCCGCCTTCGACGGGGACATCAACCTGGACAAACAAATTGCCCTGCTTGCCGACGGGGGACTTGTCCGTGGTGATGACTTTAAAAGCGACTTCCTTGGTATCTTTGCTGATCTTCGCAGGCTCGATCTGAATCGTGTCTGGCACACCAACAAGACGGGCATCCGCCTCGCCGTTGAAGGATTTCAGGTTTTCCACTTTCGCTACCATGACGGTCTCTTTGCCCTGCTCCACCGCAGTCAGAGCAATGGCTGGGGCACTGAGGTAGGCCGTGTCAGTCTTGATCTCGCAGAAAGGGGAGGCGTTATAGACACGGCCATTGCCAGCATCGACCTCGCCCATGACAACAAATTGGTGTGTGCCAACGCCGACGTTGGCGTTCGCATCGAGTTGGAAGGTGCATTCGTTCTTACCTTCGGGGATGGTCTGCTCGCCGAGGCCGCTGATGCCCGGCGGCTTCCAGGCAAGGAAAACGCGGATCGCTTTCGTGAAGCCTTCCTTGCGTTTCGAGACGACTTTCATCTGCATCACGCCATTCGCCACGAGAGGCACGGCGGGCTTGACGATCTCAAGAGAATAAGGCGCTTCTTCGACGACGGCGATGGGCAGCTTGTCTTCAAATTCGGTATAATAGATGACGTTGCCCGAGCGGACGATGTCGAACTCCTGACGCATTTTACCGACGATCTTTTGAGCGGGATCGAGAGGCTTCAGTGTCACTGGAACTACCGCACCGCCAAGAGGCGCATCAGGGGCAGCTTCAAACATAAGCGGCATGCCAGGCATATCCTTCGGTGCGAGGCCGGAGAGCAGCTTCACACCTGCGGGCAGGCCTGGAGCATCGAATTTGAAATCGCCACTGACAGCACTGCGGGTAAAGTTTTGCAGCAGCACCATGCGACCACCACGTGGAATGGCCATGAACTGGCGGTACTGGGAGTCATTCACCGTGTAATGAGGTGAGGCAAAGGTGAGTGAGGGCTGGCTGGCAACGAGTTCCAGACGATACACGAAATTTGGGCCGCCGCGCTCGAGGTGGTCGGTCACGCGGATGAAGTAGTCACCATCCGCAGGGATGTTCAGGGTCTGTTTGCTGTCGAGACGGCGCCGTCCGCCACCGTCGTCATTGCTGCCGAGGCTGCCGCCTTTTTCGTTGTACACGTTCACCACGGAGTCGAGCGGGGAGCCGAGGCTCTGGGCATAGGCTTGCAGCACGACCTGCTGGCCTTTCTTGAAGGGCACCTTGAAGTAATCGATGTCGCCGGGCTTTTCGATGATGCCATTCAGAGCGATTGGCTCGCCTGAAGGTGAGGCGGTGGCCTTGGCCTGTTCTTCGTTGGGCTCGACTTCGAGCACGTTATCATAGCCGACGAGACGGAAAGGATTGCCCGAAGGTGCCGGCTCCTGGGTCTTGGAGAGGATCATGAAGCCAGGATCTTCCTCGGCGGGTAGCTGAGCGTCTTCTTCAAAGTAGCTGTCTTTTTCGATAAAGCGCACCTTCGTATTCGAACCGATCTTACCACCAGCGGGATAGACCACATCAGGACGGCGATAGCTGCCGACATGCAGACGATAGTAGTTATTGCCACCGCCGCGATAGGACGACTCGCGGATCATGACAAAATAGTCGCCATCGTATTCAGCAACGAAGGAGCAGTAACCGTCCTGACGATGCAGGATGGTGTCGTCAGAGAATGCCTTCTCGAAGCGATCCTTGTCGATAATGGCAATGTAGGGATCGAAGGTTGTGTAGCCAAGACGCAGACCATCGGCCTCGACGCTGATGCGCTGGCCTTTTTTGACCGTGATTTTGTAGTAATCGACGTCTTCATTCAGCACCACGCCTTCGATGGTCTGGTTAAGCTGGATCACCTGGGCGGCATCCATCTCGCTGTTGGGCTCTTTTTCCTCCGCGTTCGGGAAGGGGCCGATGAAGAACTGGCGCATGTGCGAGATGCCTGACTTCGTGCGGATGCGGACGAGGTGGTTTCCGAGCGGTACATCTGGTGCGACGGCGATGGTGAGCTGCACTTTGGTTTTCTCCACCTTCTCCACGCTCTTTTGCGTAATGCCGGGGGAGAAGAACATCAGGCTCTCGAAATCATCGAGACGGTTGCCAGTGACGGTAAGCTTCCATTCCGCCCCACGCGGCCCCCCATTCGGGATCGTGGCTGAGAATTCCGGATAGGCGGCAAAGGAGAGTGTCGCAGCAGCAAAGAGGGACGTGATGAGAAGACGGGGGGTCATGACCCGAAACCATACGCGGCGACTCCTCGGAAAATTTCGTTTGTGTGAAAATGCTCGTCCCGGGCTTCAGGCTTTGTTCAGCGCGTGGTGATTCCGTCTTGCGCCAGTCCTCGAAAGAAGCTCCCTTCGCGCCCCTCACTTTCCCGCCCATGCACAGTCTTTGGAACGATACAGAAGCCGCCACTTTCGGAACCGACCTGCTCGGTCAGCGCGTTTACACAAGCCGACTGCTCGGCCGCAACCCAGCACTTGTTCTTCACGGCGGTGGCAACACTTCCGTCAAAGTCACGGAGAAAGACTACTTCGGGGACTCAGTCGAACTCTGCTATGTGAAGGGCAGTGGCTGGGATTTGGCGACCATTGAACGCGCCGGATTTTCCCCGGTGCGTATGGAAGCACTCATTAAAATGTCCAAGCTCGCCACGATGAGCGATGAGGACATGGTGCTCCAGCAGCGCGCCGCAATGACGAACCCGAACGCGCCCGCCGCGAGCATCGAGGCCATCCTGCACGCCATCCTGCCCTTCAAATTCGTCGATCACAGCCACGCCAACGCCATCTCCGCCCTCACCTGCGCCAAAGACGGCGAAGCCCGCACGAAGGAGCTTTTTGGCTCCAAAGTGCTCGTGCTGCCTTACGTGATGCCCGGCTTCGTTTTGGCGAAACAAGTCTTCGAAGTGCTCCAGAAGACCGACCTCCGCCAAGAAGGCATCGAAGGCATCG
>CAYMHJ010000065.1:6367-24312 GCA_964390165.1 uncultured Prosthecobacter sp. | reverse complement strand
TTCAGCCCTCGTCGGCGTCACTGGCGTGGTCTTCGACTTCACCGTGATGAGCACCGGCTCCTTCAGCGGCAGCGCCATCATCGGCACGGAGAAACTGCCCATTAAAGGCGTGCTCGCAGTACCAGGTTCAGGCAGCGACATCGCCACTGGCATCTTCACCCTCAAGCCCAAACATACTCCCGCAGGCATGGTGGTGCCTTTTGAAATCAATGATGCAGACGACCTCGATCCACTCTCCGCCAGCGCTTTCAATGCCCAGCAATTCTTTGCCTGGAAGAACAAATGGCTGGCCCCGGAGGCGGTGGATACCTTCATGGGTTATCACACTTTCGCCTTCACCGTCCCGACCGAAACCGATGCACCCAAGGGGCGCTGTTTTGGTTCCGTCAAAATTGATGCCACAGGAAAGTCAGTGGCCATGGGCAGGCTGGCTGATGGGGAGAGCTTCACCACCACCTCACATGTGGATCGCGATGGCACCGTGCTGATCTATCAGGCGCTCTACACCACCCCCACGAAGGGCAGCTTCATCGCCCTGCTGGAACTGGACTCCGGCGTCTTCACCTCATCAAGCCAGACGCTCTGGATTCGCCCGCCTGACACCCGCCCGACAGCCCGCACCTATGCCGCCGGTTTCGGCCCTCTGAGCATGGACGTGTTTGGCGGACTCTACACACCGCCCCTGAAAACAGCCATCCCCATGGAGCTGCCCGCCGCCGGCGGATCACCGCTGAAAAATGCCCTGCTCGGCTTCGACACCACGCTAGGCGATGACCCGCTGCCGGTGAATGCCGATGTCAGCCTCGAGATCAAACCCGGCGGCTCCACCAAGGTGAACACACCAAATCCGAAGCTCGTCACCTTCAGCGTCACCCCGGCGGATGGCCGGTTCAAAGGCAGCTACACCACGAAAGACAATGACCCGCGTCCGCCCCTTTCAGGCAAACCGCGCCCGCAGATTTCCCGCAAAGTGGACTACCAGGGCATCATCGTCCGCGAAAACGGCATCCAAAAGGGCTATGGCTTCTTCCTCCGCGACGCCCTGCCGAAAGCCGATGGCTCCACCACGCCCAGCACCAGCCCAAAAAGCGCGGGCAGCCTGCTTCTGCGAGACTCCAATCTGTGAGGTGTCACTTGTCAAAGCGGGCAGGCTTCGCGTAGCCTGCCCGCCTTATGACCACGCCAACCTGTCGCTGGGGCATCCTAGGTGCCGCCTTCATCGCCCGTAAAAACTGGCAGGCCATTCGCGATGCCGGAAACGCCACCCTCATCGCCGTCGCCAGCCGCGATCTCGCGAAAGCCCAGACCTTCATCGACGATTGCCAGTCCTCCGCCCCGCATCCCGCACTGCCGGAGGCGATGGACAGCTACGAAGCCCTGCTCGCTCGCCCCGACATCGACGCCGTGTATATCCCACTGCCCACTGGCTTGAGGAAAGAGTGGGTCATCCGTGCTGCCGAGGCTGGGAAGCACGTGCTCGTCGAGAAGCCCGTCGGCGTTGATGCCGCAGATGTCGCCGAGATGATCGGCGCCTGTGAAAAACACCGCGTTCAGTTCATGGACGGCGTCATGTTCATGCATGGCAAACGTCTGAAGCGACTCCGCGAAGTCTTGGATCACGACGTCGGCCAGATCCGCCACATCGCCACCCAGTTCAGCTTCATGGGCGATGCCGAGTTTGAGCGAACGAACATCCGCGCCCATGGCAAACTGGAACCGCTCGGCTGCCTCGGCGACCTCGGCTGGTACTGCCTGCGCTTCACCCTCTGGGCCATGAACTACGCCACACCCGTCCACGTCACTGGCCGCATCCATGCCGAAGCTCAGGCCGGGGATGGCGTCCCGCCCGTGCCGCTCGCCTTCTCCGGCGCGCTCACCTTTGCCGATGGCACCAGCGCCTCATTTTACTGCTCCTTCAACGCCGCGAACGCCCAGTGGGCCATCGTCAGCGGAGACAAAGCTTTGCTCCAAGTCTCCGACTTCGTGCTGCCCTTCTCCGCAGCACACACCCAGTTCAGCCTCACGCGCAGCCAGTTCGCGCTCGACCGCTGCCGCGCCGACATGAACGGCGGGCACCACATCGAAGCCCTCGACGAACCCAGCAGCAACGCCCCCGGCTCCCAGGAGGCTGGTCTCTTCCACACCTTCTCCAAACTCGTGCTCAGCGGCCAGCGCGACCCGCACTGGCCCGAGATCAGCCTGCTCACCCAGCGCGTGCTCGACGCCTGTCTGGCTTCCGCTGGTGGCGATTCTGCCGTGACCCAGGTCTGACCTCAGTGCACTTGAAAAGCGCGCTTTGTGATGAAGGTCTTCGTGCTTGGAAGCTCCAAGACATCCACCTCGAAAGGTTTCGTCAGGTTGTTTCCGGCGAGGTCTTCGAGATTCGGATCGGCCCTGAGTTCATAGTTACCTGCTATCCATGGCTTGGCAGGAATGGCGCGCCAATTCAGGCCATCGACTTCGATCTCGACCGGCACAGATTCAGCACCGCGATACACCGAAAGCGCGCTCGCAAGCATCGCCGGGTCAAGTGGCTCGTCGAAGCGCACGGCCAAGGGCTCCCGTGTGCCAGACTTCGGAGCCATGATCTGCCATTTCTCCATCATCGGCACCTCGTGATCCGCAGAACCGACATGGAAATCAAAGCGCACGTCCTCGCCCAAAGCGACGCCCCTCGTGCTCCGCCACGAACCCACGACGACGAGTGTGTGCTTCGTGTTCTCCCGCAGCACTGGACCTTCCTCTTCGTTCAGATTCACGCCCGTCTTCTGTCGCCCCGGATGAAACCAAACCGTCAGCCGCTTCCCATCCGGCGACCACAGTTCCGTCTCGCGAAACGGGCCGATGACTTCCTTCCCATCCGCCTCCAACAGCCGCAGCCGCTCCAGAAACACGCCCTGCTCCATCGGCTGGGAGAAGTGGAGGTAGAGCTTGAGGGCGTTGGCTGGGAGATTAGGCCCGGAGATGAATTGCACCTTGGGCTTCACAGCCAAGCTAGTTTTGAAGCGCAGAAACTTGGCTAGCTCTTTTCCGGAAGGAGCCAGCCAAGTCATGAAATAGTTCCTGCCAGGCTGGAATGGAACAGAAGGTTCGAAAATAAGAATGCTGTCCTGACGTGAAGTCTTCCCGAGCAGCGGCACGTCGATCTCTGGCGACAGATACACCTTCAAATGCGGCTCTAGCGCGGAGCGTGAGTGGAGCATGAGACGGCAGCCATCCTCGCTGAAGGTGGCTTGTTTCAATGATCCATTCTCGCTGAAATAAGCCACCAGCTGCAGGCTCCCATAAAGGAAAACTGCAACAAGAATGAGGGTGGTGAAGCTGCGCCCTGGACGACGACTTGAAGGGCGGCTGGCAGATCTCATGACCCGCTTACGGCAGCGCGATGACTTCCAGCGAGAGCTTCCCTTCCGTGTCACGCAGCACGACGGCGCTTTCGTTGTCGATCTTGTCCACCTGCACAGCTCCGAAGAGAGCGTCCACGATCTCGATGCCTTCGGGGCCGGTTTTGGCTTTCACGTCACGCCAGGTGGCCTTCTCGTTGGCTTTGTCATCGGCTCCGTTGATGTAGTCCATGCTCACGCGCGCTCCCCAGAACTTGCTCGAGCCAAAGGAGTCAGCTTTGAAGCGCTGCGTGTGAACGACGACCCATTCCTTGCCGCTCTTGTCGGTGTAGTCGAAGAGATCGAGCGGGCGATTGCCGCTGCCGAGTTCCACCATGCTCACGCCCTTTACCTTTGCGCCGCTTTCGATGTCATCGACACGGAACTTTGCCACGGGCGTGCATGCAAAAGCGCCCACGACATAGTCCGCGCCGTCAGCAGCATGGTAGGGAATGAAGCTCTGGATCGGTGCCTTCGTCTCCCATTTGCGATGCGCCACATGATATGTCTCCGCGCTGATTACGCCCGCTGTGCTGCCATGCTTGATCGGCACTGGGATGGTGAAGATGCGGCTGGCGAATTCTTCGTTGCAGGTGCCGGTGGCAAAGACGCGCTCGCCATCGAAAGCCACGTCGGTGATGTTTGTCACTTTGCTCGCCGTGCCACCGGGCAGCGTCACGCTGGCCCAGCTCAGTTTGTCCGCATCAAAAGGTGCCACCTTGCCCGCTGCATCGACGGTGAGGATCAGCGAGGCATTGTCTGGCCGGCGCATCACCGCGAGGTAAACCGTGCCCGTCGCTGGATTCACGGTCATGTCTTTGATCGTGATGTTCTCCGCCGTGGTGCCAAGTCCGCCCGCGATGGTCGCGGCGATATCCGCCACCTTGCCAGGCTTCGCCTTGGCTCCGGCCTCCTTCGTTTCGATGGCGATGACGCTCTGTGAAGTCGGGTCCGCCACGAGCAGCAGCCCGTCTTTGCCGAAGCTGATCGAGCTGATGCTCTTCAGTTTCAGTCCGCCGCTTTGAGGTGAATCGAGCAACGCAGCGGACAGCGGAAGCGTGAGAGACAGTGAAAGAAGAAGCGCGGGTGTTTTCATAGCGTGCGGGTTTTACCAAACGCGCAGCGCGATGACCAGCTATCCTTTTACCGATCAGGATCACTTCGCCAGCAGTCTCACCGCGCCGCTTTGGCCGAGGCCGTTGATGGGGGAGGGCTGGGCGCTGAGGAAGAATCCGTGGCCGCCCTCGTGTGCACCGGCTTTCTGGAAGGTGGTGGCCTGCCAGGCGGGCTTTTTTCCGTCGCTGTGGGGGAAGGTGCCTTTCCACTCGCCGGTGGTCTTGGTCAGCTTGGCGGTGAAAGTCTTGTCGGTGACCGGGGCGTTGGTCACGATGTTCGTTGGGCTGATGTTGAGGTTCTTGTTCACGGTGGCGTTGAGCAGTCCTTCGAGGAAGCTGAGGCTGGCGTTGCCATCCGTGGCGTTCACAGCACCGAGGCCGGGGAAGACGCTCGTGGGTGGGGCGGCGGGTGGGATGATGAACTTGCTGCCGGGCATGTCGAGCCGGAGGCCCTGCGGCCAACCAGTGGGATACCACTGCGACTTCGGCTGGGCGGGGCGGAACCAGAAGGCATCTGTGGCGCTGGAATCCGTGGCAGTCTGAGCGGGGTCGAGCGTGACCTGCGCGGCGAGCAGGCCGAGCTTGCTGTATAGCTGGGCGAAGAGCGGGCAGTCGTTGTTTTTCGAGAGCGCTGCGGCGGCGGTGAACTTGGTGTTGTCCGCGAGATGCAGGGCAAAGGTGACTTTGCCATCCGTCTTCACGATCATGCTGCCGATGCCGGTGCCTTGTGGGTAAAGGTTCGCCGCCAGGATCGGTGTCTGCGTTTTGGCGGGAAGGATGAGGTTGTAGCGCTGCTGGGCGGTACCGGCGAGGCTGGCGTCGGCTTTGAGCTTGCTGCTGTAGTGGGCGCGGTCGGCGGTGATGCCGGAGACTGCTCCGCCGGTCTGGGTGATGGTGCCGGTGATGCGGGCGGTGGCACCACTCATGTCGAGGGCGAGCGCGATCACGAGACTGGGTTTGTTTTTCCGCAGGATGGTGAGCGTGGGGGCGCGGCTGGTGCCGAAGCGGGAGGCTCCCTGATTGGTGAACAGGCCGCTGACGGTGTGTTTGGCCCCATCCAGCACGAGGCTGCCGGAGAAGCTTCCCTTGTTGGTAACGGTGGCGGTGAAGAGACCCACGGTGCCGATGCCAGGAGTGGTTCCGACTTCCGGCAGCGCCAACCCGCTGAAGGTTCCGATCAGTGTCGGGACAAAGGGATTGGCGATGAGATTGGCCGTGAGGGCCAGGTTTTGCTGCATGAAGAAGGTGAGCTTCGGCAGTTCCTTCGCCGCATCGTTGACGCCGGTGCCGGTGAAGTCATTGGCCGTCCAGCCATCGAAGACAAAGCCGGACTTCGGCGTGGCGGTGATGGCGTAGGGAATGCCCAGGAAACGCTGGGAGGTCGGCATGAAGCCGCTGGTCACCGTGCCGGAATTGGCCGGGCCATTCACGGCCACCGCCAGTGGCCGCACGACGCGCAGGGTGAAGCTACGTTTGATCACGGCAGAGAGCAGCCCGCGTGTGTCCACCGCGCGAACCATGATTGTGCGCAGGCCGGGCGTGACCGTGAGCGGCAGGGCGTAGGTGACGCTCTTCCTGTCCGTGGAGTGCGTGAGCTGCGCTGGCTGGTAGGCCGTGCCGTCCAGGGAGATCTCCACGCGCTCGATGCCCTGGTTGTCCTTGGCGGAGCCGGTCACATTGACCACGGGTCCGGCGGCTTCCAGGATGAGTTCGTTGGCCTTCGGCGTGAGCAGGGTGAGCGTGGGCTTCGTGGTGTCAAAGGCGTCGATGATGCGCACGGTGGCGGGGTTCACCATGCCGAGGGATGCCCCGCCGGTGGGGGCGCTGAGCGTGAGGGTGAAGGTTTCGTTAGGTTCCTTCAGGGCCGGATCAGCCGTGATCATCACGGGCACGAGCTTCTGGGTCTCGCCTTCGGCAAAGTTCAGCACGAGTCCGCTGACGGCGGTAAAGTCCGCCGCTGTGGCAGTGCCTGGGCTGCTGTTCACCGTGACCGAGACTGCCCCGGTGGAGCCGACGGTGCGCAGCACGGGGATCTGGGCGGTGCCCACCTCCTCCAGCACGGAGATCAAAGGTGCGCCAAAGGCCAGCACGCCGGGATCGTCGCCAGGGTCGGGTGCCTCGGGGAAGTCGAGAGGATCGGCGGGGTCGGTGCCCATCATGATCTCCACGCCGTTGTCGAAGCCGTCCTCGTCGAAGTCTTCGTGCGCGAGCACGTCCGCGACGAAGTGGATGGCATCATTCGGGTCGGCATCCACGATGCGCAGCTCCTCCGTGTCGGGCAGGGTGTCGCCATCGCTGTCATTGCCAGTCAGGCCGCTGGTCACGGAGAGGGTGAAGGCGCGGACCTCGGCGGCGAGGTCTTCAAACAGCGCGTGGACATTGATTTCATCCGCCGAGATCCTGGAGAGGCGGAGTCGGCTGTAGCTGCCACGGCGGTTGTTCGTCAGCTCCCGCACGCCGGGTGTCACGGGCTGATTCAGGTCATTGACGAAGAGATGCCGGATGCGCGAGCCGCCGGTGCTGGACTCCGTGAAGACATAGACGAAGCCGCCTGCGACCGTGACATTCTGCGGCAGTGCCCGCGCCTCCAGCGGACTGACGCCGGTGGTCACATTCACGCCCGTGCCGAAGCTGCTGCCCGTGCCTGCCACTGCCGTGTAGGTTTTCAAAACACCATCCGCCGTGGCGGCGAGCACGCGATAGCCACCGGCATCGGCATATCCGGCGAGCCCGCCCGCGAGGCCCGAGGCGAGGTTGCTCACCGGCACCAGAGTCGTGCCATCCCAGCGGATGCTGCGGAGCTGGCCGCTGCTGTTGAGAAAGATGAGGGCGAAGTCTCCACCACCTGCCGCGCCCGCGCCCAGCAGCTCCAGGCTTTGCAGGCCATCCGTCTCCTGACCCAGGAACACCGCGCTATGGAAGGTGCCTGCTGTAGAATTAAAAGTCTGGCCGAAGAACTGATGGATAGGCTCCGAGGTGGAACCGATGATCATTTGCGTGACGAGGATCACATTGCTGCCGGAGCGCGCGATCTGGAGACTGGCAGCGGGACCGCTGAGGAAGACGGCGTCTTGCGGAGCGGTGAAGTTCTGGCCGTTGGTGTCACTGACAGCGTAGCGCACATACTGGCGGCCGAGGATGTCGAGCGGGTCCACGCCGAAGAGAGGCTCTGCCCAGGCGACGATGATGCGCCCGTCTGTCAACTGATGCACGGCATGGGCGCCGATGACCTCCGCCTCGGTGACGATGACGCCGGCCTCCCAGCTCAGGCTGCCATCTCGCGGAGCCAGGCGGAGCTGCACCTTGTCCGTGGCGTCATTGTAGAGCGTGGTGAGGAAGGCCTCCCCGGAGGCATCCACGGAGTGCTGGAGCAGAGTGGAGCTGTTCCGAACAAGATGTGGTCCTTCGCCGGTGAATTGGTTCGTCGCGGTGTCGGCAGGCGTTGTCTCGACAAAAAGAACATCCATCGGCACGAGCTGCATCACGGTCTCCGTGCCGTATTGCGCGTCGATCTTGAGTAGGTTCCACTTGTACTTCTTTTCCGACTTGGAGAAGGGCGTCTCCAGATAGGCGTTGAGCTTCAGGTTCACGCTGCCCTGCACGCGCTTCACCACGGGGAAGTCGCCGAAGGTGTTGAAGGTCACGGTCAGGGAGGGAGCCGCCGGTATGCCGCACTCCGGTCCGCCGAGGTCCAGGCCCATGTTTGCCCCGAGTCCGAAGCCGAGGGCGGCGGCCTTTGCCTGCAAACCCACGCCGAAGCGCATGCAGAGGTCGCGCTCGATCTCGCAGCCGTCCTCGCCAGCATCTTCGTCCAGTTCGTTGCCGCCGAGGAAATGCCGCCGCCGCGTGCGCGGGTCGGGGTCTTCGGTGCTGCTGAAGGTTAGGTCCTGCGGGCGCAGTGTCTCCCAGCAGTAGCGGTCGGTGAAGCCGATCCCCGCCGTGGTGCTGGCGGTCGTTGTCAGCAGGCCGGTCTTGTCCAGCAGGATGAGGACCGGCCCTGCGTAGGGGATTTTTCCGGTCACGGCCGTGAGTTTCATCTTCGCACTCACATCGGCATTGCCGCCGATTTCCTGACGCAGCCGCAGGTCGAAGGGTTTGGAGACATCGGCATTGGCGATGAAGGTGGTGCTGATGCCGCCGCCTGCGCGGGTGATTTTGACATCGGCACCGAGCTTCTTCACGATGCCGGGCACGTATTTGGGCTTGTCGAATTTCTCCTGCGTCAGCGTGCTGAGCATGTTCATCGTCAGCGCCCGGTCCTCGCCCTTGGAGGCGATCTCCATCGTGCTGGAAAGGTTCGCGCCGATGAGGCCCGGTGCCAGTGAGGCAAGCCCGCGAGCCGGTGTCTTCTGCCCCACCTCGACACCTGTCTCCACGGAGTAAGTGTAGTTGATGAAGCCGGTCTTCTTGCCGCTCTTTTCCTCCTCCTCGATGGTTGCGGTGAACTCGGGGATGGGGATGAAACTGCCGATGGGCACATATTCATTGATCTCCGCCTGCGTGGCTCCGATGCCTGCCGCGACGCCCAGCAGATCGAAGACATTGCCCAGCCATTTCGGAATGGCGATGCCGGTGAGTCGGCCGGGATCTGTCGGTGTGATGTCAAACAGGATGACACCGACTGCACCCGTGCGGCTGATGGCGATGAGGGCCGGTTTAAAATCCCCCGCAGGCAGTTCCCAGAGCGGTATTTTTCCGGTGATTTTGAGTCGGTCAGCGGCGGTTCCAGGCTCGATCATCTCGGCTTTGCTCAGGTAGATCCTGTGCTCGACATCATCTCCTGGGTTTTCCTTTCCGCGCATGATGTCACGGAGAAAGGCATGGACGAGGTGCGGTGCGCTGACGCTGGGGATAACCACAGGCGTGGAAGTGCCCTGGAGACCGGTCTTTTCAAACTTGCGCTGATCCACGAGATACACCTCGTCGAGCAGGTCGGTGAAGTTCAGATTTTCAGCTGCCGTGGGACTGCCGTCCGGCTGATCAAAGCCAGGGCGCGTGAAGCTGACGTTTTTCACACTCACTTCCGCCGTCCAGGTGGCCGTGAGCGCCTCACGCGCGCTGTAGAGCTCGAAGACCGAGGCACCGCCGGAGCGGGTGACGCCGGGCAGGAAGCCGCCTGCGCGGTCGATCTCCTCCGTGCCTGTCACAAACTCAGGCCCGATGATGGGGACCAGCTCTGCCTGCACCTGATGGGTGAGCACGCCGGAGATGTCAGTGAGAGCAGTCACATCCAACCGCTGGCGGAAGGGCATGAAGCCTGGCAGATCAACCTCCAGGAAATAGGTGCGCAGCTTCTGGCCGGTGATGGAAGCCACCCCCTGGGCATTGGTGCGCACGGTGGCCGGGTTGAAGGAATCCCCGACCGCATTGCCCATGCCATCGAGCGCACGCACCACGGCATCTGGCAGCACGGAGCCATCGCTTGAATTCGTCACGGTGGTGATGATGGAGATCGCGCTCTCGATGACGGCGGTGACGCGCACTTTGGGCCGTGTGCCGGTGCTCTCGACGAACCAGCTCGAATCCGCGAGGATGAAATTGTCCGTGGGGTCGTCCACCACACTCAGCGCCTCCATCAGTCCGGCGATGGTCTGCGGGCTGCTCTGCGTGGTGACCGGCGTGCCGCTGATCGTGAGCTTTGCCCCGGCGGCGGAGCTGCGCAGAGTCGCGGCGGGCTGGGCGATGAGCTCCACATCATAGATCGTCTGCGGGTAGCCCGTCGTGGGCGTGGCACTGGGACCGCCAAAGAAGACGGTGCCCCCATTCGGCACCGTGTGGATGATCGTGCTGTCGAAAGTCGGCGTCACATAGACCTGCGCTCCAGGGGGGACCTTTTGATTGAAGGGCACTACGAAAACCCCCACCGCATGGCCGGGTGCCTCGAAGAAACCAAGCAGTGAGCGGCCCGCCGGACGGTACTCAAACACATCCGGATTGCTCGAAACCAGCTCCCACTGGAAAGCGGTGATCTGGATGTCTTCAGAGACCTCCTGAGCCTCCGCCTGACGGTAGGCCACACCGAGAGGGATGGTGTTTCCCAGCCCCTGAGCCTGCACCGCGTTCAGCAAAGTCAGCGAGGGCGCCTTTCCCGGTGAGGGATAATCATGCAGCAGCAGCGAGGCCGGTGCCGTCCCGGTAAAGGCATGATCGGGGTCCGACAAATCCCAGGTGTAGGAGCCGGGAGGCAGATCCTTGAAGAGAGAAAAGACATGGCGGGCCTTCTCCGGACTGCCCAGGATCACCTCCCTGTCCGCACGGAAAGGCGCAGAAAGAGCACCTGCGGGGCCTTGCAGCACCGCCTCCCCACCTGTCGCAGCCAGATGCCGGTAAGGTGCCGTGAAGGTATCGAGGAACTGGCCGAGGAAAATCGCCTGACTCGCCGTCGGGCCGGTGGTGTTCACGCTCAAGTTCACAAAGTAGCGCTCCTCACGCAGATAGAGATGCACCAGCGGATCATCCCCGCCATTCACTGCCAGCCCCAGACCTCCGGCGATCCCCGGATAGTTTGAAAACAGATCCCGCGAGGCGGGCCACTCCTCAAACTCCGGCCAGGCACCGCCAATGCGTTCGCCGATCTGCCTGCCGCCCGCCTCCGACCTCACCTCATACTCATAGCGCTCGCCGTAGTGACCGTTGAGTCCCGGAGCCTCCACCGCATACACACCCGGCTTCAGAAACAGCTCATAAAAACCGTCCGCATCGGTCGTCACACTCACCGGCGCGAAGTCGCCGAAGAGATCCAGGTTCGCCGGCTGGTGGAAGATCAGCATTTGGTTCGGCATCGGCGTGTAAAACGGTTTCGGCGTGTTGAAGCGGCTGGTATCCTCCCCCGGCACTTCCGCCTTTTGCGCCGTCCAGAGGCGACCGCGCACCCGCTCGCGCTTCGGCTGGAGGGTGATCTCCTGCACCGTCTTGAAAAGCGTGAACGGCGGCAGCACCACCGGCTCCGGCCCGCGTGGATGGATCTCCACATACTCCTCCTGCAGCACCGGAAAGCTGATGCTGTTGGTGTTTCGATAGCCGTGCGCATCCTCCCAGGCCAGCCCGCCACCCAGCACACCACGCAGCGTCACTTTGTAGCGCCCCGGCTTCAGGTAGCCTTCCAAAAAGTAGGTTGAGTTGGCGCAGGTCGTCGTGTTGAACTCATGGATGCCGCGGCGCACCACGCCCTCCGTCGAGCTGCCCTCCAGGCCCTGGAGGATGACTTCGAACTGATCGAAATCCGTCCCATGCAGCCGATCTCCATCAGCCTGTGGAAAACCAAAGAGTTCCGTCTGGCAAAAGTTCGGCAGATAGCCCGCAAAGTTATACTCCAGCACCAGCTCATGCGGCTCCGCCTGCACATCCAGCACCTGCACCGCCACAGGCAGCAGACCGGAGGCATCCGGCTGCACGATGACTTTTTTCGTGAAGTAGCCCAGCGCCTTCACCTTCGCCTCGTAGGCCACGCCTGGCAGCATGGGGAAGGTTACCTCGCCATTCGCCCCCGTCGCATCATTCATCGGCGGCAGCAGAGGCGTCTCCGGGTCTGCCGGGTCCATCGCCGTGAGTTCCACCATCATGCCCTTCAGCAGTTCCGGAGGCGCAGGCGGACCAAAGGGATCGGGGCTGTTCTTCTCAAAGTCGTAGCCCTGCACGCGGAAGGTCAGACTCTGCGGCACCGGCTTCAGCAGCACATTCAGCGTGTGGGTTTGGCTGAGTTGGTGCCGCGTCACCGGCGCACCCGCAGGCGGCGCGCTTTCCCATCCGGCCAGACTGCCCGCGCCCGTGTTCACCTCAAATTCATAATGCCCCGCCGTCAGCCCGCGGATGATCGCCGTGCCGTTGACGTTCGTGGCAGTCGTCACCGTCCTCAGCGGCGCACCACCCGTCGGCCCCGCATACTGCCGCATCACCACGGGGGCATTCTTCAGCTCCAGATAACTCGTCGTGTCCGCCACCTGCACATACAGGTCAAAGTTAGGCACAGGCGCCAGCGGAGTCAGACTTAGATTCAGCGTCTTGCGGGCGGCATCCACCACCACCACTTCCGACTTCTCCAGATAAGCCGGATGCGTCACCGTGATCGTGTAGCTGGCCGCCGCAGTCGCCTCATCCGTCTCATACATGCCAAAGGGGTCCGACTCCAGAGACACATCCGCCGTGGGAGAGCCCGGCGTCAGCCGCAGCTCCACCGCCGCCCCCTCGACCGGCGCATTCGTCACCGCATCCCGCAACTGCCCCCTGAGCTGATCCGCCCGCGCTGATGTGGAGAAGCAAAGCAGGAACAGACATCCCGCGAACAGATTGAGAGCATGGTTTTTCATCGCATCACCTCCTTGTTAGAATGGCGCGCATTGTCCCCTCCATGCCGCCCGATCACAAGACTAAATGTCGGCTCGGGGAAATGTCACAGTTCCGCCACAACCCGGTCATTGTGACGAAGGGGGGCCGTCTGTGCGGCGTGCGCTGAGTGAAAAGGCCAGCCTCACTGCGCGCGTCTTGCAAAAGGATCTCACCGCCGATCAATGTGACCGCAGTGCCGGTGCTGCATTGCCCCTGCTCCACCACCAGCTTCCGAGCAGCGCAGCGAGCAGGAGGAGAAGCCAGAGCTGCCAGCGGGAGTCGGCTTCCAGGGTGGTTTCGGTCTGGGTCAGTTTGAGTTTGGCGAGGTCTTGAAAGGGTTTCGCCTGCTGGAGATCGGCCTCGCGGGCATCGGCAAAATGGGCGGCTCCATGCAGCAGGAGTGTGTCTCCTTGTTTGACCTCAAAGAGGCCGGGCTCGGCGGGCGCGCGGAGGAGATGAGCCTGAGCGGTGGGGACGGAGATCTTCGCGGAAGGCGTGCGCGTCGTGAGCTGCAGCGGGGCGGCTTTCTCACCACGGAGATGGGCGAGCGTGAGCCGCTGGCGGAGGTCGAAATTCGCGGACTCGGGGGCGATCTTTTCCTGACGGATCGTCTGGAGGTAGCGATGCAGGAGAACAGCGAGCGCGGGGAGTTTGCGGGCGTTGCTGCTGAGGAGATCGAAGTGGCAGAAGAGCTGCTGCGCGCCAGCGGCGGTGCGGCGCAGGCTGATAAGAGGACGATCTGCCTGCCAGAGCAGCACGCGGTCGCGCTCATCACGCGGGACGATCATGCCTTCGCGGACGAGCAGGGACTGCCAGTTCAGGCCGTCGATGAGCGGATGCGCCTCGGCGACGATGCTGCCGCGCAACCACGCACTGCTTTCGCCCTTGGCGGGTGAGGCAAAGACGATGGCGTACTGATCGGCTCCGAGGGCGATGCTGGGCGGCCAGACGATGCCGCGCACGTCCGCCTCAGCGGCGGAGGCAGCGAGCCGGGTGTCGGCAAATTTTTCGAAAAGCTCCCGCAGCTCGGCGCTGCCATCCTGGACCGGCAAGGCAGGCACATGCAGGCCGAGGATCTTCGGCTTTGGCCGCAGGAGCGGGAGGCTGTCGTCGAGCGTGAAGGCATCGGCAGTTAGGCTCAGCATCAGTTCATCTTCCGGCGGGAAGGGGCCGCTGAGGGTGCGGCTTTCCTGCGGGGCCAGCGTGAGCTTTGTGGGCGCGGAGGTCTTGCCACCGGCCACGGCGCGCCATTCTCGATCCTGCGGCCGGGCGCTGTAGTTCCGCAAAAGCGCCCGCCAGAAGAGCTGGCCGTCCTTTTCCTCCACCGTGACTCCGGCCCAACCCACATTGGCCGTCTCCTGGCCGATGGAGAGCAGCGCTGCCTCAAAGGGAAGCGCTTCAGCGAGCACATGATCGCTGATTAAAAGGATGCTGCCCTGCGCGCCCACGAGACCACGAGCCGTGCGCAGACTGGGGGTGAAGTCATGCACGCCCAGCAGCGGCTGCCATTGTGGCAAAGCGGCGGTCAGGTCAGCCTGCGAAGCGCCGTGATACAGCGCGGGCTGGCCGGGATCAGACGAGAGCAGGGTCAGCTCCACACGCGCGAGCGGCGAGAGCAGCGTGCTCAGCGTGCTCAGCGTGCTCAGCGTGCTCAGCGTGGTGCGCACGGCAGCCTCGGCATCGCCACGGAAAGCGGACATCGACGCTGAGGCATCCATCACGATGGCGATGCGCTGCACCGCATCTTTTTTCAGCCAGCGCGGCCCGGCGAGCAGCCAGGTAAAAATGAGCACCATGAGCAACTGCAACCACAGCGGGATGGAGGAGCGCAGCCGCTCAAAGCGGTTCCCCACCTCTGACTCACGCCGCATCTGCTGGAGCAGAAAAAGTGTCGTCACCACCTCACGTCGGCTGCGCCTTTGCAGAAAATGGATCGCCAGCACGGCGGGCAGGCCGAGCAGGCACCAAAGAGCTGCGGGATGGGCGAAGGACATGGGGGAATGACGAATGACTAAACCCGAATGCCGAAGGAATGTCGAAGCTCGAATCTCGAAAACTCAACCCGAGCGCGGGCCTCCGAGCCCGCAGCATGTCGAGCTCAGGCAGCGGGTGGAACGACTGCACAGACCTCGAAGTGACCTTAGCGCCTCAGTGCTTGGATGGTGCCACGAAGACGGCACTACACCGCCACGGAGTCATACTTATCCTTGATGAAGTTCATGGTCCCGCAGGCCGCAGTGCAGGCCCCTCTCCCCGGCGGTGCAGTTTGAATTCATCCATGAGTTCATTCCGGGGAGAGGATTGGGGTGAGGGCCGCCATGATGCCTGGGCCACGCAGGTTTGCCGCCGCCGTTCCCGAGACGCATCGTGCCATTCCCGCGAATCAAGCCGCTGCTCCCAGGACTGGCCGGAAAAACCCCACGGAACGACGCCACCCATCCTGGGAATGACGCCACGAACCCCAGGATCACGCCATCATCCCGCGTACGATCCTCCCCCGCACTGCCGCCTGATTTACCGGCACGACTTCACCAGTGGGTTTCGTTGTTGTTGTGCCAGCTCACCCCGTCGCGGCGGCCTTGTATCAGGTTCTTGTTCATCGGCTCGCAGGTCTTGCGCAATCTTCTTCCAGCCCGCCGATCACTCGACGGGCCTTTACTTCGGCTGGTAGTTTCATGAGTATGTTTTCGTCATGTCTGGTTTATCTACAGGGGACTTGAACCCCATCAGGACTGTGCCCATGCTGGGCACACATCGGGTGGAGGTGGCAACGGCGGATAATATCCCTCCTTCGCTTCGCTCTGGACGCGTCCTTTCCGCCATGCCACACTTCAAACGTTCGCCAAACCACCAATGCGTCACCTTCTGATCAATCTACTAGCCTTGGCGGGTGTCTTGGTGGGCCTGTCCTCATGTGCATCCAGTTCGCCCGTGGGTCCTGGGCATGGTTTGGATGACAATCATGGCTTCAGCTCCTCTCTTGTTGTCAGGCTGGTCGATCATGAAAAGGACAACTGGAACCCGCTCGGACTGTGGCGGCGCGTCCGTTCGGATCCCCCCACTTACATCCCCGTCGGGGCACCGAAAGCGCTGCCACTAACGGAAGCGAGTGGCACCTGGTTTGTGGATGCTGCCGATGGCTGGCGCTTCTTTGTGCCAAAGGGCGGAGTGCCAGGCTACCCGGAAGGAGTGCTGCTGGGAGAAGCCCGAAAGATCACCAACACTCGGACTCCCGGCCAAAACACCCGCCGTAATTTCGGCCGACGGGTCTTTGGCACCCTGATGTTACCTGCGTTAGGACTTAGCAGCGGAGGCTAAGGACAGCCACCATAAATGATGGGCGAATCGGGTGGGGGTGACAGGATTGCGCCTGTCAACCCCTCCCACACCACCCGGCATGCGGCTCCGCACCGGGCGGTTCCAATCAGACTAACGAAGAAAAATGCTTGGCATCTTCCCCTTGCTGATCACATTCTGCGCGAGCGCCGCTTGCGGACCAGGTTTCTGGTTTTTGCGATTAAGAAAACCAGGATTGATGGCGGAAGTGCATCACACCGATGATGCGCTGCTCCAGCGTTGGAGCGGCCTTTGGAATATTCACACCTGATTTTTAGCCGCTTATTTGCACCAGGGTCATCATCCATGTTGCTTTGCGCTCAAATGCTGGCCAAGGAAAGCGCCATGAACTCAAAGGCACGTCCTAAAGTAACATCCTTGTTGAAGATAGAGTTGCGCTCAAACACCTGTTTCTGTTAGAAGTTCAAAACTGTTCGGTGAAGAAGAGATGAGAAGCGCCATTACACGCCGATCTGAGTTACTCGACCATCTGATCTTCCTTTGCCACTACACTGGAGACCGTTCCGGGCTGGATCAGGTCGAGCAGGACGAGTTTCTCGACTACCTCCGCAATGCACGCGACGGGATCGAGATTCAATTGAACCAATCGAACATCGAGATTCAGCAAAACTGGTTTCGGAATGCTCTCGGTCAGATGGACGTAGTTTTGGCTGCATTTCGTGACGAAGACTACGACGAAGCATCGCGAATGATGTGGGAGGTGGAGGAGACCTTTCGATCCGGGATCTCTGCCCACACAAGATCTACCGACTTCATCGCATCACCGTCCGGGACGATTCATGTTGCGCCGTCGGACGATGAACGACCGGGAACAACCGGCACCGAACAAGACGCGGCTGGACAACCCGCTACCCCGCCGTGAGTTGACATGACCCTGTTTACTCGAACATTAAACCCAGTTGCGACGCGGCGCTCCCGGTAGCGGGTGCCAGCCTCTGACGCTCGCTGAAAGCCGAATGAAAGCCTTCGCCACCATTCTTCTGCTCGCAGCAGGTTTGCCTTCGGCGTGCTCCAAGCGTGAGGCGTCTTACGAATCGCGATTTCGAGACGAGATTTACATCGACTTCCCCAGTGGCCATCCTGAGAGCGAAGTCGGCCCAATGAAGAGGCGAATCGATGAGAGATTACGGGCATCGAAGACAGGCTTCTTTTCCGGTGTTATGGCAGGAGAGACCGACATCGACTTTATGTCCATTGATACAGATTTTGATTTGATTGATGAACATTCTCTTATTGCGGGATTGATCGAGGAAGGAACCATCCCCAAAGGCGTTAAGGCCACATACCACCGAAGGACTGATGACCATGAGAGTGACAAAGCCAAGGTGCGCTAGACGCCTGAACGCAGCGAACATGCGCGGCCTGTCCAAAGGTTCGGAACCCCGTTGGGGTTCGTCCGCTCGGTCGATGGGTCATCCTCGGTTTCCAAGGTAGTTCCGCACGCGGGACAGCCCTTCGCTGTGTTACGAAAGCCCGTCGTTGAGCTGATGGCGCAAGGCTGAAAGCCCCGGGCCATTGACAGGCCTGAGGCCTATCCTCCACGATGCACAGCGCTCACTCCGCCTTCGTCTCGATGACTTCTCCGCCAAGCGGGGTGACGAGGAGATCGCGGACTTTTTCAAAGGAGCGACCGCGGGTGGAGGCGTGGATGTAGAGCTTCTGTTTGCGGTATTTGAGCTTCTTCACCACGGCTTCGATCTCAGCCTCGTCCACGGCGTCCTGGAAGTCGGCGAACCAGTAGATGGTGTCGGCCTCCATGACTTCT
>CAYMHJ010000065.1:0-6357 GCA_964390165.1 uncultured Prosthecobacter sp. | reverse complement strand
CATGAGGGCGGGGGAGGTGTACTGGATGCCGTTGAAGTCGATGAAGTGGGTGTTCGGGCGCTTCATCATCTGCTGGTAGATGGCATCCAGCGGCATGGGCTGGGTGGGATCATACTTGAGCTTGGCGTAGTCGGTGCGCAGGGCTTTCATGTCACCTTTGCCCTCCCAGTATTGCCAGAACTTGTTGAACCGTTCGTCGCCGACTTTGCGGACTTTGTCTTCGAGGTTCTTGGGCGGTGTCTTCAGGCCGCAGCCGAAGTAAAGCACGAGCGGGCTGCCACGCGCGACCTTGTCGAGCTCTTTGGCGACGATGGGCAGGTACTTCGTCATGGAGCGGGAGACATCCATGACGACGGCGATCTTGCGGGTGTCCTTCAGCTCTTTGCCAAACATCATCAGGGGCTTGAAGGTGATGCCGCTGAGGCCGCCCATCCCGCTGCCGGTGCCGAAGCCGCCACCCGAGCCTGCCTTGCCAAAGCCGCCGCTGATGGAGCCGCCGCCGAGGGCGCTGGACATGTCTGGCACGTCCAGCAGATCCAGCGGGGCATCTGGCAGGGTGATCTGCGAGGTGAGGCTCGTGGTGACGAGCTTCTTCATCGGCATGGTCTTGCTGAGGGTGTTCCGCTTCTTCTGCTGCACCTTGTGGCGTGCCTCGGCGGATGCCGCCGCGCCCTGCTGTGAGCCGCCGCCGGGGAGGAAGTCGATCTGCTTTTCCGGGAGCTGGGTGACGATGACGTACAGTCCGCCGAGGAAAAGCAGGCCTCCATGGATGGCGAGACTGAGCGTCAGCGATCCGCCTCCAATGGAGCGCCAGAATTTGACGAAGTGTCCGGTGGGCTGGGTGGGTGAATCCTTCATGGCGGCGTGCAGAACGTTGATTGCCAGGAATTCTTGTGTCTGAAAAGCCAGTTTGCCCGTTTGAACAGATTTGGCTATCTCTCCCGCTCAAGCCCCTGCTTGCCCATGAAGCCTGATCTAAAGATTCCTCCTGCCATCGCTGAAGATATGTCGAAGCTGAAAACGCTTCTGCAGGATTCCTTGCAGCCGCACCTGAAGCCGCAGAGCGACATGCGCATTCTCAATCTGGCCTGCGGACGCTGTGATGAGGCGGAGACGCTGATCCAGGTGGGCTCGGAACTAACGAAGGGCGGTGATGTGGAGATGATCGGCGCGGACATCCGCATCCGGGAGATCCGTCAGGCGCGGGAAAATCATGCGAACCTGCCTGCGAAGTTCTTGATCGAGGACGCGACGAAGATCGACGAGCATCAGGAGCTGGGGGATGACTTCAACATGGTCTTCCTCCGCCATCAGAACTTCTGGCACGGCCAGGAGCTGTGGAAAAAGATCTTCGATCAAGGCATCGCCAAACTGCGGCCTGACGGGATGCTGGTGATCACGAGCTACTTTGATGTCGAACATCGTCTGGCGCTGCGGGCACTGGAGTCGCTCGGCATGGAGGTGGTGAGCAACAAGCGTAACAAGGCCAGCCGTGCGCTCAAAGATGCGCCGGGGAAGTCGGTGGATCGCTGGGTCGCGGTGCTGAAGCGGCGCGGGACTTAAAGTCAGGGAACATCGGGCCGTGACAAACCTTTCGCGCTTGGCACAGCGGGTTGAGAGGCCTCCCATTCCTGAAGTTTGTGCTGCCATTCGAGGTGTTTTTCTTCGCTGGCGAGGGGTGAGCCGGCCTTGGCGGCCTGTTTCCAGAAGGTGAGGATGCTTTCAAAGATGAGGCGCTCTTTTTCCAAGGGACGGCCAACCGTGGGATGACTGAACCAGGAGGCATATGCGATCTCATACTCCGCCCAGGCTTCTTCAAACTCCCGACGGGCGACGAGAAGATCGCCAAGACGACGATGCAGTTCAAGCACGCGCCATAACTCCGCGCGTGTCTTGCTGACTTCTTCAATGGCTGCACGAATGGCTTCTTCGGATTCTTTGAACCGCCTAGTGACGCGCAGGGTTTCGCTCAAAGCGATCCAGGCATCGACGAGACGTGATTCATGACCGGCAGTTCTGGCCATGAGCAGGGCGCGGCGCGCAGCATCCTCGCCGCCGGGGCATCCGGGGCATTTGCAGGCGAGAAGGGCGTGGTCGATGAGGGCATTGATCAATTTGGGATGGCTCTCACCATACTCGGTTTCAAAGATGCGCAGTCGCTCGGCCGAGGCAGAGAGAGCCTCGTCATAATGTTCACGCATCTGGCCGGTGGTGGCGACGCTGCCGAGAGTGTAGGCGCGCAGGCTTGCGTGCTTGGGATCTTTGGGGATTAAAGTCAGCGCTTGTTGCAGAGTGTTGGCGGATTCATGCAGACGACCTGCGACGCGAAACACATCTGCCTGCTCGCGGAGCCAGATCGCTGTTTCGACTGGCTGGCTCGTGCCCTTTTGCTGCATGACTTCGGCAAAGAGCGACATCGCTTCCTCATGCCGGCCAGATGCGGAGAGGGCACGTGCCAGTTCCTTGCGTGCTATCAGCGCGCGGGAGCGGGTGGCGTCATTGGCACCGGGCAGATTTTCAAAGCCTTCGGCCGCAGCGCGGAGGTGCTCGACTGATTGCTCGCGCTTGTTCAGACTGAGGCTGCGCCAGCCAAGGCTGTAGCGTGCTTCCAGAGTTTTGCGTGAGAGTTCGCCCTCGGTTTTTTTCAGCAGTTCCCAGCGGCGCTGAAACCAGGGCAGGGCGCGTGAGCGCTCCTCCAGCGCAGTGTAGAGCTGGGCCAGCTTCTCCGCGAGCTCGGCCTCGGCGGCGGGCTGGCCGGCAAAGCGGGACATGCCAGCCGCGCATTCATCGGCGAGGTTGCGCAGCATCTGCGTGTTCATGCCGGCTTCGGCGTGCTTGCGTGCATTGGTGAGGAGTTCATTGAGCTGCGCGCTCACCTGTCTGGCGAGATCTGTCTGCTGCTGGGCAGACTGCTTGAGCTGCATGGCTTCCAGACGCTGCTTTTCCTCCTGCTTCAGCGCCCATGCGGTCGCGGCGATGCCACCAGCCAGCGAAACAAGGACGGCAGCGGCGGAGGTGATGGCACTGCGATTCCGAATGAACCATTTTTTCAGCCGATAAGCCGTGCTCGGAGGTGCGGCGATGACGGGCTCGTCACGAAGATGGCGCTGTAGATCTTCGGCAAAGCTGAGAACCGTGGGATAGCGCTGCTCACGATCCTTTTCCAAAGCCCGCATGACGATCCAATCCAGCTCACCGCGCAGCTCCCGAGCGAGAAGTGCAGCCTCCCCGGCCAGACGTGTGACACGGCGGCTGGGCAGCTCGATCTCCGTCTGGCGCACTCGATGCAGCAGCTCGGGCAATGTCTCATCCTTTTCATCAGTCGCCTGGATGGGGGTGGTGCCGGTGAGCATTTCGTAAAGCAGCACGCCGAGAGCATAGATATCTGCGCGCGTGTCCACATCCTGCCCGGTGAGCCCCGCCTGCTCGGGGCTCATGTAGCGTGGCGTGCCGAGCACCATGCCGCGCAGCGTCATGTCCACGCCCATGGAGAGGTCACCCTCCAGTGCCTTGGCGATGCCGAAGTCGATCACCTTCACGAGCGGCTGCCCATCCACAAGCGTGACCATGACGTTGGAGGGCTTGATGTCACGATGCAGGATGCCCTTCTGATGGGCGTGCTGCACCGCCTGACATGCCTGGAGGAAAATCTGAAGCCGCCCTCGAACCAGCGTCTTGTGTTCCTTGCACCAGATGGTGATCGGCGCACCGGAGACGACCTCCATGACAAAGTAGGTGCGGCCATCCGGCAGCTCACCGGCATCGAAAACAGCGGCGATGTGCGGATGCTCCAGCCGTGCCAGCACCTGATGCTCGCGATTGAACCGCGCTGACACGGGCTGCATCACGAGACCGCTGCGGATGATTTTGATGGCCACCTCCCGCCGCACTGGCTGGGTCTGCTCCGCAAGCCAGACATGCCCCGTGCCGCCATCACCGAGGATGGATTTTAAAACATAACGACCGGCGATGGATGTGCCGGGAGTGTCCGTACTGGGTGCGGCTGAGTTAATGGCCTCTGCCAAAGTGTCATCGGCTGCCAGGGCAAGATCATACAAGCCTGGAGAAGGCTTGATGTTCGAGCTCTGACCGCTGGGATGTGGCATGATGGAAATGCGAGGAAGCGACTGCGATTCTTGCAGCGCTTACTCCACGGGCAGCCAGCGGGCACCGTCGACGACGACGTAGCCGTCTGAACCTTCATTGCTGATGGTGATGGCGGTGTCGTTGCTGCACTCGAACACCCCCAGCTCGATCCAGAACACGCCCTCGCCAGCTTTGGGAGACCGGAGGTCCAGTTTCATTTTCTGCACACCGCCGAGGTGCTGAATTTCCACGAGCGCATTGGTGGCGCGGTTGTTGTTCGGCGGCGCGGCGAGCTGCACGCTGAACTTGCCCGGCTTTTCGAGTTTCGGTTCAAAACGCAGGCTGCTCTTGCCGTCCTTGGCATTGCCATCATGGCGGTAACCATCACCGATGAATGCCTTGGCCGCACCGCTTTCCTGCCAGTGGCCGGTCACCTTGGCCTCGCTGTCATCCATGACGATGCCTTCGATCTTCTTCGGATCGGTGCCACGCATCGACTTGGGGCCGCTGTATTGGAGGATCTGGCCATCTTTGATCAATTGCTCACGCAGCTTTTCATACGGCACGCTTTGCACGGGCAGTCCGCCATCGATCGCCATCACGGCAGCGGTGGCGGCGCTCTGGCCGAGGATCATGAACACCGGCTCCATGCGGATGCTGCCATAGGCGATGTGCGTGGCGGACATGGCCACGGGCACGAGCAGGTTGCTCCCCTGCCCTTTCTTCGGCGCCAGCGAGCCGTAGGCGATCTCATACGGACCGTTCGTGCTGACGCCGATGTCGCCCTCGTTCTGCACAAAACCTTCGGGTGTGATGTAGCGCTGCGTGTTGTGGCTGTCGATGGTGTAGCTGCCCATGCCGACGGACTCGGGCGTGGGCTTCTTTTTGCGCAGTTCATTCTCGGTCATGACGTAGCTGCCGATCATGCGGCGGGCCTCGCGGATGTAGAGCTGGTGGCTCCAGTTCCCATTGTCGGTGAACTCATCTTTGGGCAGGCCCCAGGTTTGCAGTTCTTCCTGCACCTTCTTCGGCACACGAGGGTCATTCGCCACGAACCAGAGAAGGCCCTGCTGGTAGGTGCGGTGCTCCTCGATGATCTCGCGCCGCCGCTCGTAGCTGGCCTCGGGGTAGTCGTAGTTGTAGCCGATGTTGTCGAAGCTGAAGGGGCCGTGGTTGTTCGTGTCTGTCTTGTGGTTCGGAATCGGGTCAAACTTGTGGAAGAAGCCGTCCCAGCCGGTCTGTAGCACGCGCAGCAGCAGCTCATACTGACTGGCGTCGTATTTCTCCGGCTTCGGGAACGGGATGCGGTTTCCCGGCACATTTGTGTAGCAACTGCGGAAGCAGTAGGCCTGCACGCGTTTGTCGCCGCTGCCAAACTCGCCCACGGGCTCCGTGCTCACACGTGGCAGCACGCCGCTCTTCGGATCGCCGGGCACCTTGTAGGGGCTGAGGTTCAGCGTTCCAAAGTGATGCTGATGATGCAGCACACCGACCTGCACGCCGTTGTGCTCTTCGCCATAGACGCTGTTCGCCTCGCGCCCGACGTGGTAATCGCAACCAGCGGCAGCCATGAGATCGCCCTCATACGTCGCGTCGATGAACATTTTGCCCGCATAGGTCTTGCCGCTAAGTGTGGTGATGGCGGTGATCTTATCGCCGTCTTTCTTCACACCTTTGGAGCGGTCCAGCCACTCATCACGCACAACTTCGAGGCCGAAGTCCTTGACGTAATCTTCAAAGACCTGCTCCGCTGCGTGTGGTTCGAAGATCCACATCGTGCGATTTTCGCCATCCATGGCGGGAGTACCCTGGCCTTTGTTGCCGTACTCGGACTGCTTCTGCTGCTTCCATGACTCCGGCTTCTGGTAGTGCATGTAGATGCGATGATAAAAATCACGCGCAAGGCCGCCGATGACCGCTTTGTTTCCTGTGTCGGTAAAGCCAAGCCCGCCGCTGCTGAGACCGCCCAGATGCTTGTCTGGCGAGACGATGATGACGGACTTGCCCATCTTCTTCACCTGCACGGCGGAGGTCACAGCGGCGCAGGTGCCGCCGTAGATCACGACATCATGATCGGCGGCGTGAAGGGTTGAAACAGCGAACAGAAGGGCAGCGAGCGAGCGTGTGGGCATCATGCCCCGAATAGGCACGCGTCACGGACGTTTTCCAACTAATTCCCCGAGTGTGAGTAGGTGCGCAGGAAGAGCAGCACGTCTTGGACGCTGGCAGCGAAACGATTGAGCCCCTCCTGCTCGTCTCCCAGAAGCGTGT
>CAYMHJ010000064.1:0-24672 GCA_964390165.1 uncultured Prosthecobacter sp. | reverse complement strand
GTGCGGTAGGACTTCGCGTTGTCCGGCATCATGCGCGTGAGCTGGAAGCTGGCACCGACCTTCGCGTTCTCGGTTTTGATAAGACCCGGCTGGCGTGGAGTGGCAGCCATCGCAGGCAGGAGTGCCTGCGTCACTGCGGCAGCGGTGGTGGTTTTGATGAAGTCTCGGCGGTCCATGAGGTGAAGGTACGCCGATGCCACTGGTGGAACTTCCAGACTGATCGTTTTCTGATGAATGGGAATTCCTCAGCCTGTCCACCGTCAGCGCAGCGGCTTGATCTTCTCCGCTCATTTCCCGCTTCCCAAGATCAAATCAGCACCGTAGTCTGCGTGCCTATGCGCACCTCAAATCCTACACTCAATGATCGTGTCTTCAGCAGCGCCCCAGCAGCTCATGGTGGAGCCGTGATGACTCTCCAGGGGGCGGTGAATAAAACCCTCATCCTCAGCCTGCTCCTGGTCGTCTCGGCTGGTGCTAGTTGGCAGTATGTGCAGACGAATCCTGCGCTCGCCTCCATGCTCATGATCGGCAGCGCCATCATCGGTTTCCTGCTGGTGCTGGCTTCTTCCTTCAAACCCGTCTGGTCGCCAGTCATCGCTCCTGCCTATGGAGTGGTGGAAGGCGTCTTCGTCGGTGTCATCTCCGCACGCTACGCGGCACTTTACAATGGAATCGTGCTCCAGGCTGCTCTGCTGACACTTGGCATCCTCTTCGCACTGCTCTTCGCTTACCAGTCACGCCTGATCAAGGCCACGGAGAACTTCAAGCTCGGCATCGTCGCGGCCACGGGTGGCATTTTCATCGTCTATCTAGTCAGCATGGCGCTCGGCTTCTTCGGCATCCAGATCCCGCTCATTCATGAAAGCGGCATGATCGGCATCGGCTTCAGCCTTTTCGTTGTTGTCATCGCCGCACTGAATCTCGTGCTCGACTTCGACTTCATCGAAAGCGGTGTCGAAAACGGCGCTCCGAAGTATCTCGAATGGCAGGCCGCCCTCGGACTGCTCGTGACTGTCGTCTGGCTTTACATCGAGATCCTCCGCCTGCTCGCCAAACTTCGCCGCGAGTAGGCAGACCGAATCTCGAGGTTCATTGCAAAACCTCGTATTCTGGCGAATGCGCCTGCACCGCACAGGCTCGTTCGCCAGATCGTAGGAACTGGACAGAGGTTTTGCTGCCTCCTCTCCTTTTTATCGGCGCGATTTCAGGAAACGCTCGATGTCCTCCAGAAAGCGTGACACGCTGTCGCTCTGTTTCACTTCAAGTGCGCGCTTCAGCAAAGGCACGACCTGATCATACTTGCCGATGCTGACAAGGAGCTGAGCGTGGCGAACCTTAGCCTCATGCTCGTGCTCTGACACACTGGCCGCCTGCTCGTAGCGGGCGATGGCTTTCTCGTTCTCGTTTTTGCCCTGGTAGTACTGCCCGAGCATGATGAGCGCATCGCCATCCAAGGGGTCGAGGGATACGACCTGCTCCAGCGTCTGCGCCGCCTGGTCCTGCTTGTTCGCAGCCATGTCAATTTTTGCCTCCAGCTTCAGAAGCTTGCGCTGGTCCGCAGGTTTCAGTTCCTTGCCGGAGGCGGTAGTGACCCGCTGGATGAGATTGCGCGCGGCATCAAAGCCTTCCCGTCCGATGAGAATTTCTGCTGCACGCAGCGGGCGCTCGACCCCACCACCCACACCGGATTTTTCAAAGGCGCGCAGGTAGGCGTCTGCCGCCACATCGAGCATGTTCTCGTTGATGTAGATGTCACCGAGGGTGCTGAGCTGGTCCGCGGTGAGCTTGCCCAGCTTGTCCATGATCTCGAAATTTGCGGCAGCGGCGAGGGGGTTCTTCTGGCCGAGATAGGCACCTGCCTGAAGCTCCCAGAGCGAGACATCGTCCGGGTTTGCCTCAATGAGGCGATTGAGGATGGAGATGATCTCCGGCCATTTTTCCTGGCGGAAGAGCGCCTGTACGAGACCCATCTCCCAGTCCTTCACGTCTGGACGCAGCAGCATGGCGTTCCGGAATGCGCCTTCAGCGGCGAGGAACTTCTCGATGCCGAGGTAACTGACGCCGAGCAGACCGTAGGAAGTGCCGTCACTGGAACCAAGGCGGATGGCTTCTGTGAAATGCTGGATGGAGCGCGCGTGGTCGCCGCCCTGAACATAGAGAATGGCCAGATTGTTGTGCGCCTGGCGGTAGCTGGGAAATTTCTCAATGGCGCGGACAAAGAACTTCTCCGCCTCGATACGACGGTCTTTCTGGAAGAGGATGTTGCCGATGGCAAACTCGATGCGGGCACTGGCAGCAGGGACTGCGGCGAGCTTCATGAGATAGTCGAGCGCTTTGGCAGGATCACTCTGCATGATCTTTGAGATCTGCTCGTAGTCGGCGGCTTCCGCGTCATCGCGGAAAGATGGCTCGATCTCCGAATTGATGCCGAAAGTGCCAAGCAGGTGCTTTTGAAAGACAGGATTCTCCCAGAGGGAGGGCATGGGCTGGGCGGCGGACGTGTGCAGGCAGGGGCAGAGAGCCGAGAGCCAGATGAGGCACCGCAGATTCATGGGCAGGTTCTTTTTCATATCTTCAGGTGTGTTGCCGGGTGTCATGGCGGTTCAGAATCAGCCGCCGTAATTGAAGGGCTGCATCGTTTTCATCGGCACGCGCTTGCCGCCTCGTGTGCCGGGTTCAAAGCGCCACTGCTTGATGGCTTCGAGCGTAGGCTGATTTAATGCTGCATTGGGAGTGGAGACGATGCTCGGATTCTGCACACGACCATTTGCATCGACGGTGAACTGCACCTTCACCGTGCCGCGCAGACCTGCCTTGCGCAGATTCGCGGGCACGCGCGGCTGTACAGTGCTGATGGGGCGCGGCTTTACCTCGTCCCCCATGCTGAAGGCAGCCATGCCCTGGTTCATGGCGGCGGTGTTGAGCACGTTGTTCAGCACGGCGGCACCAGTGCCGCTGGGATTCAGCGCACCGGAGATGTCAGCCAGCGAGGCAAGCGGCTGCTGCATCTCGGGCGGCGGCTCGGGCGGCTCGGGCGGTGGCGGCGGCTTGTCCTCCAACAGACTTTCCTGCGGCGGGGTATCGGTGATGGTGGCCACGCTACGGGTGAATTCCTTCTTCTGCGCACCACCCGTGACGATCTGGAGTCCTGGCAAAATGCCGAACACAAAGGCTGTCATGAGGATGCCGAAGCCGTTCGCAGACACCACGCGGCCGATGAACAAAGACATGCCGCCTTTGCCACTCTGGAGCCGTTGAGGTGTGTCCGCCGGGGCGCTCATGAGTCAGTAAAATCAGTTCTTCGCGGTGGAGAGAGAGACCTTCATGGCTCCGCCGAGCTTTGCCTCGTCCAGCACGCGGGCAAACATGCCTGTGGGGGCCTTTTCATCGGCCTGGATGATGACGGGCGTGTCCGCCTCCTTATCGACAAAACGGCGCACAATGGGCTGCACGCCGCTGATGCCGATCTCCTTCCCGCCATAGACGATGGCCCCCTCCGCCGTGACGGCGATCATGACGCTCTGCTTCTCCAAGTTCGCGCCGGACGATGCCTGCGGCTTGTCCACCTCCACGCCGGTCTCCTCCACAAAGGTGGTGGTGACGATGAAGAAAATGAGGAGGATGAAGATACAGTCGATCAGCGGAGAGATGTCGATCGCTGCTTCTTCCTCAGGTTCGTTGGAGCTTCCAAATCTGGCCATGGTAATTGAGTTCGTGGGTTAATCTGCGTCTGGGTCCTGATGGCGGCTGAGCTTCAGCACGCGCTGGCAGCAGGCGTTTTGGAGATGCTCCAGGAAGCCCTCAAATTTGTTCCGTTTGCCCGTGAGGACATAGTGTAGAAAGTAGCCGGGGAGGGCGACCATGAGGCCGGTCTCCGTGGTGATGAGCGCCTCGGAGATGCCGCCTGCGATGACGTTCATCGTCTTCTCACCTCCGCCGCCTTTGGCCAGGCCCATGAAGGTGGTGAGCATGCCTGTCACGGTGCCGAGCAGCCCCCACAAGGGCGCGGCTGCCACGGCGATCTGGATGAACTTGAGATCACGGTCCACACCGGGAATTTCCTCAGTGACCACCTCCTGGAATGCCGTCTCCACCTCCTGGTAGCTGCGTTCATTGTCGAGCTCCACGCCATGGAAGTTGATGTAGCGTTTGGCCGAATCAAAAACGACGGCACTGGCGGCGTGGTCGCCGCTGAGCTTGGTGACGATCTTCCGGCCGCCGAAGTAATGGCGGATGCGGTAGTTCCTGATCCACATCTCCCAGAAAAGCTCGCCGCACTTCGCATAAAGAATGAAGGCCGTGCCTGCCAGCGGCCACATGCCCCAGCCTCCGGCAGCCCAGAGATCTAGCGCACTCTGCCAGTACTCCTGGAGGGAGACGGTGGCGATCATGGGTGCTGTGAGGCTGGCGATCATGGGCTGGATCAAACGGCGGGAGCTGGTGCGGCACCTCCAAGGGAGATGGAGGCTGGAGGTGTCAGCGCCTGGAGCGCTTTTACCTGACTTTCTCCCGAGCCACCTGCCGCCTTGTCATTGTCCTGAGGTCCGATGCGAACACGCAACTGACCAGAGAGGCGATGATTCATGATGCGCACGCCGAGCTTTTCCATGTCGTCAATGACTGCGCGTGCCTTGCGTGCCAAGAAGGCGGCGATGAGCAGACATGGGATGGCGGTGACGAGACCCCACTCGGTGGTGATAAGAGCTTCAGCGATGCCTGAGGAGAAGGTGGAGGCGTCCTGCGTACCGAAAACGGTGATGAGCTTGAAGGTGTTGATCATCCCCGTGACGGTGCCGAGAAGGCCGAACAGGGGCTCCACCGCAGCGGCGATCTTTACGAAGGGAATCCATGAATTAAGCCTCGTCTTCGCATCCAGGATCTTCTCGAACATGGTCTCCTCCATAACATTCGTGGGATCCGTATAGTGGCGGGCTGCCGCTGCCATGAACTGGCCCATGGGCCCGCGTGTGCGCAGCGCCAGTTTCTCGGCATCCGCGTATTTGCGCTTGTCCAGCAGGTCCAGCAGTTCACGCACACGGCGGCCGGATGGACGCCCGACGAGGCTGAGTTGGATCCATTTCAGAAGACCAACCAGGACTGCGAGCAGCCCGAGTCCGACGATGGGCCACATCAGCGGTCCACCCTTTCGGATCTCATCGAGCGCGCTGTCCTTCTGCTCCTCGAGTTTGAAGGCATTGCCTCGTGTCGCGTCGATGGGCAGGATGCCCTGGCCTGTTTTCGCGACTTCGACGATGCCTTTTGGCAGGGTCTTTTCCGGCAGCGGCAGCAGGGTGGGATCGAGAGAGTCGTTCTTCAGGTCGGCGAGGCCGTATTTGCTGCCATCGTTGGAGGCAAAGTAGGCCAGCGGGCCCAAGACGATGAACTTGCCATCCGTGACCGTGCCGCTGCGGTCCGTGGCCTTGCCCTCGAAAATGGCTCCGCCGGAGACATTCTCCAAACGGTCGAGCGCCATGTTCACGATGTCGATGCGGGACTGCAGTTGCTGCCCCGTGGTGAGGTTGGCGTTGTTACCCTGGTTCTGGAGCTTTTTGAGCTGGTCGCCGATGGCCTGCAACTCAGTGATGTGGATGCGGGATTCAAAGTTGCGGGTGAACTCGTCCAACAGGTTCGTCAGGTAGTTTGTGGCGTCCTCTCTGGCCTTGTTGGATGCCTTGAGATTCGTGACCTCCAGGGTGCGGCTGTCACGGATGCGCAGCACACGGTCGTACTCTTTGCGTGCATCGATGACTTTTTCTTCGAGCTGGTTCAGCCGCTGCGTCATGGGCAGTTTTTCAGACTCGATGGTCTTGCGTGAACTGGCGAGTTCGGCCGTGGCTTTGTCCAGACGGTCCTGAAGGTCGGTGGTGACCTCCTTGAGCGGGCTGGCGGCGTTTTGCGCAGCAGCAGCCAGGACAAAAGCCGAGGTCAGGAGTGTGAGAAAAGTTGTTTTCATATCTCGATGTCGATGTTGATGGAACCTCACTTGATCTCGACCGGCAGCGGCACGAAGTCGGCCACCTTCTCGCCCTTGTTGATTCCAATGAGGAGGTCGATGTCCTCGGCCACGTCGGGGGTTTCCTTCCAAATCCAGCCGTCAGGGCCGGGCGTGCCGACGCCTGCGACGTCCGCAGTTTCCTCGCTGCCGGCATAGTAGGCCACGCCAAGACCGAAGTAGAGGGTGCGCACCTCGACTTCGCGTCCGTCCTTGAGCTTGCGCCGTTCATTCACGACGGTGATGTCGGAGTGGAACTTGTTCACCTCGTTGAGGATGGCGAGCACCTTGAGAAAGCGCTCCGCAGCAGTGGCTTTGATTTCGTCGCGCTTTTTCCCCTCGGCCGGCATGCCGTCATACTGGGGTTGCAGTTTCGCATGAAGAGTGGCCGGCAGCATTTTCCAGAGCCTGCGCACACGTGACTCCATTTTCTCCACGACTTCCACCTGCTGGTCCTGCACGGCCAGTAGTTCCTTATTTTGTGCGTCTAGCTTCTCACGCTCCGTGTCGTTGGTGGAGATGGTCTTGTTTTCCTCCTGGGTTTTGCCCGTCAGCTCCTTGAGCTGGCTGTCGAGCAGATCGACGCGGCTCTGGAGGACGTCCTTCCCGAGCTTCCATTCGGAGCGTTCCTTGTCGAGCAGCTTGCGGGTTTCATAGTATTTGTTCAGCAGCTCACGCGAGAGGCCGAGGTAGTCGGAGTTCGCGGGAGGAGCCGCTGTCTGGCCTTTTAGCAGGAGCGGAAAGGAGCTCAGGATCAGGGCGAGGATGAGTTTGGAGTTCATGGACGTAAAAGGAGGCTGTTCACCAGCTCAGGTTGAGGCTGACTGAGTAGTTGATGCCTGGCGAGCGGGTGGAGTGTATGGGACGCTGAGGGTTGTTGTAGTAGCGAATCAGGGTTTCATTCAGCAGGTTCTGGGCACGAAGGGTGAGCTTCGCGTTCTTGCCGATCTTCTTGCTGACGCTGAGATCCAGAGTGGTGAAAGGCTCCTGCAGGATGTCGGGGTCCTGATAGTTGAAAGCGACGGCGAAGAGCTGCGGTCCTACAATATTGAGGAAGGCACCGAAGTTCCAGCCGGTGTCAGGATTGTCGTAGGTGAGATTGGCGTTGAAGATGTAGTCTGGCTGCCCTTGGAGGCGACGCGTGGGGCCGTAGATGCTCTGGCGTCCGACTTCGGGCCGCGTGGCGGAGGATTGGATGTAGGAGTAGTTGGCCCCGACTGAGAAGTGGCTGAGTTCCTCGGCGATGAAGCCGAGGCCACGCTGAAACTCCAGTTCCATGCCATAAACCCGGGCACTTTCCACGTTGATGAAACGCTGGAAATCGCCGTCCTGGGAGAGTTCGATGGGACGGTCGATATTCTTGGCAAAGAAGCTCACACCGATCATGGAACCTGACTCGGGGAACCATTCCCAGCGGCTGTCAAAGTTGGTGATATCCGAAGTCTGTAGATCTGCATTTCCAATGAAAATGTCGCCACTTTCCACATTCACAAAGGCAATGGGAGAGATCTCTTTGAAAGAGGGGCGTGCGATGGTGCGGGATATTGCAGCTCTAATTCGTTGGTTTTCCGCATAATCCCAGGAGGCAGAGAGAGCCGGCAGCAATGCCGTTTCGGAGATGTTGGCGCGGCTGCGGGCGATAAGACGAGGATCGTTTTGTGCAGCGACGTCGCCATTGAAGGCGGCATTGACCAGAGATTGGAATTCTAAGTTCGTTCGCTGCTCAGCACTCAACAAAGCAAAGCGCGTTCCCTCCTCGATGTAAGTGTAGATCGGGGATGCCTGCGTTTTAAGGTCAGTGGTTTCCGCGCGTGCGCCGAAGGTGACATTAATTCCAGCCCCAAGATCCAGATCAAACATCAGGTAGCCGGCAGAAATCATCTGACTGGCTGCATAAGTTTCGGGATCGTTCGCACGGAAGAGGAAGGTGGCAAAACTCGAATTGTTGACATCAGTGACAGGCACATTGCCATCAAGGAAGACATCTCCCCAGGTTTGCCCTGGAAACTCCCGTGGCTTGCCCGAAAAGCCCGGATAGCCCGGGAAAGCAGGAACAGCCGTGCTCGGAAAGCCACTGTTATCCAAGCCAGGATTGTAGGCGAAGCTGTCTGCACGGTAGTTACGGTCGCTGTAGTCGAGTAGGCCGCCAAACTTCATTTTGATGACAGGCCCGTCTTCTTCCCCTCCCATGATACGCGTTTCCATATCCATTCGAGCAGAGTAGTTCTCATCATTCAGTTCACGCCAGAATCTCTGAAAAGGCGGGACTGCTGTAAAAGGTGGCTGGAAAAAATTTCCTGTGGCCTCATCGACACGGCTGTTCACGAAACGCGAGTCAGGCTCGAGCTGACTTGACTGATTATAGGAGAGCGCCCATTCAAATTTGAATTCGCTTTCCTGATCCAGCATGTGGCTGCCCTCAAGCTGGAACACACGCAACTGGCGCTCGGTGTAGAGAATGGATTCCCGATAGTCCAAGATACCAGCGTTTTGGTCAGGATCGACGCCGAACTGCAAAGCGGCGCGATCTTCAGCCACCCGGTTGAAGAAATAGGTGGCCGTGATTTGGTTGTCCGTGTCGAACTCGATACCAAGTGATACCAGCATGCCGGCACGCATGGTTTCCTGTCCGTTGTGGACCGTGGCCAGTCTTTTGATCTGGTTTATCAACCCCAAGTCTCCAGACGCCTGACTGAAGTCGTAGCGACCAATCATGTCGTTTTCATTTCCGGTAAATTTTTTAGAGTAGTCCACCGCCACGGTAAGTCCTGCGGGCGCACCCATGAATTCGCCACGAAGCCCCATGCTGGCTTCGAGTGAGAAGTCCATGGGAGCCGACTTCTCCTGGGTACCCATAACTGGGCTGAGAGCGTTGTTTACCCGTTGACGAAAGGCGCGGTCCGCAGGTGTGTCGGTAAAGCCATCCTGACCGGGGCCTGGAAGCTCGCCCGCTGCCCGAAGAAAGCCTGGAATTCGCCGGTTCTGGGAAGTGCCAAAGAGTCCGGTACCACCGCCTTTGTAGGAAAGGAAGCCATCGTTTCCCGTGACATTGGTATTGTAACCGGAACCGATTTTGAAGTTGAAGAAGTTCTTTTCCGGTACGGAACGCGAGCGGATGTCGATACCGGCTCCTGTGGCCTCCGCTGGCATGTTAGGGAGGAAGGTTTTGTTGGTTCTCACGTCTTCGATGACGGCGCTCGGGAACAAATCTAGAGCGACGGCACGACGATCGGGATCGGAACTGGGTACTCGGAGACCATTGAGGGTGACGCTGTTATAGCGATCACTCAGACCACGAACGATGACGAACTTGCCATCGGAGACGTTAACTCCTGTCGTTTTGCCCAGGAGTTTAGCTGCATCGGACGCGCCGGTCTGAGTAATAAAGTCTCTACCCATCACATCGGTGAAGCTCTTCAGATCGCGGCGGATATCCACGGCCACTGCGCTGGTACTGGTATCGACGATCTCCTCCTGACTGACGACGAACTCATCCAACTCGATGACCTCGGCGGTCATCTCGAAGTCGATTTCTTTGATGCTGCCTGAGGTGATGACGATATCACTTCGGCGCTCTCGGATGAAGCCCTCTTTGCTAATGAGGACCGCGTATTGACCTGGCGGAATGTCATTGATGAAGAAGCTGCCATCCTCGCCAGTCTGTGCTGAACGGCTGCTTCCTTCGAGCACAACTGTGGCACCTGAAACCGGAACAAAGAAATCCGCATCAATCACGCCGCCGCGCAGTCCGCCATTCCCGCTCTGAGCGTGGAGGTGGGAACAGACTTGCGTCCAAAGGGTGAAGATGAGAAGCCAGCGGCAGTGGAAAGGCATGTTACTGAGCAGGCTTGGCATTCGCATCCTGCGGCTCGGCTGTGTCCGCCGTGGTGGAGCGGAGAAGTTTCAGCACAGGTTCGGGCAGGGAGCGTCCCCGGTCATGGTAGTAGAGACAGGTCTGAACCACAGCGCGTCCCTTCGCGCGCCGATGCGGATGAACCAGACCAGCACGCAGTGCTTCCAAAACCAAAGCATCTGCCGCTTCACGGCTTTCCGTTTTTTCGACCATGGGTACGGTGCTCAGATGCGCCTCCGTGGCATAGGCCACAAAAACCTCCGAAACCCCTTCCCTGGCTGACTTTAGCCACTTTTCAGCGTCTTCAGAGCGCCCCCACTCAAGAAGTGTCTCAGCCGCTGCAGTCAGGTAGGCGGCACGCCATTCAGCTGATTTGGTAAATCGTTCACATGCCTTCAGGTAGATGCTCATCGACTTTTCAGCCCGTTCTTTCATGCCGTGTTTGTTTGCCAGCCGAGCCAGATCCAGCAATACGCGGTATTCATGGGTCAGGCCGCGGGCGGTGGAGTGCTTTCCAGCTTCATCAAAACATACTTCACCCTCCTTTTTGTTTCCCTTGGCGAGATGAGCTGCGGAAACCGCCATCATGTAGCGTGCTTTCAGCTCATCCACCCCCTTGGACTGGATTTCTCCAACTCGCTTCATCGCTTCTTCACTGCCCGGTGTTTTGTCATGCCCCGTCTGCAGGCAGACCAAGTCCACCTCCAGCTTGGTAATGTCTGCCATCTTGCCCATGTGCATCTCATAGAATGCCGTCTGATCCGTGAGTCGCGCGGCAGTCAAAAGGTCGATGAGCACTTTTTGCAACGTCTGCCCACTGCTCTGGGAGAGGAGATTTTCTGCCTCTTTTTGATGAGTGATGGATTCCGCTTCCCTCCCCTGCTCAGCAAAATAGCGCGCAAGTGCTGCATGGGCCTGCAAGCTTCCTCCACTTGGAAGCCGCTCTGTCAGGTAGAGTGCATCAACAGACTGACCAGCCGCCATGTGACGCTTGATGATGGTGACCATGACACTTGAGTACTCGCTGACGTCACCAGCGATCCAGCTGGCATACTCCTCGGCTATGCGCAGTGCGGAAGTAGGATCCGAAGAGCGTTTTACTTCATGGCGCTTCGAATCCTCGACCAGCGCTTCCACCAGCTTGATGCTGTCTTCAAGAGTGGTGACCGGTGCCTGGGAACTGGAGACGGGCGTGGTCTGGGCTGCAGGTGCTGCCAAACTTGCAGCCATCGCGATGGCTGCTGCCAGACGCAGGTAGGTCGGATCGGGGAAAAAGTCCATATGCATGGCGTGTTTTAGAGTTCCCCATGTGCTCTAAGAGCCGCTTTTGAGGAATCTGTTTTCCGTGACGAAAAAGTCACGGACTGGCGCGATGAGCTGGAAGCTGTGGAATTACGGCCTAAATAGGTGAATTCCAGGTGACGAAATCTTTACATGGTGTGGGCCGGCGGCCACGCGCATAGTTCAGATGTGTTCGACGCACTTTGGGCGGCTAACAGGATGCGAGGAGTCTCTCGCCAATGCACATCCGGCCTGTGACGTATCAGCAACCACATTTTTAGTCTGCCTCATCACTGCCATCCGCCAAAACAAAACGGAGTGGCCGAAAGGCCACTCCGCAATAGGGATGACAAACTTGAATGACTTACTGCGGAATGACGCGGTAGTGCACTGGTGTGCCTGTGTAGGTGTGACCGATGTCAGTCACGGTGATGGCAAGGCTGGTGACATTGCTGTCAGCAAGGCGCTTGGTTGGGACATCAGCGGTAGCATTGTCGTCCTGGACGAAACCGACAGGCACCCATTGGGCACCGTTGACTGAGCGTTCCACGACATAGACGATGGCGTCACCAGCGACACCACCTGCGGCTTCAGCGGCGAAGCTGATGGTGGGGTTGTTGCTTCCATTGATCGTGAGGGCGATGCTCGGACGGGCAATGTTCGTGGTAGGAATCAGCCCCACACTGTGGGTCCATGTCCAGCCAAAGAGGTAGTTGTTGTCGCGCATCGCACCGTGCCAGAGGGTCGGTGTGAAGAAGTCAGGAGATGTGGCACTCGTCGGGATGGCGGCGAAGGTGAGGTCGCGGGCATCATTGGCGGCGGCAGTGTTGACTGCAGCACGGGGGTCCAGTCCACCTAGTGTGGTATGTGCTTTAGCACGGAGGTTGCTGGCAGAGGCGAGTGTTGCTAGGTTCTCGGCCGTTCCGATGGTGGCACCAGCTGTCGTGACATTGAAATAGAGGCTGTCGCGTAGATCGGAGGTCGTTGGATTCGAGCCAGCTGTAGCGTCGCCCGGAGACCAGACGGTGTCATTGATATCTTCGATGACTCCACGAAGGAACTGACTGGCGTCACCCGCTTTGCAGTTGATGGCATCGTCAGAGGCGACCACACCGCCGCCTGTGAAACCTTTGTTGCCGATGAGTGTGAAGTTATAAACAGCGGCAGACGTGTTTGGGGTTACGCCTGCCAAATTTGGCTCGGAGCCGTCCCACTCGACGAGTTTGTCGGAAACCGTGGCGGTAGGACCGCTGATCAGACGACCGATGGCGGAGGTATCACCGTAGCCAGGACGGCCAATGCCACCGGGAGGTGTGTTTTCATTGTCGTGGATGACAAAGGCGTGCTGAATATTACCAGAGAAGCCCTGGTCACCGTCGATGCCGTCATCACCGCCGAACATGCCGAAAAGATATTTGCAGTTCACATAACCACCGAACCACTCGAAATTATCATCGACGTTTTGGGCCACTTCCATCCACTCAAAGGTGGTGCCACGACCAACACCACAGAGGGTGACACCGTTGATTTCGTTGTTGGCGGAGACGTTAAAGCCACCGTAACGGCAGGACCAGAAGCGGAAGATGCCGCTATTGTCGTTTTCATCGACTCCACCGTAACCACCAGCGATGAAGCTGGTGCTGGCAGCAATGCCACCGACTCCATTTCCAGTGCCAGTAGCACCATCAGGATCGAAAACTGTACCAAGGGTAACGGAGGTAATGCTAAAGCCTTCCGGCACGGCGATGCCGGAGCCATTGCCTTGGGCAGCCGTGATGCCGGAACCAGAACCGTTGCCGGTAGGCTCTGACAGAACATCGCCAGAGAACACGCCCGCGCTGTAGCGGAGGTCGCCTGCGCCGTCACCATCATAACCGAGGGGCGTGCGTCCGCAGATGACGAGACCGCCAGTCAGCTTGGTGTGGAAGAAGGCATTGTTCCCGGTAGGGCCAGCAGGGTCGTAATTCAACGGGGTCACTGGATTGGCTCCGACTAATGCAGGACGGGTATTGGCACCACCAGGGACGATCGTGTCGTCGATGGAGGTGATGATGATCGGATCTTCCGCAGTGCCATTGCCAATGATTTTGGCTCCACGGCTGACGGTGAGTGTGCCGGGATTGTTAGTGCCGCCAGTAAGGCTGTCATTGGCACCACGGATGACGGTGCCGGGCTCGATGGTGAGCTTTGCAGGAGGCAGGACATAGCGGATACCCGTGAGAACATACACGTTGTCACGGGACCAGCGGGTGTCCGCCGTGATGTCAGCAGAGACTTCGATGATGGCGGCCTGGGCCGCACCACCGAATCCAAGCACCGCAGTGGCAGCCAGGATGGATTTGGAGAAGAATTTCATGTGTCAGATCAAAAATTTGAGGTCAGAACTTGGGTGAAGAGAATGAACGTGAGATCTCAGGTTAGGCGCGGCGGCGGCGGAAGATGAAACCACCAAGGCCAAGGAACATGAGCAGAGCGCGGGACGGCTCAGGCACAGCGGCGATGCTGCCAAGACGGTGAGAGGATGCGCCGGCTCCGAGATCAGCACCCGTGGCAAGCTGGCCGACGAGGGCGGTCAGGGCTGCAGGCTGCATGTCGAAGGCGGAATCGTTGCTCGGGAGGAGATCGCTGTCAGCCCAGACGTAGGTGCTGGCGAAGATGCCCTGCTGAGTGGCGCTCATGAGGTCGGAGTTGTCCAACACCCACATGTAGATGTTGCTGCCAGCGATGTCGTTGGCGACGTTGGTGGTGGCTCCGCTGCTGAGGTCATAAGTGGTGCCGCCATAGGTGGTGGCACCGCCTGCGTAGGTGGCCGAGCCGCCGAGGACAGTGTTGTCAAAAAAGCCATTGGTGGCGAAGGCGTTGATGGCACCGCTGTAGTTCACCACCTCACGGAAGTTGTTGTTCAGGTAGGTGAGGTCGTTTGCGTTGTTCTGGATGTCCAGATTGCTGACGACGAAAGTGCCGAAACGGATGCGACCGTTCGCGAGGGCGGTGGTGCCGTCCGCGAGAGAAAGTCCGGAACTGTAGTTGTCGGCAATGAGGGTTGCCGCCGATGCGGAGCCAAGTGAGGCGGCGATGAAAGCGAGGGCGAGAAGTGTCTTTTTCATGATGGTAAAAATTAACGTTATCTGCTGCGTGGGTTCGAAGTGATCTGTTTGTTATTCGGCGAAGGGCTCAGGAAGGGCGAAGCCGACTGTGCCAGCCTGCTCACGGAAGAGAATGGCTTTGCCAGGGGCCAGCACAACGCCGCCCTGGTCAGCACCGCCAGGAGAGGAAGTGAGACGCCAGCCGGTGCCACCAAGGCCTGCATTTTTGTAGAAGTAGCTCGTGAGCACACCACCGCTCTCGATAAAGACAGTGTCTGCTGATGCAGCGCCGGTGGAACCTGTGACGTGGGCGTTCAGACCGCTGGCGGCGAGCGTGGTGGGGACGGTGAAGGGATTGTTGACGATGTTGAAACCGCTGACAACCGCAGGAGACTCACGGCCAATGGTGGTCACACCAGTGGAACGGAGATTGAAGTCGGTGCCGCTGTTGCGGCGCTGAACGAGAACGGCGTGGCCGGGCTCAATCACAGTCGCATCCTGGTTTGCACCACCAGGAGCGGAGGAGAGCCTCCAACCTGTGCCACCAAGACCACTGTTTTTGTAGAAATAAGGGACAACCGTGCCAGCGCTGTCGAGATAGACAAGGTCGGCGCTGGCAGCTCCGGAGGAGGAGTTCCAGCCAGCAGCGGGAGGAGCGCCAAAGAGGGATGCGAGCGTCTCCAGTTCATAAATGATGAATTCATCACCGACATTCGGGGTGAGTGCGGAGATCGTGACAACCGTGCTGGCAGTGTTGCTGTCGAGGCGGGAGGACTGACCGTAGGCAGTGGTGCTGCTGCCAGCAGGGGCGTTGGCACCTGTGCCACGCTGGTCATCACGGCTGGTGATCTTGATGGCATGGGGTGTGCTCAAAGCGCCGAGAGTGGCGGAGACTCCCAGTGTGGTGCCGGACACGCTCGTGATCGTGCCGGAGGCGACGATGTTCACCAGAGGAATGGAGACAAGAGTGGATTGATTGATGGGGAGGTTGACGTCAAGAACCGCAGCCGTGCGGCTGACAGGTAGATCCTGGGCCTGCACAGCACCGCCGGAGAGCGCTGCGAAAGCAAGGATTGCGAAATAGAATAACGAGGAGGATCGTTTCATGGATTGGGATGAGGTGTTGGGTCATGGCGAGATTCCCCGCCATCTCATCATTGTCCGCTAGCCGCCTATTTTTAAAGATGGTGTGTGCAACAATACCGTCACCTCTTGACTGTTTTTCAAAAACGATGGCGGCAATGATCCCAAATAATCAAATGTTTCAATAAATTCACCGAGCTGTTGTGTCCCTGTAATCTGGCCGTCAGTAGGAATTTATTATGCCTGATTCTGACTCAGCTCATGATCCCTTCATCCTGCCCTCCATGAGCCGAAAAAAGCGGGCCTGGCGCTGGGCGCCCGAGCACTGGGGCAGCTCGCTGATCGGTGTCGGGGCAGGACTGGTCCTGACTGCTGCCGTCATCGCAGTGGCGTGGTATTACTCGGGAACAAATGAACTGCCATCTCCCGCAGCTGCTCCGCCACCACCGCCAGCACCTCGAACAAAAGCACCCACTCAGAGCCTTCTGGTGAGCGCAGCGAAACCTGCGGCACCTGTGCGGTACGTCTCCATGAAGGAAATAGCGGAAATGGAGATCGAGCAGGCCCGCCGTCTTTTACCCGATGTTTTCAGAAAAAAACCAGAAGGCGGCATGGCGAGCCACACGGAGGTTCTGGCACTCTCCTCAACGCAGGTGATGGAGGCTGCCGCAGTTTTGGAGGGTTACCAGCGGGCAGTCAGCGTGGAGGACAAGGCGGACTATGTGCTGAACAAAGATGCTGTTCTGCCGAAGATGCGGAAGCACTATCTGGACCGTCGGGACGCAGACCCCGTGACGACGCGACTGATTGCCGCAGCACGGGTTTACTTCGGTTCCAGTTCTTTTATCAGCCTGAGCTATGAAAGCCCGAGTCACAGCGACCAACAGGCTGTGGCTATCTTTGCCCCCTCAGTAGGAGCCGGGATGCTGCTGGATTGGGAAAGCTGGACGGGCTTTAATAACATGGACTGGCCCACACTCCGAAGAGAGAAACCTCAGACGCCAGTCTGGATGCGGGTCACTGCCGTGCCCGGTGATTACTACAATCACGAATTCGCCGACAAGGCTCATTACCTCTGCGTCAAACTGATCAGTCCAGACGGAGGCCACTCGATGTATGGCTATGTGCGGCGCTCGGCGGTGGAGGCCTCCTACTTGTCTGAGCAGTTGCGCTACGACGAATTCGAGATCACCGGCCGTGCCAGGGCCAGGATGCGCCTGACTGTGCGCATCACCTTTCCTCCGGCGGCGAAATCGGACCAGTGCGTAAACATCCGCCAGTCGCTGCCGAACCGGTGGTTCTTGTTTGATTGGGAGGCTCAGGCTGGACTTTGAGCCGTCTGAGACGGGTTCTTCAGGGGTTGCGCAGGAAGGCGAGCAGCGTATGGGAAAGAAAGGGTGCTCCTGCGCCCGAGTGATCCATGGTAAAAAGCACTTCCAGGCCGGCCCCTGAGTCGGTGTCTTTTAGAAAGCCCGCCCGCTTCGGACGAGTCACAAAAACCGCTTTGGTGATTCTCATGGGCGGCACTCTGATTCGCTTGATCGGCTGGCCGCTATGGCAGGAGGTCGCGCGCAGGCGTGCCCTGGTTGCCCTTGAGCAAGCCCATGCTCACATCGGCACAGGCTCCTGGAAGGAGGCTTCCGAATGCCTGAAAACTGCCTCCCATGGTCTGCCGCCGGATGACGTGACATTCCTCCGAGCCGTGGCAGCATTCCTGGAGAAAACCCAGGGCGACCCGTTGCTGCTGAAATCCACCCTGCTGCGCCTGAAAGAACTGGGCCACTGGCAGAGCGGAGACAGTCTGAGCCTTGCCTGGACCACCTACCACAGCGGAAATCTCCTGGCAGCCGCCAATGCCTTCGATCTTTTGCCGGAAGACATGAAGACCAGCAAGGAGGGGAGGAGGCTCGCCGCCGCTCTTTCTGAAGCTCAGGGTTTCCCCCCACCTGTGTGGGTGGAAACGGAGGTCGAAAAGCTGGTCCGCAGCCATACTTCCGGCATGACGGAGCTGCAGGGCACCGCTCTGCAGAGGCTCTGGGAGCTCTCCAGCACGGACACTGAGGAGGCACTGCATGCCATCGCCTACCTCGCCAGCCTGAAGACACTCTCCTCCATAGAAGCGGGGGAGCTTGTCAAACGCGCAGAGGCGCATCCTGCAGCCTCATTGCATGAACGGCTGGCGGCTTGCTCAGGGCTGATGCGCACAACTCCCGACGTGCGCCGCAAGACGCTAGAGGGGCTGGTGGACTTCTGCCGGAGCGGCTCGCGCGACGAAATGCGGGTCTTTGTGGAATGGCTGGCACTGGAGGGAGAGAGCGACCTTATCCGCTCGTTGCTGACGAAAGATGTCTTGTTCACCGACGCGGCCCTCTTCGCCGCCTATGCCCAGTCACTTGCCTTTTCCGAACGTTGGAAGGAACTGCGCCTGCTCCTGACCGAGGCCGAGTATCTGCCTCCTGTCTCGGCAGGGCGTGTGCAGCTTTGGCTCGCCGAAACTGCCAGTCATGAAGATCCCGGTGGCGCAGCTGTCGAAAAGCATCTTAAAACCTGTCTTGAACTCGAGTCGGTCGGCAACCAGCGGACTTTGCTGGCAGCAGGCAAGCTCGCCGAAAACCTTGGCCTGAGTGATCTGGCACTCGATGCCTATGATAAGCTCGCGCACTCCAACCAGAGCCGACCACTGGTCTTCCTCGAACGCTCGGCAGAGCTGGCAGCCGCCCAGGGCATGACAGAGCGCCTCGTCGGCTACAGCCGGAGTCTCTGTAAACTCAGGCCTGAAAATCATGCCTACCGGCTTCGTCTGCACTATCTGGAAGCGCTTCAGGGGATGAATCTGGAGCTTTCGCCCTCAGAAAAAGCAGGCGTGCCTGTGGTGGAGGCTCCCATGCACCTGATTCAGGCGCTCGCCGCATACCGCATGCGTGACCTGGCGAGACTGAAAGGTCAACTGGCTGAGGTCAAACCCCTCGAAAAATTTTTGGGTTATGGTCAGAAAGCTGTGCTGGCGGGACTGCTGGCTGCAGACGGCCAGATCGCAGCCGGGTTCCAAGTCGCGGAAAAACTGAGCCGCCGCCTGCTCCTGCCGGAGGAGCAGCGCTTTCTCGACATGGCACTGTAAAAGTTTTCATGCGGTCCAGGCTTATCCCGCAGGGCATCAGACCTGCCTGAAAGTTGTGTTTGGCCGCTCAGAGAGATGGACATTCACTGCGCAAAAGGCTGTCATTTTGGCAGCCATGATTAATCCCATCCTCAAAGAGCTGATCCAAAGGAACCGCTTTCATGTGAAGCCTGTGCTGGAGGTGGTGCCGCTGCTGCCAGAGTCGGACGAGGAGCTGGATGCCTGGGTGGAGGAGGCGGTGCGAACTCTGGACCAAGGAGCCTATAATTACGTCGTGTGTGCAGCCTTGATCGCCGGGCGGCCGGTGGACTCACGGCACCTAGTGCGCGGGCTGGTGCTAAGCCCGGAGGGCCAGCTGATGGCTGCGATGGTATGGCGGATGACGGGTGAGGTGGGGGAGAATTTGGTGAAGGCGGTGCAGGAGATGACCATGACCCGGGAGCGGAACGCGGAGGCTCTCCTCATCGCAGCACTGTGGTGCCGGAAACATCGGGAGGGCAGGATGCCTGCTGCCCTGAGCAGCAAGGCGCGGGCACTGGCGCGTGATCTGGCCGGAAGCAAGGTGGCAGGCAGCATGTTATGGGCGGTGGCAGAGCTGACAGCGGATGAAAGCCTGAAGTCCCTGATGCGGGGCAAGGTTCCGATGATTAGTGTGGGGAAAGAGAGCGCGGTGAACGCAGTCGTGGCTGAATTGCATGAAAAGTGGTGCGAGATGGCGGTGCAGGATTTGATCCCGCTGACACCGCCCCAAGTGATCGCCTGCGGGACGCATGTGCGGCGGGCGGTGGAGAAGGTCGGCCGTAATGATCCCTGTCCCTGTGGAAGCGGGCAAAAGTACAAGCGCTGCTGCCATGAGAAAGATCAGGAACGACTGCGCTTCTCATCCGATGTGCCGGGCAAGACGGTGGCGGAGGTGCAGGCGGAGCAGGAACGATATCTGAAGGACAATGCCAGTTTGATGAAGCTCTCCTGCCATGAAGTGGCCCGGCTGGACGTGCTGAAGATGAAACCTGAGCTGCGCGAGTGCCTGATCGCTGAACTGACCACGCATCACTTGGTGGATGAGGCCGTCACGGCTTTCGAGCGCATCGGTTGCCATGGTGGCTCGCAGCAGCAGCTCTGGGACGTGGTGATGTCGTCCGTTTGCTTCAAACGCCGCAAAGATCTCGCCGAGCGGATGATGGAGCTGCGCTACGGTCATGGCCCGCTGCCATGGGGCGTGCGCCCGGCAGCACTCCTGCTGCTGAGACAGGATGACCCGGCTGCATTTTTGGAAATGCTGGAGCATCTGGCAAGGCAAGCACTGGAAGACTCCGAGGAAGTCGAAGTGAGTTGGCTCTGCGAGATGGCCTATGCAGTCATGATCTCCCCCATGACTGCGCTCGGAGTGATGCTGGGAGAAAGGCTGATCCCCATCATCTCCAAACGTGAGGGGGTGGGGCTGCTGGATCAGATCCTGAAAGCGCGTGACAGGGCTGGCCTGCCGCCCCAAGAGCCTTTTGCCGACTTGCTGGAGAAGCGCTTCAGCGAGGAAGTGTCCGATGAGGGCAAGGACGCCCAGGAACTGCGCGTGGCCCGCCAGAAGCTGGAAGCCAAAGCCGCCGAGAACCGTCAGCAGACTGAGCAGTTGCGTCAGCGGGAGCGAGAGGTGCGTCTGCTGGAAAAGCGACTGGCGGAAAAATCCAAGCCTGCCGAGGCTGAAGCGGACGCCGCCGAACTCCGCGAACTGAAAGAAATGCTGCGGCTCGAAAAATCCGCGAACCGCCAGTCGGGTGAGGAACGCGCCCAACTGCGGCGCGAACTGGGGCAGGCTTATGCGGATCTGAAAGCCGAGCGCAAAGAGAAGGCCAAGACTCCCGCAGCCCCTCAGGGGAATCTTCCCTCCGAAGACGATCTGCTGCTGCCAGGAGAGGTGGAGAGCACGCAGCCGCCAAGGTTGATCGAGTTTCCCCGCCGCTTCCAGGACACGCTCCTGCATCTGCCACGTCAGGTGGGCCGGGCGGCCTTGATGCTCTGTGGTCGGCTGGCAGCCGGAGACCCCTCCGCCTACTTGGGTGTGGTGCGGCTGAAGGCCGCACCGGACGTGCTGCGGGTGCGGGTGGGCATGGATCACCGGATGCTCTTCCGCCTGCTGCCAGACACCGTGGAGATCGTGGACCTGATCAACCGCCGTGATCTGGAGAAGCGCATCAAGTCACTTTGAGCGTTGCTGCAAACGCAGTTCGAGGGCCTGTGCCAATCTCCCCTTTCGCCGAACGAAAGGTTTACTCCAAAATGAAGCGGGAGGAGCGGATGGGGGCGGTGGGACTGGCGGAGGCGGGGAGGAGGTAGTGGCCGTAGCCCTGGCGGGCGCTGCCAGCTTCGTAGTCGATGAGGATGCCGGCGAAGGGAACGGTGATGGCGGGGGTGCCCTCTTTGAAGCTGCCGGTTATGAGGCCGGTCTTCGGGTCGATCTTCAGGCTGAGCGATTTCACGGGCGCGATGAGTGCGATGGTGTTTGGCTTGCTGAGAGTGAGGGACTGCTGGAAGGAGGCGATGAGGGACTCGCTGAAGGTCATCTGCATGGCGGCGGGGCCGATCGGGAAGTCGAAGAAGCTATGCAGGTCTTGGGGAGCGAATTTACCGCCAAACAAAGGCAACTCGAGGTAAGGGATGCCTGTCTTGTAAGTGCGGTCGATGCTGCTAAGCGGCTGCGAGAGCTTGAAGAGGCTGAGTTCGGGGGTGATGTCGCTGACGAGATCGAGCGAGATCGGATTGATGAAGCAGTGGCCCAGGAGGCTGGCGGTGTTTCGATGCATCATGGCGTGCAGCGGCAGGTCGTAGTTTCCGGCCATGAAGGAGGAGGCGGTGAAGGCGGTGCCATCGGGCGTGCGGCCGGACCAGGTGGCGATGCCGGTCTTGCTGAGGGTGAGCCGGGCGAAGCCATCGCCCTCAGGCAAAGGTGAAGGCTGGGTAAGCGATGGCACGCCAGGAATGGCGGCGTTGTAGCCGCCCTGCATGGGGGCGGGCACAGGAGTGGCGCTGCTCCAGGGATTCCGGCGTGCATAGAAAGGCGCGCCAGGGAAGGTATCGAGGCCGGGCTGATGGGTGGAAATGGCATGGAGCCGGTCATGCACGACGATCATCTTTTGCTCGGCGGCGTGGTAGGCGAGGGCGACGGGCTGGTCACCTGCGTAACCAGCGGTGCCGACGAAGGCATTGGTGAACGGCTTGACGATGCCGCCTGGGGTGATGAGACGGAGGATATGATCACCGACGATGAGCGAGCCATCTCCGAGAGTGGCGATGCCGACGGGATCGTAGAAGCGGGCGTTCGGTGCGAGACCGTAGGCAAGGTCATCCACGCCCGGGGTGCCTGCATAGGTGGTGACTGTGCCGCTGAGGGTGACTTTGCGGACGACATCGTTGTCCATGTCGGTGACGAAGAGCGCCTTGAGCACGGGCTCATAGACGATGCTGCGGGGGTTGCTGAAAAGCGCGGTGGCACCAGCGCCGTCTTTGTGGCCGGGGGTGTCCGCTTTCCCCGCGAGGGTGGTGACGATGCCTGCGGGGGTGATTTTGCGGATGGTGTGATTGCCACGATCCACGACATAGAGATTGTTTGCTGGATCGAAGCAGAGGGCGCTCGGCTTGTTGAAGCGGGCGGCGGCGGCGGTGCCGTTGGCGTTGCCGATTTGATCAGCCATGCCGGCGAAGGTGCTGACGACTCCCAGCGCGGTGACCGTGCGGATCGTGGCATTGCCAGTATCGGCGACGTAGAGGATGCCGTTCGGGCCGAGTGCTAGGCCTTCGGGAGCATCGAAGGTAGTCTCGGTGGAGCCGGCGACATCCACGGTGCCTGCAAAGGTGGAGACGGTGTCGCCTTGGACGTGGCGGATGACATGATTGCCGGTGTCCGCCACATAGAAGCTGCCATCCTGAAGCAGGGCGATGCCAGAGGGGCTGTCAAAGCGGGCCTCTGCGGCGCTGCCGTCGGCATGACCGGGGTCGAGAGGGTCTCCCATGAGCAAGACAGCGTCACGAAGCAAGAAGCTGGGATCGGAGATGCTGCCACTGAGGTAATCATCCCCGATGGAGATGCCGAGATCCATCTGGAGATCCCCGAGAGTGGCGGGGTTCCGCTTCACGGTGAGGCGTGCGGTGGGATTGTTCCCGACGGTGATGTCCAGGGCGCCGACGATGGTGTGCTTTTGCCCGGCGAGTATCGCGGAGCCCGAGACGACTCCGGTGGTGGCAACGGTGACCTGCGCGGTGCCGCCCATGGAGAAGGTGGTGAGGGTATCCCGGTTGACGATGCCATTGAAGGTGCCGACAAGGGAAGGATCGAGTGGCTCGATGACTATGGAGAAGTCCACTGGAGGACTGGTACCGACGGGGTTCACAGCTTTGAAGGTGATCTTGCTGGGGATGTAGGCACCCTGGGTGTTCTTCTTGCTCGGCTCCAGCGGCTTGCCTGTGATGCGGCCCGTCTTGAGATTCATGGACAAACCTTTGGGCAGGCCGGTGACGGTGAATCCGGTGGGAAAGTTTGTCGCGCTAAGGGTCTCGTCGATGGTTTGACTGACTGAGGCCGTGGTGGGCAGCGGGATGGGAGCCAGCACGGGCAGCGCATCCACGACACTGACGGTGGTGTCTCCATTGGCGAGCTGGGGGTCATTCCCAGGTGTATCGAGTGTGACGAGGCAGGTGTAGAACCCGGAGTCATCCATGCCGATTTTGGCAATGCTGAGAGAAGCCTTGTCCGCGCCGCTCACGGTGGAGCCGTTGAGCTTGCCGCCATTGGTCAACGGTATGCCACCACGACGCCAGGAGTAGAGGAGTTTCACTCCTGGACCTGCGGGGGCGTTGACGGTGCATTTCAGGCTCAGCGTGGTGCCTCTTTTGACCACCTTCGAAGGCTCACCCAGGGCGACAAATCCGAGGTAGGCTGGCAGGGATGAAACGGGAGGCCCCACGGGGTTGTCCGCGATGAGGCGGTAGGCAGCGACATCAGATGCTTTGGTTAGAGGAATGTCGTGGTTGGTTGAGATCGCGCCTTTGATGTCCGCACTGCCTTTTTTCCACTGGTAGGTGAGCGTGGGGTCGCCAGTGGCGGTGGCATTGAACTGGACTGCGCTGCCTGGCCGCAGGAGGTGACTGGCGGGCTGGAGGGTGAAGAATGGCTGCGGTGGCCGCACTCCAGTCCCAGTGAGTACGAGGGCAAAGGGCGACTCGTCGGGATCAGTGCTGGCGATGTTCAGGGTGGCTGTCCTGAGACCTTCTGCGGTGGGGGAAAAACGCACGACCAGCGTGGTGCTCCCGCCGACAGCCAGGACGCCATTGGGAGCGGTGATGACGCGGAACATGGATGCATCTGCGCCGGCAAAGCTGGGGATGATGCCAGACAAAGTGACGACCCCACCATTCCTCACCGTAATGGGCATGATGCTGTTCGCGTCGAAACTGACGGTGCCGAAACTCAGGCTGTCGCCACTCACGAGACTGCCACTGGCAGGTGAATCGACATCGATCTCTGGCGCGATGACCTGGAGGGTGAAGGTTCGCTCTGAAGTATCGGTGCCGTCGCTCACATATAGGGTGATGGTGGCGGTGCCGCCCATCTCGGCGGCTGGAGTCACGGAGACCGTTCGGCTGTTGCTACTGCCTCCGAGAAGAATGTTTGCCTCCGGCACCAGATCGGTATCACTGCTGCCCGCAGTGACGACGAGGGCGCTGGCGGCAGTCTCTGGATCATTGATTGTGAAGGCCAGTACTCCTGTGGCGGAGTTGTAGGCGATGGACTGATTACTGATGCTTCCAATCGTCGGCGGGTCATTCACCGGATTCACCGTGAGGTCGAAGGTCTCAATGGCGGTATTTCCTCCGGATGTCAGCGTGAGGGTGATGGTCGTGATGCCAGACTGATTCAGGACAGGTGTGAGCTGGATGCTGCGGCTGGCACCCGTGCCGGTGAGGACGATGCCTGAGTCGGCCACAAGAGACTGATTGCTGCTGGTCGCGGAGCCCACCCAGGAGGTGGCTGGGATGGAACCATCCAGCACGGTGAAGGGGATCTCTCCCGTCGCGGTATCCTCATCGGTGGCTTGGTTGGCGACTTCGCTGATGATGGGCACCTGGCCGCTGACATTGAGATTCCAGGTCACGACTTCATTGAGCAACCCGGCGGTATCTAGGCGCACAAAAGGAGTCGGATCTTGCAGGGTGGCCGTCACGGTATGAGTGCCATTGCCGATGACGTTGGAGAGGATGTTGAAAGTGG
>CAYMHJ010000063.1:9872-24697 GCA_964390165.1 uncultured Prosthecobacter sp. | reverse complement strand
ACATTCACTCCACATGTGGACACTGGCGATTTCGTGGTCGTGATCAACGCTGACAAGGTGAAGCTGACCGGCAAGAAAGAGCAGCAGAAGATTTATACAAGCAAGAGCGCCGTCTATATCGGCAATCAAAAGGTGGAAACCGCTGAGAAAGTTCGCCAGCGCCGCCCAGAGCTTCTTATCCATCGCGCCGTGAAGGGCATGGTCCCGCACAACCGCCTGGGCGACAAAATCGTGACCAAGCTCAAGGTTTATACTGGCGACGAACATCCCCACGTTGCCCAGAACCCACAGCCCTTTGCTGTTGCCTGATTCACCCACTTTCAAGATTGACCCAAGTTCATGAGCAAGCCCCTCGCCACAACCACCGGCCGCCGCAAGACCAGCATCGCGCGCGTCAACATCCTTCCAGGTTCCGGCACCATCACGATCAATGGCCGTGACTTCGAAGAATACTTTCCCACGGTGACTCTGCAGAATCAGATCATCATCCCACTGGCTTTGACCAACAGCCGCCAGACCTATGATTTCAAGATCAACGCTGATGGCGGTGGTGTCACCGGCCAGATGGGCGCAGTGATGCTCGGTATCTCCCGCGCACTGATCGCTGTGAATCCTGAGCTTCGTGGCACTCTGAAGAAAGCTGGTCTTCTCTGCCGCGACTCCCGCGCCAAGGAACGTAAAAAGCCAGGCCGTCCTGGTGCTCGTAAGCGCTTCCAGTTCTCCAAGCGTTAATCGCACAGGAGTTTGGTTTGTTTGGTGTTTTCAAAAACCCTGTCTTGCAAAAGACAGGGTTTTCTTTTTTGGCAGTGCCGCTAGCCTGATCCTCATGAAAAAGTTCCTTCGCGTCTCACTCATTGCCTTGGTTATTGTCGGCCTGCTGCTAGTGGTAGGCTCAGTCGGTTTTTCATGGTGGATCATGCGTAAGATGGGGCCCGAAACCTGGGTGACTCAGATGGAGGCAAATGCCAACTGCCGACTGCACATCGAAGATGCCAAACTGAGCCTCTTCTCGAAGCCTGCCCAGCTCATTTTTAAAGGCGTGATGGTAGCTCCAAGAGATGCGGAAGTGGGTAAACCTCTGGCGGCGGGGATTGCGCAGATCGAGATTCCTGAAATCATTCTGGAGATCCAACTCGAAGACTTAATGAACCGGCGTCTTCTGGTGGAGCAGCTTCGGCTTATCTCACCCGTGGTGAAAGAGTCACAAAATGCTCAGGGAAAGAGTTCACTGGAGTCACTTTTCAAAAAGCCAAAACATGAAGAAGCCACCGCGCAATCATCGGCAGTTTCGTCGCTGGAAGCTGGAGCCCCGCACACGGCGCAGGGCAGGGCGGGAGATGAGAAATCCGATTCCAGTCGGCGATTCTCCTTCGCCGTAGGCAATGCGGAGATCGAGGACGGTTCGCTGACTATCGTGAATTCCGGCACGACGATTCAGATTCGTGATCTCGACTTCACCCTCACAGGCATCGATATTGATCCGCACGACCTTGTGAATCACAACCGCATGACGGCGAAGATCAGCAGTCAGATACAGGTTGCAGGTCAGGCTAGGATCGGTGGAGTGAAGCGACCTGCAGAACTGGCCAACCTCAGTCTTGCTGGCGAAGGTAACATCATTCCCATCGATCCAAACACAGGAGAGTGGATGCCCACTTCGACCCTCAAGCTCACACTCGCCCAGGGTTCGACTTTGGCGGGACACATCACGATGGGGGATGCAGCGGGCAAGGAGATGAAGAAGCTCATGGACTATGGCATCGACCTGTCTCCTGTCCGCGTCGGCGGGCCGCTTCAGCAGGCGGCGGTCGTGGAAGGGATCTATCGAAACAATCGCTTCTGGCTGCGAGGAGACACGCTTTTCAGCTTCCCTGAGTATGAGATTGCCATCGAAAAGAAATCATGGATCGACACGGCGCAGAGCAGTCACGAGATGGAGTTCCGCCTTTCCTGCGGTCCCGAACTTCAGAGCCGTCTCCAGCAGGGAATGTCCAATGCCAAGTTGGGGGACTCCATCACAAGAGGACTCATGAAGGCGCTCGCAGATCAGCGTGGGCGTATCACCTTTGACATCGAAAGCGAAGGATCGCTTTCCGATCCGAAGATCAAACCGAAGCTGGATCGCATCCTGAAGAACCTCATGAGTGGAGAAGGTCTGGGCGACCTGCTGCAGGGGCTTTTCAAGAAGCTGTGAGTGAAGAAATGAGATTAGCGAGGGGCGACCTTGCAGTCTCCAAAGCAGATGCCGATGCTGCGGCCTGCATTGACGATCTCGCTGTCTGATTTGACGAGGCGGAGCTGGTTCACGGCCTCCTCGATACTGACATCTCCGACCTGGTATTGCTGATAGCTGACCATGCGGCCAAATTTGCCCTGCTCGATCAGGCTCACTGCCATGGCTCCGAATCGGACGCCTAGAATGCGGTCAAGTGCAGTCGGTGCTCCGCCGCGCTGGAGGTGCCCGAGTGTACAGGAGCGCGTTTCCTTGCCCGTGAGTTCTTCGACTTTCTTTGCCACATACTCGCCGATGCCGCCGAGGCGATCCTCGCCTTTGCCACCGACATTCTCCTTCTTCAAAAGCTCCCCGCTTTCCATGCGGGCACCTTCGGCGACGACGATCAGTGTGCTGTGATGGCCACGGGCGTCGCGCTGACGGATGGCATCTGCCACATGCTCCATCTGGAAGGGAATTTCCGGGAGCAAAATGGCATCGGCACCGCCAGCCATGCCTCCGTAGAGGGCGATCCAGCCCGCGTGGCGGCCCATCACTTCAAGCACGATGGCGCGCTTATGGCTCTCAGCCGTGGTGTGCAGGCGATCCAGGGCATCGACCACGGAATGCACAGCACTGTCGAAGCCAAAGGTCATCGCCGTGGCCTGGATGTCATTGTCGATCGTCTTCGGCACGCCAATCACCGGCACGCCCATGTTATAAAGCTGCAGGCCGGTCGTCAGAGAGCCGTCACCACCTACGACGATGAGCGCTCCGATCTCTAGGTGGCGCAGTGTCGCCTTGGCTTTCTCGACGATCTCTTTTGGCACTTCGGAGACATTGCCCTCGCCGACTTTAGCGACGAAATGGCCTTTGTTTGTCGTCCCCAGTATGGTGCCGCCTAGCTTTGTGATGCCAACGGTGCGTGAGGGGTCCAACAGCATGTAATCTCCAGGAGGCAGCAGACCTTCGAAGCCGTCACGGAAGCCGACGACTTCCCAACCAAGGGTGTGAGCTGCACCGACGACGCCATGGATGACTGCATTGAGACCGGGGCAATCGCCGCCGCTGTTCAGAATTCCGATACGCATGTGATTATAGAGGGATGTGGGATTGAGATAGGGGGAATGGCGGGTGCCAGATGCTAGAAATTGTTTAGCAGCTGTTTCTTGTCTGTGATCGGGCGACCAGCGGCGATCCAGCGGTTGTAGGCGTTCCAGCCTTGATCCAGCAGAGCTTTGGCCTCGCCGAAGGGATTGGAGGAGCCGATCACGACTGCTACCAGACGATGCCGATAGATGAGGCTGCTGCCATCCGCTTGCTTATAAACGGAGGCTGGCCGTTCGGCGGCAATCGCAGCACAGCCGCCGGCTCGCGGTGTAGAGGTGGCTTTGACGCCGTCGATCCCAGATTCGCCAAGCAGGACATTGGTGTTGTTCACTGGTACTGAGAGCTGCTGGCCGCCGCGGTAGATGGTGACATTCCGCGTGCGCTGATTGGTGTAAAAACTCATCGCCGGACGAGACACGGCATAGAGCGTGAGGCGGGCGATGTCTGCTGCGGTGGAAAGTCCGGGCGTGCGCGTGTTTTCATAGCCATGGGGATTTTGGAAGCGCGTCCCTGTCGCCCCTTCGCGAGCGGCCAGCTGATTCATCTGACGAACGAACTCCACCTGCGGATCACCCTGACGGCCAAGACGGTACAGGTGATCACGACCCACGAAATCCGCGAGCGTGATCGCAGCCAGATCATCACTGCCCATCATTGTGGCATAGATGAGGTCACGGATGGTCAGCTTGTCGCCAGGCTGAAGGCCGAGCAGGTTGATACCAGCCATCTGTGGGGCGTAAGCAGGAACTGGCGCGAGAATATTGACACCGATCTTGGAGGCCACCGACCAGTCGAGAGCCACCATGCCCGTTGCAATTTTTGCCAGCCCTCCGACGGGACGCCGACTGTTGGCATTGCCTGCGACGTGGACTTTGCGGTTGAAGCTGTCCACGACGATCACGGACGATTGTGCCAAGGCCTGAGTGGCGCTGACCATGACAAGTCCGACGAAAATCGCAGCGAGAGAAGAGAACCGAGGGAGGATTCTGCGGTGCATAGATGAGCGCTCTCGTTAGCAGAGCTTTCCCCATGGGCAACCCTGGATTCCGCGCGGGCGAGTTTGGTGAAATCCGAAGGACTTGAATCCCTGACAACGTTCTGAGCCGTCATGCGCCTTTTTCAAGCCTTTGTTACTGCATTTCTCTGTCAAGTTTCTGCCTTCGCTTCCACGCCAAACATTGTCATCATTTTCATGGATGACATGGGTTATGCGGATGTGAGCTGCTTTGGTGCCCAAGGTTATCAGACGCCGAATATTGATAAGCTCGCCGAAGAGGGGCGCAAGTTCACGAACTTCCATGTGGCCCAGCCCGTGTGTTCCGCTTCACGCTGCGGTCTTCTGACTGGCTGCTATCCGAACCGCGTCGGCATTCACGGAGCGCTCGGACCTTCAGCCAAACATGGTATCCATGCGGATGAGATGACCCTTGCTGAAGTCGTGAAACAAAAGGGCTACGCCACCGCCGCTGTAGGCAAATGGCATCTCGGCTCCCTGCCACAGTTCCTTCCGGTGAAACATGGCTTCGACGAGTACTATGGCATCCCTTACTCGAACGACATGTGGCCCTACCATCCGCAGGCGAAAAAAGGCACCTATCCAAAGCTCCCCATGGTCGAAAATGATCAAGTCGTGGACGAAGAGATCACACCCGAGGACCAAACGCATCTCACCACCGACTACACGACCCGCAGCATCCGCTTCATCGAGAAGAACAAAGACAAACCCTTCTTCCTCTACCTCGCTCACAGCATGGTGCATGTGCCGCTCTTCGTGAGTGAAAAGTTCAAGGGCAAGTCCGGCCAGGGGCTCTTCGCCGATGTCATGCTCGAAGTGGACTGGTCAGTCGGTCAGATCATGGACACGCTGAAAAAGCATGGAATTGAGGAGAACACCTGGGTCATTTTTACCTCCGACAACGGTCCATGGCTCTCCTACGGAGATCATGCCGGCAGCGCCGGTCCTCTGCGTGAGGGCAAAGGCACCTGCTGGGAGGGCGGCACCCGCGTCCCCGGTATCATGAAATGGCCTCGCAAGATCCCCGCTGGCACCACTACCGATTCCATGATGATGACCATTGATTTACTGCCTTCCATCGCCCGGGTCATCGAAGCCAGACTGCCTGATCACAAGATCGATGGACTCGACTGCTGGCCAATCATCGCAGGCGAAAGTGGTGCGAAGAACCCGCACGATTTCTACGCTTTTTATTATGAGCAAAATCAGCTTCAGGCCATCACCAGCGGTGACGGACGCTGGAAGCTGCAGCTCCCGCATGGCTATCGTTCACAGCCTTCTGGCCAGCCTAAGGCCAGCGGCGGTGTTCCCACCCTCTACAAGCAGGTAAAGGTCGAGCAGGCTGAGCTGTACGATTTGTACTCGGATGTCAGCGAATCAAAAAACGTCGCTGCACAGTTCCCTGGCGAAGTGGCCAAACTTCAAAAGCAGGCTGAAATCATCCGCGCAGAACTTGGGGATAGCCTCATGAAGCTGCCCAAAGGTGGAGGGAGCCGTGAGGCTGGTCGCTCCGAGTAAATTCTCTCCCATGCTTGGAAAATAAACGATTCGCATCAGGTGCGTCCACCTCACCAGGGCATTTTGTGAGATAGGCCACATCGCAATTGCTTTTTTTTGCGGTTCTGAATGACTTGTTTGGTGGCATGTATCTGGATCAAAGAAATATGCCAGTGATGGAACTTGGTGCATTTTTATATTTTCAGGAATTGCCAGATTAAAGAAATTTGTTAGATTGACTTGGTATTTCAGGCTTGCTAACAAAAATCACTCCCTCCAATGACTCAACTGGCCATCGTTCTTGAGGATGGACGTCACGTCCAAGTGCCGATCTCTGCCGACATGCCTTTGGGCCGTCTCGCTGAAATGAAGGCCGCTTTGCAGGATGTGGAACTCCTGCATCAAAGTCGGCTTACGACCCTGAACACACTTTCCGCAAATCGGGACAGGGTCTCTTCCGAGCTGGCAGAGATGAATCGGCGCTATCACGAAGTTTCCTCCGAAGTAAACCGGCTCCAGGCTCTGCTGGCGGAATCCAAGCATGAGATCGATACTTTAGGCGCACGAAAGGAGCATCTCCTCTCCACCTTTCAGCAGGTCAGTGGTCGTTGTGCAGTCGAGTCATCTCGGCTGGAGGCGGTCCGGAGCCAGTTGGCCGATACCGATCAGAAGCTGCAGACCGCCGCGGCCCGGCTTCGTGAACAGGAAAGTGCCGCTCAAGCCGCTGATGCTCGACTTTTGGAGACCAAAGCCTCACAAGTGAAAATAGCCGAGGAGGTGGAAGTCCAAAGGCAGAAGCTCGCGCTGGCTGAGCAGCGGCTGGTGCAGATTGAAAAGACCTGTGTGCAACTCTCTGTCACTGAGGTCGAAGTTCAGAGGGCCGAGGCAAAGCTTCTAGATCTGAAGCATGAACTGGCCACCACAGAAGAGGCCCATGTCGAAGCGCTGGCCAGATTAACAGACTGCAGCGCCTTATTGAGCGGGACAGAGGGCCAATTCACTGATGTCACAGACTCCCTTTCCCAAACTCAAAGTGAACTGCGAGAGGCATCCCGCCTGCTGGCGATCACTCGCGAGGAGCGTTCAGCGATGGAGTCCGCCCTAACGGCACTCAGGCAGGAGCAGGAAGCCGGACAGCGTGAATTCAAACGTGCCAGACATCAATTGGCCGAATGCCTGGAAGAACTTTCATCCTCGCGGCAGTCTCATTCAGCCCTGCTGAATCAGCGCTCCGCCCTGGAGGCTCAGATCAATGCAGCCCGTCAAGAGGTGGCTCGGGTGGATCAACAGTTCCGCACCACAACGGCTGATTTGGAGAAGGCCACGCGTCAGCTCGAAGGCACCCGCCAGACCCAGGCAGATGAAGCACGCTCTTTATTGGAAACACAGTCCCAGCTTAACGAGGTCAGCCAAAAGCTCACCGAGACGCTCACCCTCTTTGCTGAAGACCGGCGGAAACTGACAGAGACGGAGCAGCAGATCGAACTCGCCAGAGCGGAACTGGCCCGCCTGAGGGAAGCTATCGACACTGAGAATACCCATCTCACCACTCAGCAGACCGAGACCGAACTCCTGCGGCAGTCCGAGGTAAACTGCCGTGAGATCGTCAACACCCTGGAAAGACGGGAACAGGAACTGCACATGAGCCTCCTCGAGCTCACCGCTTCCGAGCAAGCTGCACGGACCAGATATGAGGAGGTCCGCCAGCTCAGCCTGGAGGCGGAAACAACCCACGCTGGGCGTGAGCAGGAACTCGCCAGGAAGATCAAAACTGTCGAACAGGAGCTTTCTGACCTCGAAGCCCAACTCCTGCCTTTGCGTGACTGGAAGACCAGCATGGACCAATTTCAAGCATGTCTCGCCTGCTCACCACCTGATTCCCTAGAGGCTCGGAACGCTCGCAATGAGATCGACATGGCCATGGCCACACTACGTTATCTTCTTTCCAATGCGGGAGCCAGCCGTGCCCGCTCTCACTTGGCAGTGGCGCGCGCTCAGCCTGGCAATTCAGGGGCTGAACCCGGCACTCCTGCCCATGAGCAGGACAGCATCACTCTGGGGCTGCGCCAGAGTCGCGTGCGTGAGTCCATCCAGCGGGAGGAGGCTCGCCTCGAATTCCTCCGCCAGGAGCGTGAGCGTCAGGAACTACGCACCCGCACCCACCGTAGTGTCGATCCCGCTTTAAAAGAGCAGAATAAAAAACTCGAGGAGCAGATACGCCTGAACGAAACCCGCCTCGAAATGCTGGCTGCACGTCTTCAGAACGGCCAGAAAGAGGAAAGCCGCCAGCGCGAAATCATCGCCACGCTCGCCCAGCAGGTGAATGAACTCCGCCTCAGTCTCTGCACTCAAGCCTGATGAAGAACACGCTGGCGGCTCTCATGGTATATCTCAGTGCTTTTGATCCATCTCCGCGTTGTTTTTTGGGATATTTATTTCGGGCGTGCTGATCGACTGAACCATCGCTAGACCTTTGCTGACAGCCTCTTTCATCCGTCTCAGCACATAATATACTGTCTGGCTGCGCAGCCGCACCAGATCAGCACCCACAATTCGAGGGATGAAATCTGTAGGCAATGCCAGAATTTCATCAGCGGTGCAGCTATTCAGCCCCCGGCAAAGAATCGCCGTCATGGCTCGCGTGAGGGTCTGCACTTTGGAGCCTAGTTCGATGGCGAAACGCACATGCCGTTCGGCATCAAGCTGAAGAAAGACGCCAACTGTGTCGGAGCACTCCTGATCTTTCCTCACGTCTTCGATCAGATAAGTTTGCCCGGCGTTTCGAGTGAATGAACCGGCGGCCTCAGCCATGCCGATCAAATTGTCACGCCGCTCAGGCTCGGGCAGGTGCTCGAAGAAGTCGATGATTTCTTGAAGGGCAGGAGGCATGTGTGGAAGGCGGGCTGTAGAAACGGTTTCCGCTTAATACAGCAAGTCATGACATGGAATCCATCCACTATTTTCGCAGCAGCGTCAGGTGAATGAAGGCGAAGTGAAGCTGATCTTGCGATTGCGGCATGATGGATTGGCGGCCGCTTGTGACAATAAAACGGTCTCGAAGGCTGGAGATGCTGGACTGGGGAACTGGAAAGTGGTTTGCTTTGTCCCAGGATGGACCCTCCATGCTGGCGTCATCCATCCAGCCCAAACCATGAATCCCTTCCATATCGATCTCCGCCACCTGCCTGCCGATGGCAAGCAGATCACCGGTACACTACCTTCGTCGTTTTTCGATCTCTCGCCCGCGGACACCGTGCAGGCCGAGTCTCCCATGACCTATGATCTCCTAGTTATGCGAGATGGAGCAGACCTTGTGGTGACGGGATCACTCAGTGCGGAGTTCAGCCTCGAGTGCGGACGTTGCCTGGAACGTTTCCGCCAGTGCGTGGATCTGGCCGATTATCAGTCTGAAGTGCCGATTGAAAAGGAAGGCACGATGGACTTGACAGACCTAGTGAGGGAAGACATCCTCCTCGCCCTTCCGAACTTCCCGCGCTGTGAAGACGGCAACGTTGATCTGCGCGACTGTCCCGCTGAAGGCCGCTTCGAAACTGCTGAATCGCCCTTAGCATCTGAAACGGCTGATGCAGACAGCGGAATCTGGAATGCCCTTGATCAATTAAAGAACTAGAACACCCCCTCGAACATGGCCAACCCCAAACGCCGTCAATCCAAGTGCCGCCAACGTCTCCGTCAGGGAGCCAATCGCTGGCGCGCCCCTGTCCTCAAGACCTGCCCTGAGTGCGGCACCTCCGTCCCCGGCCATGTGGCATGCCCTTCCTGCGGCTACTACAAAGGCCGTCAGGTGCTTACCATCACCGCCACGGAATAGTCCGAAGCCTCCAGATTTCAGCCAGCCCCGCTCTGCATATCAGAACGGGGCTTGTTGTTTTTTTGCGGGTTTTGAGGCCGGATCACCATGCTGCCCTGCTCACTTGCGATTCACCAAACTGTGGTCGCCAAATCGGTTGCACATCCATCATCTCCTCCTATTCTCCGCACCTCACCGCACTACCCCGTGGTGTAATGGTAACACAGGAGATTTTGATTCTCTCGTTTAAGGTTCGAGTCCTTACGGGGTAACCACCAAGCGACAATGACCCGCTTCCGCCCCTGCATCGATCTCCACTCCGGTAAGGTAAAACAAATCGTCGGCTCCACGCTGAGCGACACGGGTGCAGGGTTGAAAACCAATTTCGTTAGTGATCGTGATGCCGCTTGGTATGGCGAACTTTATGCCCGTGATGAATTGAAAGGCGGCCATGTCATCATGCTCGGCCCGGACAATGAAGAGGCCGCCAAATCCGCCCTCGGTGCCTTCCCCGGAGGTCTGCAGCTCGGCGGCGGCATGCGCCCCTGCAATGCGGAAGAGTATCTCACCGCAGGTGCCAGCCACGTCATCGTCACGAGCTACCTCTTTGAAACAGACGGCACCTTCTCCGAGACACGTCTGAACAAGATGGTCGCCGCAGCAGGCAAGGAGCGCCTCGTCATCGACCTGAGTTGCAAGGCCACAGGAAGCGGCTGGACTGTCGCTATGAATCGCTGGCAGACCCTCACTGATCTGCATGTCACGCCGGAGACGCTGAAGCACCTCGCCGCGCACTGTGATGAGTTTTTGATCCATGCCGTCGATGTCGAGGGCAAATGCGAAGGCATAGACGAAGAGTTGGTCACCTTTCTCGGCCAGCACAGTCCGGTTGCCATGACCTACGCTGGTGGCATTCATCTCATGGAGGATCTGCATCGCATCCAGGAACTGAGCGGAGGTCGGGTCGATGCCACCGTGGGCAGCGCGCTTGACCTTTTCGGCGGCACTGGCGTTCGCTATGCAGATTTGCTCAGTTTCAACCGTAGAACTCTCCCCGCATGAAAATCATCCGTTACTCCGACTCCTCCGGCCACATCCACCACGCCGCCCAGCAATCCGATGGCTCCGCGCTTGTCATTGAAGGCGATATCTTCGGCGCTCACAGCGTCACAGATCGCAAGGCGGATGTCGCCAAGCTGCTCGCCCCGGTCGAGCCCCGCATCATCCTTTGCATCGGTCTGAATTACAAATTCCACGCGGAGGAGAGCGGCATGGCCATCCCCCAGCATCCCGTGCTCTTCATCAAGAACCCCGCCGCCGTGCAGAACCCCGGTGATCCCATCCTGCTGCCCTCCGTCTTGAAGAGCGACAGCGTCGATTACGAGTGCGAGCTCGCCGTCGTCATCGGCAAAGCCGCCCGCAATGTCAGCAAGGCAGACGCGCTCAGTTATGTGCTCGGCTACACCTGCGCCAATGACGTCAGCGCCCGCGACTGGCAGAAGAACGGTGGCGGTGGCCAGTGGTGCCGAGGTAAGACTTTCGACACTTTCTGCCCCCTCGGCCCCGTGCTCGTCACCAAGGATGAAATCCCGAACCCCAACGCCCTCGGCATCAAGACCATCCTAAATGGCGAAGCCGTGCAGGACTGGAACACGAACGACATGATCTTCGACGTTCCCACCCTCATCGAGTTCCTCAGCGCCGACACCACCCTGCTCCCCGGCACCGTCATCATCACCGGCACACCGCAGGGCGTTGGCATGGCGCGCAAGCCACCACTTTGGATGAAGTCGGGAGACACTGTTACCATCGAGATCGAGGGCATCGGCAGCCTGACGAACCCGGTGGCATAAGTAGATTATCCGAAATCGTTTCAGGCCGGGCTCGAAAGCTCGGCCTGCACTCAAATACCGTTCAACTTCAGCAACTCGGTGAGTTTCCCCTTCGAGCGGTAAAACTCTGCCTCGACCAGCCCGGCCTCGACAAGTCCCGCGCGCACGCTGGTGGCATCGGATTCGCCAAGGACGTGTTGTTTGATCAGTGCGGTCTTCTTCGCCTGAAGGGCCAGGAAGCCTGCATCCACCTCTGGTGTCAGCGGGTATTTGCCCTCTGCTTGACCGGCCTTCAGCACTTCTTTAAAAGGCGCACCTGTCTTCGCTGCTTCTACCTTCGCAGCATTCACGCCTTCATACCACTCGGCGCAGATGACACGGTAGTAGTCGCGCATGGCTTGCTTGTTGTAGTGAATGATGAGTTGAGAACCATCCACGGGCACCAAACCAGTCGCCCGGAAGCTGTCAGCATCGATGGTGTCCACGAAGAAGAGGTCATCGCCATCCACGGCGAACTCCCATTTCAGATCCCAGAGTTGCAGGCCTATTTCCTCCAGCAGCTCGCGCACCGCCCAGGCTCCGAGCAGGGCCATTTTGATCGTGCCGGTGAAGGATTGCGTGCTCAGTCCGGACATCAGAAGGGCCTCCTGTTTTGTCACCGCACGATCCTCAGGTTCATACTTGCTAGTCAGATCATAGATCGGGCGGTCCAGCATCTGCCAGGCGCGCATCGGGCCGTTCAGGCCGAGTTCCAGTTCGAAAGCACGGCGCTCCTTCTCGCTCAGCGCCTCGTATTTGCGCAGCACCGAGCTGCCGCTCGTCACGCCAAAGCGCACGATGTACTCCAGCGGCACCACATAGGTGTTGCTCTGGTGAAACTGCGCGTAATCAAAGACAAAGTTCCCCATCACATTGCGTTGCGGCGGCTTCATCACCGGGAAGCGCCGCACTACATTATAGCAGCTTGGGTTTGCTGGCATCCCGGTGCTCACGATCTCCCCTGTGACTGCATCCATCATGCCGACATGGTGTGTCTGTGCTCCAGTCTCGATCATGGCAGGCAGCGTGCCATCCATGAGTTGTGAGCGCCATGTTTCGCCGAGAGTCTGGCATTCCAGCAGAGCCTTCTCCACCCGCTGCCAAGTCTCAGGTTGGCTAAGCCGGGCATACATCGCGTGGCGGAAGATAGCCCGGTTCAGGTCATTTCCGTCTATCTTGAAGATGCTCCCCACATCGAAGACCGAGCCCGCCTCGGTGGTCTCGCACACGATGTATCCGGGATGCTCCGGCACTGAGTAGAGATTCTGCACTGAGCCGCGATACACGGGCTCACTGAGGCTGGAGGGAACGAGGTTGGTGGGCAGGTCTTGGGTCATGAGATCACGCAGGCTCGCCAAGTCTGAGTCACATTTCAATTTTCAGTTTCAGTTTTCGCCACAGACCGTCCGTCACCCTTTGCCGGCGTTTCAGCCCTCGAAAAAGCCGTTGACCCACTTCCTGTCCGTGTCACTATCGCGGCCCTCCACGCCCCAGCGGAAGCTTTTGCCCCGAAGGGTCCACGTGACTACCCACCCATCCCCCATGAAAAAAGAAGGTCATCCTACGGTTCACGAAACCACCATCACCTGCACCTGCGGCACGGTTTATAACACCCTGTCTACCGTGCAAAACCTCCGCATCGGCATCTGCGCCGCCTGCCATCCGTTCTTTACCGGTGAGCAGCGCTTCGTCGATACCGCCGGTCGAGTCGATAAATTCGCCCAGCGTTACGGCACCACCGTGGCCCGCCGTTCCGCACCGAAGCTCAGCGCAGCATCCGCGTAATCGCCTCAGCTTTCATCGCATCATTTCTCACATCGCGGACGCCCCAGTGGTCTCCGCGATGTTTGTTTTTGCAAACCTGCCCACTCCTGCCACTCTCCGCGCTCTTCTTTTATGGCCGCCCCCCTGCTCATCCATCTCGACGGTAAACTCGTCCCCGAATCCGAAGCCAAAGTCTCCGTCTTCGACCATGGCCTGCTTTATGGCGATGGCTGCTTCGAGGGCATCCGCATCTACAATGGCCGCGTCTTCCGCCTGACTGAGCACCTCGTCCGCCTCTACGAAAGCGCCCGCTCCATCCTGCTCACCATCCCCATCAGCATCGAGGAGATGGAAAAAGCCACCGTCGAGACCGTTGCAGCGAACAACTTGCGTGACGGCTACATCCGGCTCGTCATCACTCGTGGTGTCGGTTCCCTCGGCCTGAATCCCTACCAGTGTCCGAAGGCTGGTGTCATCATCATCGCCAGCGGCATCACCCTTTATCCGGCGGAGAAGTACGAGACCGGCCTGAACCTAATCACCTGTGCCACACGCCGCCCTGCGACCGCCGCCCTCAGCCCGCAGGTGAAGAGTCTGAACTACCTGAACAACATCATGGCCAAGATCGAGTGCATCCAGGCAGGATGTGAAGAAGGCATCATGCTGAATGAGCAGGGCTATGTGGCCGAATGTACAGGCGACAATGTCTTCATCATCAAAAACGGCCAAGTCTATACACCCACCATCGCCAGCGGTGCCCTCAACGGCATCACCCGCATGGCGGTCATCGAAGTCATGCGCGAGATGGGCCTCCAGGTCCACGAGATCACCATGTCACGCCACGAGATTTACACCTCCGACGAGTGCTTCCTCACCGGCACAGCTGCAGAGGTCATCCCCGCCGTGCAGTATGACCGCCGTCCCATCGGCGATGGCAGGCCCGGCAAGCTCACTGCCGAGATCATCAAGCGCTTCAAAGTGCTCGCGAACTCCACCGGCACGCCCGTGCCGTATGCTTGATTGACCCTCTCACTCATCCTGGATGCAAGAGTATCACCGCCTTCTCCGCAAAGTCCTCGATCACGGCTCCTACCGCGAAGACCGCACCGGCACAGGCGCGTATTCCATCTTCGGTGAGCAGAGCCGCTATGAACTCAGCAGCACTTTCCCCGTCGTCACCACCAAGAAGCTCCACCTTCGCAGCATCATCCATGAGCTGCTTTGGTTTCTGCAAGGCGAAACCAATGTCCGCTACCTGCGCGACAACAAAGTCACCATCTGGGATGAGTGGGCCGACGAAAGCGGCGAGCTCGGCCCCGTCTATGGCGCTCAGTGGCGGCGCTGGCAGGGCACGCCTGAGGCGGAGCCCGTCGATCAAATAGCAAAGCTCATCCACGGCCTCAAAACCAGCCCCTACAGCCGACGCCACATCGTCAGCGCCTGGAATGTGCCCTACATCGACCAGATGGCTCTGCCGCCCTGCCACTGCCTGTTTCAGTTCTTCGTCGCCGAGGGCAGGCTAAGCTGCCAGCTCTATCAGCGCAG
>CAYMHJ010000063.1:0-9862 GCA_964390165.1 uncultured Prosthecobacter sp. | reverse complement strand
GTGCCGTTCAACATCGCCAGCTACAGCCTGCTCGTACTCATGGTCGCCCAGGTTTGCAACCTTCAACCGGGCGAGTTCGTGCACACCTTTGGTGACCTCCATCTTTACTCGAACCACATCGAACAGGCCAAGCTCCAGCTCACCCGCGAGCCACGACCTCTCCCCGTAATGAAGCTGAACCCCGACGTGAAGAATCTCTTCGATTTCAAATACGAAGACTTCACCCTCGAAGGCTACGATCCACATCCCGCCATCAAGGCAGAGATCGCTGTTTAAAGCCGGGAAACCTGTTCCCGGCGGAGAGGAAGAATGCCTGAATCAGGAATCAGGGGAAGGTGCATCGGCTCAATGAATATGGAGGCATCTCCGGGTTCTACTCCACCGACTGCGCCAGCAGGTTCACGGTTCCGCTTTCGCCGAGGCCAGTGAGGACCTTCGGGCTCGTGCTCAGGAAGTAGCCTTCCGCTCCCTGATGCGTGCCTTTCTGCACGATCACTCCCTGAAAGGCTGGCTTCGTCGTGTCCGAGTGCGGGAAGGTGCCGCTGATCAGGCCGCTGGTCTTGGTGATCTTCAGCACGGGGAGCGCGGCGGCGGGGGCGTTGGTCGCTGTGTTGGTTGGGCTGATGTTCATGCCGAAGCTCAGCGGTGAGGTCGTGAGCAGGCCGTTCGTAAAGGTGAGCGTGGCATTGCCATCGACTGCATCCACCGTGCCCAGGCCGGGGAAGACACTGGCGGCACTGGGGACGCTGTAACGAGCGCCGGAGAGATCCACCGAGATGCCCGTGGGCCAGCCTGCGGGATACCATTGCACCTTCGTGAGGGCGGGGCGCAGCCAGAGCAGGTCGCTGCCGGTGACGTCCGCCGTGGTTTCATTGGCATTGGCCAGGGTCGCGAGCCCGGCAAAGCAGCCCTTGCCCGAGTAGAGCGAGGCAAAGAGGGGCCACTGGTTGAGCTTGGAAAGCGGCGCACTGGCGGTGATTTGGGTGTTGTCCGCAAGCTTGCCGGTGATGGAAACGGTGCCATTGACATTGACGGTCATCGTCGCGTAGCCGCTGCCTTGTGGATAGATGTTCGTGGGCAGCGTGGGTATCTGCACCTTGGCGGGAAAGACGAGGGTGTAGGGCTTGCTCGCGGTGCCAGCGAGTTCAGCGGGCACTTTGTTTGCCGTGCTGTAGTAGGCGCGGTCGGCGGTCACGGTAGAGACACCCTGCACCACCCCCAGCACCTTCTGGGTCACACTGCCGGTGATCTTGGGGACGCTGGTCATACTAAGCTGAAGGGCGATAACGAGGTCGGGTTTGCCTTTGCGCGTCAGTGTCAGCGAGGTGGCCCGATCTTTGCCAAAACGGGCCAGGCCTGCGTTGTCGAAGAAGCCAGGGACGCTCAGGCTGGCTCCATCGATCTTGAGGCTGCCGGTGAAGGTACCCTTATTGCTAACCATGAGGTTCAGCAGACCCACATTCGCCACACTGGCTGCGGTGGCCTCATCAGGCAGCACCAGACCGTTGTAGCTGCCGACATGGGCCCAGAAGGGATTGGCGATGAAGCTGGCCGTGAGCTCCAGCCCCTCCGTGAAGATGAAGCTCAGCGCAGGCAGCTCAGCCGCAGCAGGTGTGCTGCCGGTGCCCGTCATGTCATTCACCGTCCAGCCGTTGAAGAAATATCCGGTCGTCGGCGTGGCGGTGATCTTGTAGGTCTTGCCCACCTGCCGGGACGAACTGGGGGCAAAGCCTGCGGTCAGCTTGCCAAATGTCGCCTGACTTTTACTCCGCACCTTGAGCGTACGGAACTGCGTGAAGGAGCGCTGCACCCAGTCGGAGGCATTGCCTTTAAAGTCGATGCTTCGCACCTGGATGGCATTGCTCCCGGTGGCGGGTATCATGGCAAATGAATACCCCGTGGAGGTGGCTCCAGGGGCGGCGAGAGTCGCCTCGGCAAAGGTAGTGCCGCCATCCAGAGATACCTGCACCTGCCTGACTCCCAGGTTGTCCTTGGCTATGCCGGTGATGCTGAGCATGGGCGCGTCCGGGATGAGGGCATTGTTGGCCGGAGTGGTAAGGATCACCATGGGCTTCGTCGTCTCGGTAAAGGCGGAGGGGGGCAGGATGGCCACCGTCGCGGTGGACGGGGTTGCGAGGTCCGTGTCAGCCGTGGGAGAGGACAGAGCGACCTGAAAGGTCCGCACCGTCGTGCTCGCCGCATTGGCTGCGATGGGGATGCTGAAGTGCTGGTCCCCGCCGACGCCATCCGCATAGCTCACGGGCACATTGGATTGTTGAGTGTAGTGTAAAGGGAATGCCGCCGAGCCATTGATGCTGCTAAAGCTACATCCGCTGCTGCCCAGCGTGCCGCCTTTGCGCTGAATCACGATGTCCGCCGTGGTCGCCGTCGGGCCGCTGGCCACGGCAAACACCTGGCTGGCAAAGGAGAGCGTGCCGATGTAAGGGCCGAGGGCCACCACCTGCTCCACCAGGCCGGAGCTGCCGTTGCCTCGGCCACCCGTCGTCCTGCCACGGGCACAGATCAGTCCGCTGGCGGGCAGGGAGAGGCCAGAGAGCTGCCAGTCAGTCGTGATGCCGATGCGGCTGCCACTGCCCAGCATCTGCCAGCTCGCCCCATCGTCAGTGCTCAGCTCAAAGGTGACTGCGGAGACCTCGGGCAGCCCGCCCCGGCGCGTCCAGATGATCCTGCCTGCATTCGGTGCCGTCAGAGTCTGGGTGCCACTGTCATTGAAGAGCTGTGCAAAACCGATGCGCTCCGTCGCGGTCGCTGCTCCGTTGGGCTGAAGACTGGTGAAACTTCCCCCGAGCAGGATCTTCCCGTCTGCCTGCTGAACTATGCTTTGGACGTATGAGCTTGCTTTGGGATCAAAGCCCGTATCCAACGTGCCGTCCGCATTCACTCGTGCGATGCGCTGGCGGGCGGTGGCGGTGGTTGCGCCGTTGGGTTGCAGGGTGCTGAAGCTTCCCCCAAGCAGGATCTTTCCATCAGTTTGCACGGCGATGCTCTGGACTTGCGCATTCGGCTTTGGATTGAAGCTTGAGTCCAGGGTGCCGTCTGCATTGAGCCGCCCCAGGTAGCTGGTTGCCTGAGCACTCCATCCGCTGCTGGAACTCAAGCTGGATAGCGGACCACTGAGCAGAATCTTCCCGTCTGCCTGCAAGGCAATGCAGTTGGCACTGATGCTAGTATCAGGATCGAATCCCATATCCACACTGCCGTCGGCATTCAAGCGCGCGAGAAAAGCGCGTGTTATTCGAGGGCCAACCCCATTTGGCTGGAAGTAGAAAAAGACTCCGCCAACCAGGATCTTCCCGTCAGGTTGCACGACGATGCTCTCCACACCAGAACCTGATGGATTCGGCTGAAAAGTCAGATCGAGAGAGCCATCAGCTTCAAGGCGCACAATGTTGCTGTATCTGGGATAGCCCTCATTGCCTTCCACCATGGTGAAGTTTCCCCCGAGCAGGATCTTTCCGTCGGCCTGGAAGGCGATGGAAGGTACATCGCCAGAGATCTTTGGCGCAAAGCCCATGTCGAGTGAGCCATCCGCATTCAGCCTGGCAATGCCATCCCGGGCCGTGCTGCTGGGTGCTCCGTTGGGCTGAAAGTTGTAAAAAGCCCCGCTTACCAGGATCTTCCCATCCTCCTGCACAGCGAGGCAGGTAATCAAATTGTTGGGTCTGGGATCAAAGCCCATGTCCAGCGTGCCATCCGCATTGAGTCGCGCGAGGTTCTTTCTCGCCACGCCCAGCACCGTGTCAAAACGCCCCCCGATGATCGTCTTCCCATCCGGTTGCACTGCCATGGTGTTAGTATATGCATTGTTAAATGGGGTGCTGCCAAAGCTGAGGCGCAGTTGAGCATCCAGTAAGTCGAGGTTGCCTGCGGGCACAGGCACCACCTGCGCCACCTGCACCGGAACCCCGCTGCTGAGACCAAAGGTAGTGACCACTGCGCTCAGAGCACCGGGTACCAGCCCCGTGATGCCGGAGACAGTCAGTGTGTTGGATGTCACATTAACCACCGTGCCCGTCCCCGCAGGGCTGAAGGTGACGACGTTATCCCCTGGCACCGGGCTGAAGTTCGCGCCCGTGATGGTCAGGATAGGCACATTCGCCCACACGGTAGGAGTGGACACGGTGACTGCGGGTGTCAGTGCCACATAAGTGTAGAGCCCCACGCCCATGCTTGTCCCGCCTGCGGTCATCACGCTTACATCCACCACCCCTGGCCTGCCTGCCGGTGTCGTGGCGGTGATGGTGGTGGCATTTACTCTTACGACATCCTTTGCAGCCACTCCTCCGATGATTACTTCCGTGGCGCTGTCGAGTTCGGTGCCGGTGATTGTCACCGTGGTGCCTCCATCCATGTGGCCGCTGGCTGGAGAGATGCCCGTGAGAGCTGGGGCCGCTGTCAGGTGATAGCTTGCCTCTGTCCGCATGAGGCTGGTGCCACGGCTCTGATGGATCACCGCGCTGGCACGCAGCCGACCACTCGTGGTTAGGCTGAGTCCCGTAAGCTGCCAGTCTGGCGTCGTCCCGACGCGTGTGCCATTCCCCAGCGGTGTCCAGGTTAGACCGCCATCACCACTTTGCTCAAAGCTCACCGCATGGGCCTCTGGCGCACTGCCGCGTCGTGTCCAGAGGATCTGGCTCGCATCCAGCACCCGCAGGCCCTGCTCGGCGGAGCTGTTAGACAGTCGGGCAAAGTGGCGCCGCGTCGTCGGACTCACCGCCACATTTGGCTGAAATGTAGTGAACCACCCACTGGAAAGAATCTGCCCATCCTTCTGTAACGCTATGTTGTTGACACTGGAATTGGCCTTTGGATCAAAGGCTGAGTCCACAAAGCCATTGCCATGCAGCCGGGCGATGTAGCCGCGTGAGGTGGTCTGCACGCCGTTCGTTTTGATGCTGGTGAAGTGTCCCCCGGCCAGGAGGCTCCCGTCCGTCTGAACGGTGACCGATAGGACGCTATAGTCGGGCTCCACATCAAAACTGCTGTCCAGTGTGCCATCGCCATTCAGGCGCACCAGGTTTGACTGAACGACCAGCGACGGTACTCCAATGGGCAGGATGTTAGGGAACGACCCACCCAGTAAAATTTTCCCGTCGGCCTGTAGGGCGATGCTTTGCAGTTCACCGTTGGCATTGGGGGCGAAATCCTGATCCAGGGTGCCATTGGTATGGACGCGGGCAATCCGCTGCCGAGGAGTCGAGACTGCCGCCCCATTGGGCTTGAGCGAGGTAAATCGACCGCCCAGCAGGACCTTCCCGTCTGCCTGTGGCATGATGCAATAGACAAGATCATTGGGGGATGGATTAAAGCCCATGTCCAAAGTGCCGTCTGCATTTAACCGTGCTAGGGAAGACCGCAGCGTGGCTGTCAGCCCACTATTGGGGAGGAAGTAGCTGAACTGCCCGCCCAGCAGGATCTTTCCGTCTGGCTGCACTGCCAGACAATACACGCTTAAATTTGGGCCTGGGTCAAAGCTCATATCGACGGTGCCATTCGCATTCAGTCGGGCAAGATTGGAACGCGCAACCGTACTGTTGCCACCGCTGTATGTGATCGAAGAGAAGCTGCCGCCCAGCACGATCTTCCCGTCCGCCTGAACCCCCACACAATTAACAGCCCCATCTGGCCTTGGATCAAAGGACGTGTCCAGCGTTCCATCCACATTCAGCCGAGCGATGTACTTTCGAGCCACCCCCAGCACCGTGGTAAAGTTCCCCGCGATGATAATCTTCCCATCCGGCTGCACGGCTGAGGCATTGACGTAGTCGTTTAGGTTGGCATTCAGCGCATCCAGATCCCCCGGTGCGGCGTGCAAGACGGTGACGGCCTGGATAAACAGAAGCGCTAATGGCAAGAATGGCCGGAGCAGGGGCTCGAAGCGTGGCAGGGTCTTCACGGTTAAGGAGTCGTTGGCTGTACTTCCTAGGAGCATGGAGCGTGAAGCGGATGTGGCAAGTTCTGGCATAGGCTCGACTCACATGGGCGCTCTGTGGCTGTCCGACGACTTTCCTTTGGATGCAGCATGGCGGGACTCTCCTGGTTTTGTATTCTCCCCTCCGGCGCAAACCCACGCTGGCAATGCAGCGGGGGCTCGACATTCTCCGCGCCATGACCCGAGAAGCTGCTGCTGAGATCTTCGAACGAATCGCCCTCCTGATGGAATTGAAGGGGGAGAATCCTTTCAAAACCCGTGCCTACAAGATGGGGGCGGAGATCGTGGAGAGTCATGCGGGGGACATCATGCAGATGGCCCGGGACAATGATCTGGCGGGCATCAAGGGCCTGGGCGAAGCGCTGCGCGACAAGCTGCATGAGATGGCGACGACGGGGCGGCTGGAGTTCTACGAGAGGCTGAAGGCGGAGTTCCCCGAGGGGCTCTTCGAGCTGTTTGAGATCTCGGGCCTGGGGCCGAAGAAGATCGCGGCGCTGTATGCGCAGCTGGGGGTGGGTTCGCTGGCGGATCTGCGGCGGGTGTGTGAGAGCGGGGAGGCGGCGAAGATCAGTGGTTTCGGCGAGAAGACGGTGGTGAAGATCCTGGAGGCGATTGCCTTCCGTGAGCAGCACGCGTCGGAGTTTCGCCAGGATCAGGTGTACCCGCTGGCGCAGGCGATGCTGGAGGCGCTGCGGGAGCATCCGTCGGTGTCACGCGCGGAGGTGTGCGGAAGCTTCCGGCGCGGCAAGGAGGTGGTGCATGATCTGGACTTCCTGGTGGCGACGAAGCGCCCGGAGGAGGTGATCGCGGACTTTGTGAAACTGCCGCAGGTGGAGAAGGTGATCGCCCAGGGCGGCACAAAGGCGAGCATCTACACGGCCAATGGTGTGCAGTGTGATCTCCGGGCGGTGAGCAGTGCGGAGTATCCCTTTGCGCTGAATTACTTCACGGGCAGCAAGGAGCACAATGTGGTGATGCGGCAGCGTGCGCTGGATCGCGGGCTGTCGCTGAACGAGTATGGCTTCAAGCCCGCGCATGAAGGCGGCAGCGTGCCGGAGGAAGCGGCGGAGATCTATGAGGAGAAGGAGATCTACCAGCTCCTGGGCCTGGACTACATCGAGCCGGAACTGCGGGAGAACTCGGGGGAGTTTGATGCCGCGGAGAAGGGGCGTCTGCCCCGGCTGATCGAGCTGGAGAACCTGCGCGGGGTCTTTCACAACCACACGACGGCGAGCGATGGCAAGGCGACGCTGCGGGAGATGGCGGAGGCGGCGATGGAGCTGGGGCTGCAATACCTGGGCATCGCGGACCACAGCAAGAGCAGCTTTGTGGCGAACGGTCTGGATGAACGGCGGCTGCGGGCGCAGATGGCGGAGATCCGCAAGCTGAACGAAGAGTATGGCGGCGACTTCCGCATCTTCGCCGGCAGTGAGGTGGACATCCTGAAGGATGGCTCGCTGGACTTCGACGACGAACTCTTAGCGGAACTCGACTACTGCGTGGCGAGTGTCCATAACGTCTTCAATTTGCCCGAGGCGGAGATGACGGCGCGCCTGATCCGGGCCATCGAGAACCCGCATGTGACGATGCTGGGGCATGTGACGGGCCGTCTGCTGGCGCAGCGTCCGGCTTATGCGGTGAACATCCCGGCGATCATCGATGCTGCGGCAGCGACGGGGACGATCATCGAGCTGAATGCCAGCGCCTGGCGTCTGGACATGGACTGGCGGTGGTGGCGTCTGGCGGTGGAGAAAGGCGTGAAGTGCAGCATCAACCCGGATGCGCATAGCACGCGGGGCCTGCAGGACGTGCTCTTCGGCGTGCGCGCAGCACGCAAAGGCTGGCTGACCCGGAAGGACGTGATCAATTGCCTGCCACTCGCCGAGGTGGAAAAGGCGCTGGGCAAGAAGCGGTCGAGATCTAAGGGGTGATCTCGCTGCGCACAGCTACTGCAGGTTGAGGCAGACGGTGCTGCCTTCGTTGTTTTTGCAAAGCAGGCGGCGGTGGCTGAGGACGGGCTGGACCCAGCATTTGCCGCTGAGGATCTGGGCGCGCTGTTGGATGTCGAGGCCGCTGTCGGTGACTTTGGCGAGCACGAGTTCACCTTTGCTGGTGAGCAGAAGAGCGTGGCTGTCGGCGGTGATGAGGCCGGTGCCTTTGTCGATCTCGGTGTTTTTCCAGAGGGTCTGGCCGGTCTTTAGATCGAGCAGACGCAGGTCGTTGGCTCCGCGGACTTGGTCGTTGAAGACGAGTAGTTTGTCAGGCCCGACTGGCAGGCCACTGTGGAATAGAAGGCCGATTTCACGGTCGCTCCAGACTTCGGTGAGGGCGAGTTCGTCAGCTTGCAGGACGCGGGCTCCCATGTTGCCAGTGTGGGAGATGAAGAGGGTGTCGCCGCTGACGATTGGGGTGGCGCAGTTGCAGAAATCTCGGGTCTCGGTGGCGTGACGGGCGAGCAGTTTGCCATCGGTGGGCGAGCGGAGTTCCAGGGCTTCGCCTTTGAAGAGAACGAGGGTATCTTTGCCATGCAGCTTGCTGATGAAGGGCGTGGCGTAGCCGGCCTCTCCATCGCCGGTTTGCCAGATGAGTTCACCGGTGCTGGCTTTGAGGCAGGCGTTGGATTTACCAGCGCCACCAGCACCGACATCGAGATAAAGGCGATCTTCGGCGATGAAAGGGCTGCTGCTGTAGCCATAGACGGGACGCTTGCCGCCGAGGTCGTCGGCGAGATGCTTTTGCCAGATCACGGCTCCGGTTTCGGCATTCAGGCAGAGCACGTGGCCGTCGCGGCTGATGAACCAGGCTTTGTCTCCGATGACGGTGGGTGTGGAAGCCGGGCCGTAGGGCACGATGGACATCTCGTGGCACTTCGTGGGCACGGCGTAGGTGTGCTTCCAGACGGGCTTGCCGGTATCGAGATCGAGGCAGACGAGGGTGTCTTTGTCCGCGCCATCATTGCCAGCGGCATAGGCTCGCTTTCCCACGACGGCAAAAGAGCCGAGCCCTTTGCCAAGCTCGGCTTTCCAGAGGATGGGCGGGCCGTCGGCAGGCCACTTCGTGTTCCAACCGACCTCGGGCGTGGTGCAGTCGCCCTGCGGCCCCTGGTAGCGGGGCCAGTCGGACTCGGTGGCGGGCAGGTTGGCGGGCCAAACGAGGGTTGAATCCTTGCTCGCACTCGATTTGGGCTGGGCAGGTTCTTCGGCCAGCGGAGCCGAGTCGGCGGCGGGCAGTTCGATGACTTCGGGGGAGGTCTTTTTGCCTTCCTTGCTCTCTCCACCGAGGGCGATGAGTTTGCTTTTGCCACCACTGACGAGGCGATGGAAAAAGCGCGGTTGCTGGAGTTTGACGAGTGGCACCCAGGCTTCGCCGCGCAGTTCGAGGAGAACACCGGCAGCACCGCTGGCGAAGAGTCGGCCCTCATGTGAGACGGCGGCGAATCCAAAGCCACCGAGCTTGTCGGAGGGCAGCTTCGGCCCCTCGCTCCACTGGCCGGTGGTGGTGTCGAGGATGGAGACGAGGGTGACGATGTCTTCATCGCTATCCATGCCACCGATAGCGAAAAGCTTGGTGCCGATGGCATGAACGGCCAGAGCGCGTCGCTCGAAGGGCTGCTTGTGTGTCTGCCAGGTGGCATCAGCTTTTGCGAGATCCAGCGTGAGGTAGGTGTCATGCCATTTCAGATCGGAACCGCCCATCAGTGCCCAGCCGCCGATGACATAAAGGGTATCGCCGATGACGATGCTGTCATGGCTGGAGCGGCGCTCGGGCAGCTTCGGCAAAGGATGCCACTTTTTGTCAGCCACATCATAGCGTGCAGCAGTCTCGCTGGACCAGAGATCCTGCTTGTCCCCCTTAGCGTTCTTCGCCGCCATGCCACCGACACGGATGATGCCCTTCTCCGTGGCGATG
>CAYMHJ010000062.1:0-24709 GCA_964390165.1 uncultured Prosthecobacter sp. | reverse complement strand
CAGAGCACGCCAGCCAAGCATGGCACACTTCACCCGCTGGGGGAATTTCTGCACGCCTTCGAGCAGGGCGAGTTCGCCGAGGGCATCTTCGTCCTGCACGGTGCCTTCTCCGGTGACGACGGCGCGGAAGTCTTTGAGAAGCGTCTGCACCTTCGCGGCATCGGCACCCTTCATCTTCAAGGTCATCATGCTGGCGCTGGCCTGGCTGATGGCGCAGCCCTGGCCTTCGAACTTGAGATCCTCGACCTTGCCATCGGCACCGACTTTGACCCACATGTCGATCTCATCGCCACAGGTGGGGTTGTCGCCATGCACATGCACGCAGCCTTCGCCGTGGAGCTGGCCATGATTGCGCGGGCTGCGGGAGTGATCGAGGATCACTTGCTGGTAGAGGTCGCGGAGGTCGTCGGAGAGTGCCATGAGTCGTTAGGAAAAGAAGGCGATGGCCTGCTGGAGGATGTCGATCATGCGATCCACCTCGGCCTTCGTGTTGTAGAGATAAAAGCTCGCGCGGCTGGTGCCTGGAGCTTTGAAGCGCTTCATCAGCGGCTGCGTGCAGTGATGCCCACCGCGCAGAGCGAGTCCCTGCGTGTTGGCAAACTCCACGAGGTCATGTGTGTGCGCACAAGCCAGGGTAAAGGCGGCGAGCGATCCGCGATCGACTCCGATGGGCGGCCCGAGTAGTCGCAGGCCGGGCAGGGCGACGAGCTTCTCCAAAGCGTAAGTGGTGAGTTCACGGCCATGCTCCTGGATGGCTTCAAGACCGACGCTTTCCAGGTAATCAATCGCCGCACCAAGCCCGATGACACCCGCGATGTCCGGTGTGCCAGCCTCGAAGCGGGCGGAGCCGCTCTTGTAGCTGCTGCGCTCCATGGTGACGGTCTCAATCATCTCGCCGCCGCCATGCCAGGGCTGCATTTGATCCATCACTTCCGCACGAGCATACAAAGCGCCGATGCCAGTCGGGGCGCACATCTTGTGACCGGAGAAGGCGTAGAAGTCACAGCCGACCTCGCGCACGTTCACGGGCAAGTGTCCTACGGCCTGAGCGCCGTCGATGAAGGTGGTGATGCCTCGCGCTTTGGCCTTCGCGCAAATTTCCTGCACGGGGTTTTTCGTGCCGAGTGAGTTCGAGATATGTACGCAGGCAATGAGCTTCACCGGACCGGCGAGCAGTTCATCAAGCGCGGCCATGTCGAGCGTGCCGTCATCAAGCACGGGCACATATTTTAAAGTGGCACCGCTGCGCTGGGTGGCGAGCTGCCAGGGCACGAGATTGCTGTGATGCTCCATGCCGGTGATCACGACTTCATCGCCGGGCTTGAGGAACTGATTTGCCCAGACGTTCGCCACGAGGTTCACGCCTTCCGTTGTGCCTCGGGTGAAGATGATCTCCTCATCACTTGCCGCGCCGATAAAGTTGGCGACCTTCTTTCGAACGTTCTCGAAGTTCGTCGTCGAGCGGTTGCTCAGCTCATGCAGGCCGCGGTGCACGTTCGCGTTGTCGTGCTCGTAGTAGTGGACCAGCGAGTCGATCACCTGACGTGGCTTTTGACTGGAGGCGGCACTGTCAAAATACACGAGCGGATGCCCGGCGACCTGCTGATGCAGGATGGGGAAATCGGCGCGCAGATGGGAGAGGTCGGACATGTGAGGTGGGCGGGGTGAGTATCACCGTGGATACGCCTGCGCAAGGGCTGCGAGCCAGCACATCTGCCATTCAGCAGGGCTAACACATCCATATGAAAAGGGGCACTTGGCTACAGGATTAACAAGATTGGCAGGATTTACAGGTCTGAAAAATCCTGTTTATCCTGAGAATCGTGTCAATCCTGTCATTGAGGCCATGACTTGGCATCCAGCCGGATTCGCGGCTCAGGCCAGGGTAGTGCACTCTGGCAAACCCGCCCGCAGGCTGGCCCAGGGCTCCTGCGCGGAGACATCCTGCGGATCAGGCACGGCGGCTAGGTCGTCGGGCAGCTTCGCGGGTGAAAGGATGGCCAAGAAAACGAGAGGTTCCTTGTGCGGATTGTAGGTGGCGTGGATCACGCCCGGCGGGATGTGGGCCATCTCGCCCGCTTTCAGGATGCGCTTCTCCGTGCCCACCCACTGCTCCGCGCGGCCGTAGATCACATAGATGATCTCCTCCCGATGCGGATGAAAATGAAAGGGATGGCAGTGCATCGGGTCCATGTTTGCCCGCACCAGCAGCAGCTTATCTGCCTCCACGAGATCGGGGCGGCAGAGCCATTCGTTATTGGTCCATGGGTTGGTTTCGCGGGCGGCGTCGTCGATCTGGATGAAGCGGGCGGGAGTGTCTGACATGCGTTGGCTTTAAACGCAGCCCGCAGGCGCGGCAAATCGGGAATCTTACCTCTCATCCACCTCCGGCTATCTGGACTGCAACGCCACACCTCGCGCTCCTTGACCCCTGCCTCAGGCCGGAGCACAGAAGCGGCCCGCTTTAAACCATGCCCGCCCCTGCCAGCCTGCCCATTTTTGAGATCCGCGATGCCGTCGTGGCTCACCTGCGTGATCCGGCCACGCCGAACCTTCTCCTCAAAGCCCCCACGGGTTCGGGCAAGTCCACCCAGGTCCCGCAGTTCGTGCTCGATTCCGGCATCCTCAAAGAAGGCCAGCGCTGCATCGTGCTCCAGCCCCGGCGCATCGCGGCGCGAATGCTGGCCCAGCGGGTAGCGAAGGAGCGCAATGGCCGTCTCGGTGCCGAGGTGGGCTATCAGGTGCGCTTTGACAATGTGACCTCGCGAGACACGCGGCTCGTCTATGTCACGGAGGGCGTGATGCTCAGGCAACTGATGGAAGACCCGGACCTGGCGAAGGTCGGCTGCGTGATCATCGATGAATTCCACGAGCGGCATCTCGATGGCGATCTCGTGCTCGCCTGGGCTCATGCGCTTCAGCGGGCTCGGCGTCCGGATTTAAGGATCATCGTCATGTCTGCTACCCTCGTTCCGGGGCCGCTGACGGAGTTCATGCATCCGGTGAAGCTGCTGGAGAGCGAGGGCCGGACCTTCCCGGTGCAAGTGCGCTATCAAGCGCCGAACCGCGACCTGCGTCTGAATCAAACCGAACCCGTCTGGGATCAGGCGGCGCGTGCTTGTGAGACGCTCGCCTCGGAACTCGGCAGCAGCGGCGACATCCTCGTCTTCATGCCCGGAGCCTACGAGATCCGCAAAACCATGACCGCCATGCAAGGCCGCAGCTTTGCCAAAGGCCGACGCATCGTGTCACTGCATGGTGAAATGACCCCGCAGGATCAGGACGCAGCCGTGACGCCAGGCGAGCAGGCGAAGATCATCGTCAGCACAAACGTCGCTGAGACCTCCCTGACCATCGAAGGCATCAAAGCCGTCGTCGATTGCGGTCTCGCTCGTGTCGCCAGCTATGATCCGCGTCGCGGTCTGAACACGCTGACGGTCCAGAAGATCAGCCGCGCCAGTGCCGAACAAAGAGCCGGACGCGCCGGGCGACTCGGCCCCGGTATCGCCGTGCGCCTCTGGGCCGAGCGCGAGCACCTGCACCGTGCCGAGAGCGAGCTGCCGGAGATCCAGCGATTGGAGCTCAGCGAGGCTCTGCTCGCACTGCATGTGGCGCAGGACAAGGCGAAGCTCGGCATCGAGTGGTTCGAGAAACCCGCCGAAGCTGCGATGACTCGTGCGGAGACCTTGCTGCATGATCTCGGTGCCGTGATGGAGGCTCGCCTCACGCCCATCGGCATGAAGATGTCCGCCTTTCCCACGCATCCGCGCTTTGCCCGGATGCTGCTGGCAGCTGGTGAAAACGGCTGCGTGCGGGAGGCCGCGATGTGCGCCGCCTTAGCTCAGGGGCGCGAGATCCTCATGGTGGGGAAGAACAACTCCTCCTTTAAAAACGAAGACTTCTGGGAGCCAAACGACATCAGTGAATTCCAGGCCCTGCTGCGAGCCTTCATCCGTGCTGAGGCGCTGAACTTTGATCCGCAGGCCTGCATCCCGCTGAATGTCCACGCCATGAGTGCGCGTGAGGCGGGCCGGAGCTACGATCAGTTCCTGCGCATCGCCCAGCGTGCCGGTTTGCCCGTGAATGACGAAGTCGCCAGCGCCGAGTCCCTGGCGAAAACCCTGCTCGCCGCCTTCAGCGATCATCTCGGAGTCGAGACCAGCAGCGGCAGCCGCATTTATCGACTGCCCGGTGGTTACAGCGGCCATCTCGGCAAAGATGCCCACATCAAACCACCGCGCCTGCTCGTCGCCTCCGAGATCCTGGAGGTGCAGGGAAAGGCGCTCACCGTGCAGCTCAATCTCGTGACCAAGGTCGAGGAAGAATGGCTGCGCGAGATGTTCCCCGCCGACTTCACCAGCGGCAAGCGTGCGCAGTATGACAGCGTGAACCGCCGCGTCATCAATGTGGAGGAAGTGCGCTTCCGCAGCCTCGTGCTCAGCAGCAAAGAGCGTGGCGAGCCCGACAGCAGCACAGCGGCCTCGCTTTTAGCCGAGGAAGTCGTCGCAGGCAGGCTCCAGCTCCCCCTTTGGAATGAAAAAGTGGAGCAGTGGATCACGCGGGTGAACTGCCTCTCCAAATGGATGCCTGAGATGGAGATCCCGCCCATCACCGAGGAGGACCGCCGCCTCATCATCGAGCAAGTCTGCGAAGGCTGCGTGACCTATCGCCAGCTCAAAGACAAGGACATCTTCCCCGCGCTGCATCAGTGGCTCAGTCATGCTCAACGCGATCTCCTGGAGCGCTACGCCCCAGATCGACTGCCGCTGAAAAACGGCCGCACCGCCCGCATCGAGTATGATGAAAAGCAGGCCCCGAGCGTGCCCGTCGTGCTCCAGCAGCTCTACGACGTGCATGAGAATCCCAAGGTGGCCGCTGGGCGCATCACCGTCGTCGTGCATCTGCTTTCCCCCGCCCAGCGCCCCATCCAGACCACCGCCGACCTGGGCCGCTTCTGGAAAGAAGGCTACCCAGCGGTGAAGGCCCAGCTCAGAGGTCGCTACCCAAGACACGAGTGGCGATAAAACCGAACACCAACTGAAACTGCTACTTCCTGACGGACGCTTTTTCGATGAGTTGGAGGAACTCGCCGCGATAACCGAGGGCGTCTGGGCCTTTACCTTCGCGGGCTAGCTGGCGGACGACATCCCAGGTGAGCTGGCCGGCATAGCTGGACTCGCGGAGCAGCATCCCGAAGCCGGCGACGGCGGCGGTGAACTTGAACTCGGGGCTAGCCTGCTCGATGGCGCGGGCGTCGTCGTTGAGCGGGACTTCGAGGAGCTTGCTGGTGGTGCCTTCGGGCTCTTTGTAGCGCAGCTTCACGGTGAGGGCTTCATTCGTGGCAGATGCCAAAGTTTTGACCGGAGGTGGTGAGGCGAGCTGCTGGGCTTCGGGCTGGTATTTGAGCTTGTCCACGATGGGCGGGGGCGTGGCACCGGGCGGGAGATTGGCGGGGACGAGTTCATACAGGGCGGTGATGCTGTGACCGGCACCGATCTCTCCGGCGTCCTTGGTGTCGTCGTTGAAGTCTTCTTTGGTCAGGAGACGGTTTTCATAACCAATGAGGCGATACTCGCGGATGAGGGCGGGATTGAACTCGACCTGGATCTTCACGTCTTTGGCGATGGTGACGAGTGTGCCCTGCATCTGCTCGACGAGCACTTTGCGAGCCTCGCTGACGCTGTCGATGTAGGCGTAGTTCCCGTTCCCCTTGTCGGCCAGGGTTTCCATCGTGCGGTCCTTGAGATTGCCGGTGCCGAAGCCGAGCACGCTGAGGAAGACGCCGCTGCGGGCCTTCTCGCTGATGAAGCCCTCCAGCTCCTTCGGATCGCTAATGCCGACATTGAAGTCGCCGTCCGTGCAGAGGATGACGCGGTTCACGCCGCCCTTGATGAAGCCGCTGACAGCCTGCTCGTAGGCGAGCTTGATGCCCGCACTGCCTGCGGTGCTGCCACCGGCCTTGAGGCGGTCGATGGAGGCGATGACATCAGCTTTCTGCATGCCATTCGTGGAGGGCAAGACGACCTCGGTGCCACCGGCGTAGGTGACGAGGGAGACGCGGTCGCTCTCGCCGAGCCGCTCTGCCAACATGCGCAGGCTGCGCTGCACGAGAGCCAGTTTGTCCTCGCTGTTCATGGAGCCCGAGACATCGATGAGGAAGACGAGATTGCTCGGCTTGCTGCCAGCGGGCACGTCGCGGCCTTTGAGATGGATGCGCGCCAGCCGATGCTGCGGCTGCCACGGGCAGGCGGCCATCTCGGCCTTCACGGCGAAGGGCTGCTTTGAGTCGGCCTCTGGCGCGGGCTCGCTGCTGGGGAAGTAGTTGATCAGCTCCTCCACCCGCACGGCATCACGCGGCGGCTTGGTGTTCATGTTCAGGAAGCGGCGGACATTGGCATACGAGGCCGTGTCCACATCAATGGAGAAGGTGGAAAGCGGCTCCCGAGCGACGCTGATGAGGGTGTTCTCGACGATGGTGGCGTAGGACTCGGAGTTTGGGGGCTGCCCCAACTGTGGACGACTGGATGCCAAGTCATCGGTGTAAGTGCTCGTGCTGCTGAGCGTGGTGCCAGTTCTGGCTATAATGATACGGTCAGATCCGATGAACGGGCCGCTGCCAGGAAACCTCACATCGGCAGATGCCAGCATGGGCATGGGGGTGGCGGAGGCAGCGGCTGCTTCTGCCAGCATAATGCTGGAGACTTCGGTGCTAGTTGAGACGGGCTGCTTTACTGGTACTGGCGGTACTCCGATGCTTTGGGGGCCGGCTGCTAGGTCACGCTTTTTGTCCTGAAACTGAACTCGGATCTCCTTGGACTCTGTCGTGGCAACCCTGGAATTCACCTTGGGTGCCTGATTGAAGTAAAAAGCTGCTGTCGATCCAAGGACAACAACGGCAGCCGCAGCAGCCATGGGAATCGCTGGCCGTTGCCACCAGCGGAGGGGTTTGGGCTCGAAGCGTGGGCTGCCGCCGAGGAAGGCCGGGGCTTTGACCGTGGTGAATTGGGCGCGCTGCTCGGGAGTGAGCGCCATGGATTCATCCCGCAGTTCGCGGGTGAGGAAGGAGCAGAAGTCCTTCGTGGTTTCAGCACTCGCCTGCACGGCAGGATCAGCGCTGAGTTCGGCTTCGAGCCGGGCCTGTTCTTCGGCACTGAGTTCGTTCAGCGCCCAGGCGGTGAGGTTTTCGGGTTTCATAAAGTGAAGGCGGAGGGCTGAGGGCGAAGAGTCAGACGGCGGAGAGAGCCAGATCGGTTTGCGGGCAGGCTTCGTGTTCCTGCCACTTGGTGCGGAGGCTTTGGACGCCGTGGTGGATGAGGTAGCCGACGTTGCCGATGCTGGTTTTCATGACCTGGCTGATCTCTTTGTAGTCGAGGCCGGAGATGAATTTCAGGGTGATGGCTTCGCGCTGCCGGATGGGGAGATTTTCGATCAGACTGCGGAGGGTGGCGGCAGTCTCACGGGACTCCAATTCAGCGCCGGGGCGGGGTGAGGTGGAGACTTCGTGGTCGAAGGAGGCAGTTTCCATGACGATGAGGCGTGAGTGTTTGCGCTGATGGTCGAGGGCACGGTTTTTGCAGACGGTGAAGAGCCAGGGAGCGAGCCTGTCGGGATCGAGGCTGGCGATGTTTTGACTGAGCTTGAGGAAGACGTCCTGCACCACATCGCGCGCTTCTTCGAGATCGCTGGTGTAGCTGTGGGCGTAGCGGATCAGCGGTCGCTCAAAGCGCTCCAGGGCGGCGAGGAAGAAGGTGTGCTCGGCGTCGTGCATGGGGGCGGGTTCGGAAGGCATGACGGTGAGACACGCGGGTTCTTGGGGTGGCTCGGAAGTTTCCAGAAGTTTGCGGTGGTTGGCGATTGTTTGTTCAAACTGGGGCACACTCTGAAAACAATCGCCAACGACTGCAAACCACCGTCAACCACCGAAAACGGCTCCCGCCCTCACTCCGCGCCGCGTTGGAGGTGGCGGATGAGTTCCTTCACCTTGTGGGCCTGACGGATGTCGCGGAAGCTGACCTCCACACCCGCATTGCCTGCGGAGGAAACATCGAGCGTGCCCAGCCGCAGCACGATGCCTTCGAATCCCTTTTCCCAGACATCGAGGCTGCGGATATCGCAGATGCGGACTTCCTTGGAACTGCGCCCCATGATGCCCCAGACATACTCCACACGCTCATCGGTGACGATGTAGTCATGCGAACTGCGCGCGATGCTGACCCCGATAAATACGGCGATGCCGCTAAGCCCGGAGATGAGTGCGTAAGCTTCATCCATGCTGAAAAGCATCCCGGCGGCAAAGAGGCAGAGCAGGGTGAGGAAGAGCCCCTTCCAATAACTGAGCCAGGAGGGGTGGCCGAAGTGCCAGATGCGTTCGCCGCTTCCGGTGTAGCGGGGTTTGTCCTCCTCTTCTTCTTCCTCGGCGTCCTCTTCGGGATATTCTTCGTCTTCGTCCTCTTGCGGAGTCTCGTCGATCTGGTGGAGATCATCGGCGCGGAATTCCTGATACGCGGGGCGGTCCACTCGCGGTGGTGAGCTGGCGCGCGGCGGTCTCATGCCGCTGATGACCTCGCCCACGGTGTGATCGCGCCCGGTTTGCACATCGGTGCAGAGGTCTCCACGGGCCAGTGAACTGCGCTCGACGAGGGCATACAGATCCTCTTTGGACAACAAGCCTGGAAACGCAGGGTGGTTGTGGATGAGGTAGCGCATTAGGAAATGACGAAGCTCGAATGACGAATGACTATGTCTCTATGGGCGGCGGCAGGAGATCCTGGCGCTTCATCAAATCGGGGACGCGAAGCAGCAGAAGTTCGCCCTTCGGCGTGCGGCAGACTTCGCCGAGAAAGGGCGTGAGGCGGTCCGTCTCGCCGATGGCGGTATGTACGAGTCCGGCGATGAGTCGCTCATCATGATGACCGCCGGAGAAGATATTGGTCACACGAAACATCACGATGCCGTCATCCCAATCGAGCTCGAAGTTTCCGATGTTCAGCTCTTTGTTGGTGCGCATGAGCAGCTCAGACACCGCGAGACGGTGAGTGGTTGGAACGGTGAGAGTCGTTCGCGCCACGACACTGGCGATGCCTGCCTCCCCGTGGATCTGCACATGCAGAGGCACCTTGGCATGATGCGCCTCAAAGTTGGCTTCGATCACTTCCATGCCGGACACGGGTTGGAAAGCCCAGCCCTGGGTTTTGAAGGCGGCGAGTGTGGCGGTGTAGAGCGCGGTGGGCATATTGGGCGGGGAGCAGGTGAGTTCTAGGCAGAGTCCTCTCATCAGCAATCCGCCTGATAAAGGATGTCGCTGCGGATGCAGTCATCCGCTCTCTCGGCCGGAATCTGCTATTCAGGAGCTTCTTCTTCCTTCGCGGCGAACTTGCCTTTCTTCGGCTTCGGAGCGGCTTTCGGGCGGGGTTCGCGTGGCGGGAATTCCCAGCCGAGGAGGCGCTTCTCACCAGCTTTGCACTGAAGGAAGGCACTGAAGGGGCGGCCTCGTTTGGAGATCATATTCTCGATGAGGTCGGACTTGCCTTCCGTGAAGAATTTGATGGCGCTGACCGTGCTGATTTCCTTTTTGCAGAGCACTCGCGGGAGCCTGGCGTTGCAGAGCTTTGGATCTCGGGCGGCCACGTCGCAGGTGTAGTTCGTCGTCGTCTCGTAGATCTTGCCGATGCGTTTCTTCTTCGCACACTCGGGGCAGTCGCAGATGGGCTCGGCGCTGCTGAAGTCGAAGGGCGGTGGAGCATCAGGATCATTGCTGTCACCGGTGAAGGCGAAGGCGACCTTGCCGGTTTCTTTGATCTCCAGTCCAGCGGAGAATTCCTTGCCCAGGCGGCTGCGGAAACCCTCCATCGGCGGCAGGAATTTCTTTTCCAGCAGCTCGCGAATCTGTTGCTCACTGAGTTCGTGTCCGGCGATGACCTTGAAGACGCGGACGTTGCACTCTTCGTTTTTGCAGGCGTAATAATCTTCTGTCTGCTTAAAGCCACGCTGGCCGCAGGTTCCGCACAGGGCGTCGAGATCGGGATACACACGTTCCTTTGCAGCCTTCTGATAAGCACGAGTCTTCTCCACCACATCCGTGGTCAGTTTGCGGATGTCCCGCATGAAGCTGTCGCGCACCAGCTGATTGGCTTCCATCTGTCGCAGCTTGTATTCCCACTGGCCGGTGAGTTCGGGGGAGCTGAGCGCCTCGATGCCGATCTCGCTGATCTGGTCGATCAAAGCCAGTCCCTTGGTGGTGACGGCGATGTTGCGCTCGACTCGCTCGATGTATTTGTCGCTGATCAGACCTTCGATGATCGCCGCGCGTGTGGCAGGCGTGCCGAGTCCGCGCTCGCTCATCGCGGCGGCGAGTTCTTCATCTTCCACGAGCTTGCCCGCCGTCTCCATGGTGCGGAGCAGGGTGGCTTCATTGAAGCGGGCAGGGGGCTTGGTCTGAAGTTCTTCGACCTTGGCATCCTTGGTTTGCGCGGTGTCGCCATCCTTGGCCTGCACGAGCAGCTTGGCGGCCTGTTCCTGGCCTTCGCCCGCAGCTTCTTCAGCGGCTTTTTTGCCATACACAGCCAGCCAGCCTGGATCCATGAGCACCTTGCCGACGCTGCGGAAAGCGTCCTGCTCCACGCGGGTGATGCGCACGGTTTCCTCGAATTCGGCGGGTGGGAAGAAGACGGCGACAAAGCGTCGTGCGACCATGTCGAATAGCTTCTGCTCAGCTTCCGGCAGGCCTTTCGGCGGGATAAGTCCTGTCGGGATGATGGCAAAGTGATCGCTCACTTTGCTGGTATCAAAGACGCGCTTCGTCGGGCGCACCCATTTGTTATCCAAAGCGGTGGCGGCATGTTTGCCGAGATCGGCAGGGAGTGCGTCGCTCTTGCGGTCATCATGGCTGGCGAAGGTCTTCAGGGTATCGAAGACGGTGCCAAGGTAATCCTCCGGCAGGAATCGTGAATCCGTTCGCGGATAGGTGAGCACCTTGAACTTCTCATACAATGCCTGGGCGATCTGAAGAGTGCGGCGTGCGGAGAAGCCGAAGCGGTTGCTCGCCTCACGCTGGAGGCTAGTGAGGTCGTAAAGCAGCGGGACGACCTGCTTCACCGGCTTCGTCGTCTGCTCGATCTTGCCTGGCTTGCCCTGGCAGCGGGCGACGATTTCTTCCGCCTTGACTTTGTCCCAGAGACGCTCGGGTTTCTTGTGCTCGTCCTGCTCGTCTTTGACAAACTTTTCATCCAGCCAGCGGCCCTCGTAAGTTCCGGCGGTCACGCCGAAGAGCGCATGCACCTCAAAATAAGTGCGGGAGGTAAATGCCTGGATCTCGCGTTCGCGCTTCGCCAGGATGGAAAGGGTAGGGGTCTGCACCCGGCCTGCTGGTGTGAGTCGGAATCCGCCGTGGCGTGAGTTCAGCGCGGTGAAGGCACGCGTGGCATTGATGCCGACGAGCCAGTCGGACTCACTGCGGCACTTCGCAGCATCAGCCAGCGGGCGCATCTCCGCATCGCTGCGCATCTTTTTAAAGGCATCCAGAATGGCACCCTGGGTCATGGACTGCATCCAGAGACGCTGCACAGGTTTCTTGATGCCTGCACACTCGACGATGTAGCGGAAGATGAGTTCACCCTCGCGGCCGGCATCGCAGGCATTGATGAGTTCGCTCACGTCCGCACGCTTCATGAGCTTCTTCAGTAGCTTGAAACGGTCCGCATTGTCCTCGATGGGGCGGAGTTCAAACTCATCGGGCATGATGGGCAGATGAGTCCAGCCCCAGCCGATCTTCTTGCCGTTCACCTCAGGCATCGCCAGCTCGATCAGATGACCGACGGCGCTGGAGATGACGTGTGTGTCGTTCTCATAATAGTCTTTCTCCTTCGTGAAAGCCTTCATGCCCGGGGCCTTCGCCAAAGAACGGGCGAGATCGGCGGCCACACTGGGTTTTTCGGCAATGATGAGAGCTTTGGACATGATGAAAAGAACGGATGCTGGACGGAAAAGGGGCCATCTAGGGCATCCAATCGGACCGGATGTCAATCTTTTCGACAGAGGCCAGACCTGCCCACGCCATGACTGGGGCATCTTAAAACCATTGAGACACCCTTCTTCAAGGGGCGTGTACTGGGTGAAAGTGCATCGTTTCGATGAGTCACTCCATGACGCGAACTTCATCCCGCAAAACAATGATGAAGAAAGCGTGAAAAATCCGTTGCACGAATGCTGAGCTTTGCCACTATCGCGGCCCTTCACAAAAGGGCAGCGGCTCGGTAGCTCAGTTGGTAGAGCATGGGATTGAAGATCCTAGTGTCGGCGGTTCGATTCCGTCCCGAGCCACCTTCCATCAAATGATGGCGGGAGGCTTCACCATCGGGTCTTAAAGACCCGCACCTCACCGCGTGTTTAACGCACCTGCAAAAGTGGAGGAGACTTGGAGGCACGCTGCGTGTTGTGCGGAGGTTGGTACGCGGGTAAACAGGTAGAAAGATTCGAAGCTGTTACAGCCATGCCAGTGCCCATCATCTTTCTCCCCCTAATTTTCCTATGCTACCTGAATCGGATTGGCTGTGCGGTGGCAAACTCACGTTTGCCACTACTTGGGCTGGAGAGTCAGAGTGGATTTTAGTGAGACGAAAGTGGAAGCACGGGCTTGAGAAGTGAGCGCCAGTTTCGTTCACTGGCTTCGTATCTTTTTAAATCCCACCCGCACTGACCCGACCATGCCCACCATCGCCATCCTAGGCACGTTTGACTCGAAAGGCCCCGAGCACGGCTTCCTCGCCGACTGCATCCGCAGTCGCGGCATCGACACCCTGCTCATCAATGCGGGCAGCCTTGCCGCGCCGGGTATTACGCCGAACATCAGCGCGGATGAAGTCGCAGCTGCGGGTGCGGATGACTGGAAGGAAGTGCTCGCCCGCCAGGATCGGGGCGAATGCGTGACGCTCATGGCCAAAGGAGCCGCGAAGGTCGTGGCCGACCTCGTGGAAAGCGGTCGCGTTCAGGGCATCATCTCCCTGGGCGGCGGAGGTGGCACGGCCATCTGCACGGCGGCCATGCGAGCGCTGCCCATCGGTTTCCCGAAGGTCATGGTCAGCACCCTCGCCAGTGGGAACACGGCCCCCTATGTCGGCACGAAGGACATCGTCATGATCCCCGCCATCGCGGATGTGGCGGGCATCAACCGCCTAACCCGAGTCATCTTTGAAAACGCCGCCGGAGCCATCTGCGGCATGGTGCAGGCCGCCGAAGGCCGCAAGCAAACCGCGGCCTCCGACAAGCCCCTCATCGTCGCCAGCATGTTTGGCAACACCACGGCCTGCGTCACGGCGGCGAAGGAGCAGCTCGAACAAGCGGGCTACGAAGTGCTCGTCTTTGCCGCCACCGGCAATGGCGGACGCGCGATGGAGGCGCTGATCGAAAGCGGCATGGTCGCTGGCGTGCTGGACATCACCACAACCGAGTGGGCCGATGAACTCTGCGGCGGTGTGCTGAATGCCGGACCCGAGCGTCTCGATGCCGCCGTCAAGGCGCAGGTGCCCGCCATCGTCACGCCCGGCTGTCTCGACATGGTGAACTTCGGCGAGCCGCAAACCGTGCCCGCCAAGTATGCAGGCCGCACCTTTTACCAGCACAATGCCCAGGTCACCCTCATGCGCACGAATGCCGAAGAGTGCACCCAGCTCGGCAAGATCATCGCCGACAAGGTCAACTCCTACACCGCGCCCGTCACCGTCCTGCTACCAACGAAGGCCATCAGCGTCATCAGTGCTGTAGGTAAAGCCTTCCACGACGCCGCAGCCGACACGGCCCTCTTTGCCGCTATCAAAGCCAACCTCAAGCCCGGCGTCCCCGTCATCGAGATGGAGGTCGAGATCAACGACCCCGCCTTCTCCGCCGCGTGTGCCAAGGCCCTGCTGGAAAACATCGCCAAGGCGGCCGCATGACCCTCGGCCTCTTCATCCCCTGCTACATCGACCAACTGTATCCCCAGGTTGGCAGAGCCACGCTTTCGCTGCTGCAAGGGCTCGGGCATGAGGTCGTCGTGCCATCGTCGCCTTCCTGCTGCGGCCAGCCGATGTCGAACTCCGGCTATGCGCATCTCAGCGAAGGCTGTGTCACGGACTTTGGCGATGCCTTTGCCAGCTTCGATCACATCGTCTCGCCATCGGGTAGCTGCGTGCTGCATTTGAAGGAGAGCTTGGAGACACGGCATCATCCGCTGGCCCATCGTGTTTATGAGCTGTGCGAGTTCTTGCACGACATCGCCAAGGTCACGAGCCTTCCGGGGAAGTTCCCGCATCGTGTCGGCCTGCATCAGAGCTGCCATGGACTGCGTGGACTCGGGCTCGGCAAATGCAGCGAGTGCATGGTGCCTGACTTCTCCAAACCTGCAAAGCTCCTCAGCCTCGTCGAAGGCCTCGAACTTGTGCCGCTGGACCGTAGCGACGAATGCTGCGGCTTCGGAGGCACCTTCTCTGCCTTTGAAAAGGATGTCTCCATCTCCATGGGCCGTGACCGCATCCATGATCACGTCTCCCACGGTGCCGAGTTCATCACCAGCGCCGACATGTCCTGCCTCATGCATCTCGGCGGGCTTTTGGCGAGAGAAGCCCCGCAGGTGAAGGTGCGGCACATCGCGGAGATCCTGGCGGGAGAGCTGGCAATGGATGGCGGTGGATTGCCATAGTTTTCTGTTTGAAACAAAAAGTCCCTTGCTCTTGCGGGCACGGGACTGTGGAATCAATGACGTCTTCTGCCGCCTGTCGATTTACTTCGTTCGCACGACCAATACGCGGCGGTCCATCTGCATCTCGGCCTCGTTGCCCTGGGGATACATGGGGAAGCTCTCGCCGTAGCCGTGGGCGCTCAGCGCGCTGGCAGGCACGCCGTAGCGCTGGGTGAGCTCGTCATAGATACGCTGGGCGCGTGAGGCGGAGAGTGTGACATTGTATTCGTCCGTTCCATCCGTGCTGGTGTGGCCTTCGATGTCAAAGACGGCGTCGGCCTCGGTCTTGCTGATCGCGAGAATGACACCCGCGACCTGCTGAAGTGCGTTGCGTGACTCCTGATCGAGCAGGTCGGATGTTTCCTTTTCAAAAAGCACGGGCAGCGTCACATACGGCAGCTCGCGGCTCTGGCCTTGGTCTTCCACCAGCACCACGCTGCGCTCGGAATTGTACACACGGCGCGGCTGGCCGGGAGTATCCACGACGGTCGTGGTCTTGGTTGTCTTCACGGCGGTCTGCGGTGCGGCGGTGACGACGACGAGCTTGGGTGCCAGGGACAATTGACGCTGCACCACGGCGAAGTCCAGCGTGCGCACCACGATGGACTGTGGCTGTACCACGACGACGCTGGTCGCAGGTGGCGATGCCGGGACAATTGTGACTTGTGCATGCAGGGGAAGCTGCGCAAGGCAGAGGGCTGATAGGATGAAGGATGATTTTTTCATGAGGTTGGATGTGTTTGGGTTTCCGTTTGCAACGTCATGCGTCGTCGGCCCATCTTGCCGGGGCCATGGGGTGAAACCCGACTTCGGACCGTCATCCGTTTTTGAGAGGTGGGGTAAGACCCCATGGTGCCAGCGCTGCGATCTGCGCAGGTTGCGACCTATGAATGACGTTCCTCCTGCCCCACCCCTTGAGTTTTCCGTTCGCCGGACTCTTGATGATCTCAAAGAATTCGCACGCCGCGAGCCGGCTCAGGCAGTCGCCGCCGCCATCGGTGTCGGACTGCTCATCAACCTGCTGCCTTCAAGAATGGTCACCGGAACGGTAGCCATCGTCGGTGCCGCGCTGGTGCGTCCTGTTTTGCTATCCCTCGGGGTGACCAAAGCCATGGAACTCTGCTGCCAGAAATCCCCCAACCAACTCCTGCCATGACCCCCCCCACACTTCCTGATGTTGCCGCTGATGCACAGGTCGCCATCCAGCCCGTTTTGACCGCCTGCGCCAAGCCCGTCGCCCAGGCGGAGCAATACATGCGCCAGCATCCGGGCGGCGTGCTGCTCATGGCCGCAGGTCTCGGCATCGCCGCCTTGCTCCTCGCCCGCGCCTTGACTCCGGCGCCGCCACGCAACCGCGCCCTGCGCCTGCTCGAAGACATCCAGCAACGCCTTTCCACTCTCGGGGAAGACGGGGTGCACGCAGTCGGCCGTGGCATGGACAGTCTTGGCGACATCCATCTCGACCGCTCCTTCGACAAGCTAACCCGCAAAGTGAAGGGCCTGTTTCATTGAAATGACTACTGCAGTGAAGTTCATCATGGTTGCGGCGGCCTGGTGAAAACCTGGCCGCTTCTCTTTGGTGCTGACCGACTGGCCGTAGGGTTCCCCCCCAAGGTTATGCCTCTCTCTTGCGCCTAGCATCCGCTCCATGAAAAACATCCTTCGCAAATCATCCGTGGCGCTGCTGCTGGCCGCTGTGCTTACCACCACCGGCCCGGAGCTTCCACCAAGGGTGGAAAGCACTACGGAGACGGAGACCACCCGGACTTATTAGTCCGCCGTCCATTCATGAAAGCGGTCTGGCGAAAGCTGGGCCGCTTTTTGGTCAGCTGGCAGATTACACCCAGGGATGGTGATAACACCCCATCAGGAGAATCAGGTCAGTACCAAGAGCCTGACAACTTACCTGTTTTTTTAAGTGCGGCAGGCATCGGGTTCATCCAGACATCAACTCTGCGACCTAGCCCCTCCTTCTCCAGATGCTTCAACGATTACTTCCTCATTTGCCTCCACCGATGGGATGCGGTGATCAGGATGGAGTAGCTCTTCTTGCAGAGCCATCAGCAGGAGGGCTTATTGGATCAATGCTTCTGCCTCCCACTTTTTCGTTGTTTCCTTAACATCGCCATCAACCGTGAGGAAGCGTAACCATTGTAAACAATCGTCAACATCTCCCATGTCCCACGCCGCCAACGCCCAAAAATTCCTCCGCGATCCTGCGCGTGCGTCCTGGCATGATCAGACGCTCTGGATGGTCCGCACGAAACGGAATCGACAAGCCGCGAAGGTGCCGGACTGGGAGCCGCTTCGGGAGGCTGCTTCACAGATCAAAGAGCACACGCTGTCCCGCTTGGCGGAGTATCTGGAGGAGTTTGAAGCCAAGGCCGTGGCCAACGGCATCCAGGTTCACTGGGCGAGCGACGGCGATGAGCACAACCGCATCGTGCACGGCATCCTAGCCAAGCATGGCGCGAAGAAGTTGGTGAAGAGCAAGTCCATGCTCACCGAGGAGTGTCACCTGAATCAGCATCTCCAGCTGCATGGCATCGAGGTCATCGACACCGACCTCGGCGAGCGGATCGTCCAGCTTCAGCAGATGCCGCCGAGTCACATCGTGATGCCTGCGATTCATCTGAAGCGAGCCGAAGTGGGCGAGGTCTTCCACGAACACCTCGGCACGCCGAAGGGTCTCGATGATGCGCAGGAGCTGACTGAAGCGGCACGCCAACACCTGCGGGGGCATTTCCTCACGGCGGATGCGGCTTTGACCGGCGTAAACTTCGCCATCGCAGAAACGGGTGGGTTTGTCGTCTGCACGAACGAAGGTAATGCGGACATGGGCGCGCATCTCGCACCCGTTCACATCGCCTGCATGGGCATTGAAAAGATCATCCCGAAGCAGGAGCACCTGGGCGTGTTCCTGCGCCTGCTGGCCCGCAGCGCCACCGGGCAGCCGAGCACGGTCTTCAGCTCGCATTTCTTGAAGCCGCGCCCCGGTCAGGAGATGCACATCGTGCTGGTGGACAATGGCCGCAGCCGCCAGCTCGGGCGCAGTGACTACCGGAAAAGCCTTGCCTGCATCCGCTGCGCCGCGTGCTTCAACACTTGCCCGGTCTATCGCCGGAGCGGCGGTTACAGCTACAGCTACTTCATCGCCGGTCCCATCGGCAGCATCCTCGCGCCGAACGTGGATAAAGCCGCGCATGGCGACATGCCTTTTGCCTCGACGCTCTGCGGTTCATGCAGCGCCGTGTGTCCGGTGAAGATCGACATCCATGCGCAGCTCCTGAAATGGCGGCAGGAAATCACCGCTGAAGGTCATGCACCGTGGTGGAAGACGCTGGCAATGCATGGCACGAGCTTCGTATTAAAACGGCCTGCTTTGTATGCACTGGCAGGTCGTCTGGCCCGCCGCTTCACGCCGCTGGCGAACTTCCTAAAGCTGGATCCCTGGACCCAGAACCGCGATCTGCCCGATGCTCCGAAGGAATCCTTCCGCGAGTGGGTAGCCCAACAAAAAAGCGCACGATGAGCAGCCGCAGCACCATTCTCAGAGCCATCCGCCAGGCTCAACCCATTGAGTTACCCATGCCAGAGCCCCTTCATCTTGGCGTCGGCGGAAAGATGGAAGGCACGCTCACGCACTTCATCGCCATGCTCGACTTCATCGGAGCGCGTGTTGTTCGTGCTGCGAGGATCGAAGACGCCCCGACGTGGCTGCGCGAAAACATTCCTGCGGATGCGAAAATCGCCTCCACGGTGGCTGCGCTGCCGGGGAATGTCGATCTCAGCGCCATCGCTGATCCGCATGACCTGGAGGGCACCCACACGGCCATTTTTCCTGCGAGGTTCGGCGTCTGTGAAAACGGAGCCGTCTGGGTGGAGGAAAGTGACCTCGGGCAGCGCGTGCTGCCGATGATCGCCGAACATCTCTTCATCGTCATCAAAGCGGATCAGATCGTCTCTGACATGCACGCCGCCTATGCCCGAGTCGGGAAGATCGGCAGCGGCTTTGGGCTCTTCCTAGCAGGGCCATCAAAGACCGCCGACATCGAGCAATGCCTCGTCATCGGCGCGCATGGAGCCCGTGGAGCCACGGTGTTCATCTGGGGCGAGTGATCGTGGCACTTTGATGATGGACAGCTCACCGCCTCCGCGTTCATGCTCGCCCACATGAAGTTCCTTCTCTCGTCTCTCCCGCTCCTCGTCCTGCTCTCCGCCTGTGGTGAAGAAAAACCCGCGCCTGCGCCGGTCGCTGAGTCAAAGACCGCCACCGAACCAGCCCCTGCCAATCCCGCGCCCGCCACACCCGCACCTGTGGCGGAAAAGAAGATCTTCTGGTCCGCCGAGATGCTGCATACCGAGATCAAGTTTCACAATCCTGAGTATGACGGCAGCGGCGAATTCAATATGCAGGAGGGCCAACCCATCGCCCTGAGCCTGCGCGGAGCGAAGATTCGTAATCTCGACTTTCTCACGCGGCTCAGCCCTCTAGCTCTGGACTTGAGCGGCACGCCGATCGTCGATATTCGCCCGCTGAAAAACATGAAGCTGGTCGAGCTATATCTGGAGGACAGCCCGGTGACTGATCTCTCGCCGCTGCGTGGGATGCCTCTGGAGAAGATTTACCTGAGCCGCACGCCGGTCAGTGATCTCAGTGCCCTGGAGGGCGCACCGCTGGTGGAGGTGAACATCGTTGACACAAAAGTCAGCGATCTCGGCCCTCTTTCGAAGTCTCCCATCCAGATGCTCTGGCTCACGGGCACGCCCGTCGAGAGCATCGCCCCGCTGAAAGGTGTGCCGCTGGTGAGTCTGACCCTGCATAAAACGCGTGTCACGGATCTCAGCCCTCTCAGCGGCAGCGAGCTTCAGCGTCTGCACATCGGCGAAACCTCTGTTACCGATCTCACCCCGCTGAAGGGTCTGTCTCTCACACGTCTTGTTTTCAGCCCGGTGAACATCAAATCTGGCCTGGATGTGGCCCGTAGTCTGCCAGTTCAGGAGATCGGCACGAAGTTCGACGAAGAAAGCAAAGATCTCATGCCTCCGGAGGCTTTCTGGGCGCAGTTCGGGAAGTAGATGATGGTACGGAAGTCGAATGAGTTTGAAAATCGTACACTGGTGCCCCGAGTTTCAAGCTCGGGGGCGAGGGATGGGCGAGATGAAATCTATCTACACCAGCTTACGACTTGATAAGTCGTTCTACCGTTTACCGGAATAGCGCGCCGAGTTTCTTTCCGAGCAGGAGGCTGGCTCCGGCGATGGTGACGGTGAGGAAGATCATGGCCCAGACTCCGAGGGCGGCGGCGAGCTGGGGGCCGTTCCCCAGGGAGAGGATGAGGGAGTAGATGGCCTTGGTGATGGGGAAATGAGAGGCCTGCTGAGCGAGGATCATGGAGTCGCTGACCTCCAGCATGGCAAAGGCGAAGGCGAGCAGACCTCCGGCGACGAGGTTCGGGGCGACGAGGGGCAGGGTGATCCTCCAAAGGGCTCGCTCGGGTGAGGCACCGAGGTTTTGCGCGGCTTCCTCCAACGCGGGGCTGACCTGCTGGAAGCCGGCGCTGGCGGAACGGACGACATAGGGGAGTCGGCGGACGGCATAGGCGATGACGAGGATGAGCAGGGGGTCATCGCCCAGGATGAGCCAGTCGAAGGGCTGGCCGGGGCGGGTCATGGCGAGGTAGCCGAAGGCGATGACGATGCCGGGCACGGCGAGGGGGAGCATGGCCATCATGTCGAGGATCTGCCTGCCCCAGATGCGGGTGCGGACATTGACATGGGCGACGCCGATGCCGAGCAGAAGGGCGATGACGAGGGCAAGGCCGGAGTATTTGAGGCTGTTCGAGATGGAGCTGAGGGTGAGTTCGTGACCGAGCGCGGCGTGGTAGTGGTCGAGTGTGAAGCTCTGCGGGATGACCGTGCCATACCAGTCGGAGGAGAAGCTGAGCAGCACGACGCCGAGGTGGGGGATGACGGCCAGAAAGGTGACGAGGGCAAAGAAGGCGGTGCAGGCGATGCCTTTGCCAAAAGGAAGGCGGATGGTCTCGCGGGCCATGGTGGCGCGGCCGCCGCCGGTGCCCGAGGAGCGGCCAAACAAGGTTTTGCTCAGCAGATAAATGAGGGTGCTGAAGGTGAGCATGACCACGACGAGGGCGTAGGGGAAGGGATTCTCGCTGAGGTCATTGAGGGAGCGGAAGATCTGCACGGCAGTGACTCGCTCGTAGTCGAAGACGAGGGGGACGCCGAGCTCGGTGAAGGCCCAGATGAAGACGATGGTGCCGCCGGCGAAGATGCCGGGCATGACGAGCGGCAGGGTGACGCGCCAAAGTCGCTTCCAGGGCGGGCAGCCGAGGGTGGCGGCGGCCTCCTCCATGGCGGGGTCGAGGTTCGCCAGAGTAGCGGCGACATTGAGATAAAGGATGGGGTAGAGGTGGAGGACCTCCATGATGACGATGCCGGGCATCTGGCCCTCGGCGAACCAGTCGATGGGATGATCCCGGCTCATGAGGCCGAGGTGGATGAGGAGGCTGTTCAGCGCGCCCATCTGGCCGAGCATGGCCTTGATGCCGATGGCTCCGACGAAGGGCGGGAGGACCATGGGGGTGAGGACGAGGCTGTTGAGGATGGTTTTGCCCGGAAAGTCATAGCGGACGAAGAGCAGGGCCAGCGGCAGTGAGATAACGAGGCAGCCGAGGGTGGTCCAGATGGCGATGAGGAAGGAATTAAGCAGGCCCTCGCGGTAGAGCTGGTTTTGAAAGACCTCGAAGATGAAGTCGAAGGTGAACTTGTGGTCCGGCGTCTCGAAGGCGGTGCGCACAGCGGTCCAGATCGGGTAGGCGAAGAAGCAGCCGAAGAAGGCGGCCATCACCACGAAGATGAAAAGGGACAGCGTGCGCGACATGGGTGGAGGTGCGGGTGGCCTAGGGGGCGGATGAGCTGAAGACGGGAGTGAAGAGAGGCTTCAGCCGCAGGGCTCCCGCAATGGTGAGGTGATCGCCGTCGCCGTAAAGTGAGATTCCATTCTCCTCGATGAGGGTGCGACCGGCGGAGTCGAAGAGGAGGGTGGATGGGTCGAGCACGAAGGCTCCGGCTTTTTGAAGCTCGGGCACGAGCAGGAGCATGACGCTGTTTTCACTCTCATGGGCGGTGCGTGAGGTGGCCTGGAGACGGGGATCGGGGATGAGTCCGGGGCGCATGTGGTGCAGGGCCAGGGCTTTCGGCACATCGAAGGGCAGCTCGGGGACATCCAGCACGATCCAGACCCGGGAGCCTGCGCTGCGGAGCTGGCGGACGGTCTCCAGCAGGGCTTGGGAGAAGGCGGCGGGGTCTTTCCCGGTGCTCTCCTTCCAGTAGGCGGCCAGGATGGTATCGGGAATGCGGCGCTTGCGGACGATCTCCACCACGGCGGCGGCCCAGGCCGGTCCGCGGGTGCCAAGTCCTGTGCGGCTGGGGCGGTAATAACCAAGTGTGGGGACGGTGGCGCTGTGGGCGGCGACGAGGCCGGAGCTGCCCTGGTCCCGGCAGCAGGCATCAAGCGTCGGGATCAGGGACATGGCATGGCTGTCACCCCAAAGCAGGACGCGGTCGGCGGTGCCGGTGGTCTTTTGGCCAAGCGCGGGCAGCGTGTCGCTGAAGGCGGCTTCGGCGTCGTCCTGCCAGGAGCGGCGGGAGCGGTCGAGCACGCCGGCATCGGCATAGCGCAGGACCTGGGGATCCATGCGGTCGGGCAGACCGGAGCTGCGCTCGATCCAGACCCCGGCGGCAAGCATGAGAGACATGAGGCTGAGGGCGGCGGTGAAGAGAGAGCGTCGTGTTTTGAAGCAAAGCCGGCGGCGGACGGGTGTCTCCACCCAGCGCCAGGAGGCCCAGGCCAGAGCGAAGGCCAGGCCCATGATGAGCAGGCGGGCGGGCTTCGAGATGGCATCCTTGGAGCCGGTGTTCAGGTAGTTCATGAAGGCCAGCACGGGCCAGTGCCAGAGGTAGAGCGAATAGGAGATGAGCCCGACTTTGACCAGCGCCGGGGTGGCCAGGAGGCGGGAGACGGGATTGCCACCGAAGGCGGGATTTCCCAATCCAATGAGCACCGCCGTGGCGAGACAGGGTGGCAGGGCGGCGAGTCCGGGGAAGAGGGTGCGGCTATTATAGACCGCAGCCACGATCACGATGGTCAGCAGCGCAGCCGCGGCAAACTGGGTGCGGCGCCGGTCACTCAGGGCGGGCATCTGGTCCGGTAGGCATGACAGGCAGGCACCGAGCAGCAGCTCCCAGGCACGCATCGGCAGCCAGTAAAAGGCGGTGTGGGCATCCCACCACGTCGCGATGACGGAAAAGAGGAAGCTCAGCCCGAGCAGCGGGAGGAAGACCCGCAGGCAGGAGGCTTTCAAGGTCTGCGGTTGCTGCCCCCGACGCGCGGACCAGCGCCGGAAAAGCAGCAGGCAGAGCAGGGGCATGAAGAGATAAAACTGCTCCTCCACGGCCAGGGACCAGGTGTGCAGCAGCGGCTGCTCCTCCGCCGGACCGGCGAAGTAGCCGGACGAGTCCTTCCAGAAGTAAAGATTCGAGACGAGCAGGACCTGAGCGACAAGCGAGGCACCGAGCTTTTGCAGAGCATCCGGGAACAGCAGAATCACTCCCGCTGCCATGGTGAAAAGCGTCATCACCGCCAGCGCCGGGAAGATGCGGCGGATGCGGCGCTCCCAGAAATCCACGAGGCTGAAGGTGCCTGCGGCGAAGTCCTTCAGCATCAGCGTGGTGATGAGGTAGCCGGAGATGACAAAAAAGACATCCACCCCCACAAAGCCGCCACGAAAGGAGATGTGCGCATGAAACAGCACCACCAGCAGTACGGCCACCCCACGCAGGCCGTCGATGTCAGGACGGTAGGACGGGGAGGGAGAAGGGGCGCTCATTCAGGGAATTCACAGATAGCCCGGGGAAGACTGACTCTGCAAGAAGCAGCACGCCCGATGAATCTCAGATCAGGCATCTCTGCATGTCAGAAGCGGAATAAAAAACTCCTACAAATCTGGCACAAAATCTGTACATCCAGGTGCAACTTTCCTCCATCCAACCCGAAGATCTGTGGCGAACTGCTCCTTTCACACATGCCTGATCCCACCAACGCCACCACCATCATCTCATCCCGGACCCAGGCGGCCCCGGTAACACCGCCGGGAGAACTGCTGGGGAGGGCGCTCCAGACGGATGTGGGCTCGGGCAGCAGCGGTGGTTGGCTGGCTCCGTCAGTGGAGGAGATGGCGGCGCTGCTGCCGCAGTTTGAGATCACGGCACTGATTGATCGCGGCGGCATGGCAGCGGTGTATCTCGGGCGGCAGGCGGGCATTGATCGCGCGGTGGCTGTGAAGGTGATGCCCGCCGAACTCGCGGCGGATGAGGAATTTGTCTCGCGCTTCCGCCGTGAGGTGCGCACGCTCGGGAAGCTCCAGCATTCAGGCATCGTCAGCGTCTATGACAGCGGCCAGACCAGCGCGGGGCATCCCTACTTTGTCATGGAACATGTGGGCGGAGGGAATCTCGCGCGGCTCATATCTTCGGCCCTGCTTTCACCCGAGCAGGCGCTGGAGCTGACCATGCAGATCTGCGAGGCGCTGCAATACGCGCATTCGCAGGGCGTGATCCACCGCGACATCAAGCCGCAAAACGTCCTCATGACCACCGATGGCCGGGCGAAGCTGGCCGACTTCGGCCTCGCGAGACCGCTGCACCCTGAAGCCACCACGCTCACACGCGGCCATGTGAGCATGGGCACGCTCGCCTACATGGCTCCCGAGCAATACGCTGGCATGGAGCTCGATCAGCGCGCAGACATCTACGCTCTCGGTGTCATGCTCTACGAGATGCTCACCGGCACTCGTCCGCAGGGAGCCTTCGAGCCGCCATCTCACAAAGCACGCGTCGATGTACGGCTGGATGAAGTGGTGATGAAAGCCATGCGCCAGGAGCCCGAGCGTCGGTATCAAAACGTCAGTGAACTCCAAC
>CAYMHJ010000061.1:0-24914 GCA_964390165.1 uncultured Prosthecobacter sp. | reverse complement strand
CCGAGGCTTCTTTTCATCATGAAGGCCATGCACGCCTTCACGGGCGACGGTGCGTGGCAGGAGCGCTACCTCGCCGCCGCACATGAAAGGGTCGGCAAAGGCCAGCGCGAGCGTCTGGAAGTCTGCCGCATCGGCATGGTCTTCGATCCAGGGCAGGGGCCACGGCATTCGTGGACCGGCAGCGAGAGCGTGATCTGTCTGCGTGGCCTTTGGGAGATGGAAACCGACTCCGAACTGAAAGCCGCGTATGCCGAGGGCCTGCGCCACAGCGCCGAACTCGCCGCGAATAGCCTGCCGCTGATCTCGGAGTTTGATGTGAACGGCACGGAGGTCTTCGATGTGGATTGGCGTGTGATGAACGGTGCCTGGAAGCCGCAGCAAAGTGAAGCAGATGCCGTCGCGGTGGCTCTCGCGGGCCTCAAGCTCCAGCACGCGGCCTCACCGCGCATGCACATCGAGAAAGATTACCTCCGCGAGCCCTGCTTTGCGGCCTGGGTGGTTACGCTGTGCCCGGATCGTGAGTTTGTGATGACTCATCGCGCCGCCATCGAGAAGGTGATCACACACTACGATTTCAGCCGCGCCTATTTGAGCCAGTTCTTCCCCATCGAATCGGCATGGTGGCGGATGCGGCTTTTGAGGTAGTGAGGCGGCAGGCGCTACATTTTGAGCTCGTCATTGCGGGAGTTCAGAGTTTGAGAAAGTCTGTTTTTTGTGTCAAAAAGACATTGCCGACTGCCTTTAGTAGGTTCCCCCCCAATGTCCCCCCAAACTTCTCTCTGCCTCCGTGGCGGCCAGGGCCGCCTTGTCGTCGTTTTAGCCGTTTTTGCGATGCTGGCCTCATCCTTGCAGGCGGATGTGCTCGTGTGGGACGCACAGGCTGGCACGGATGGGCCTCAGGATGGCGCGGGAACCTGGACGACCGGGTTGCCAAACTGGTTTAACCAGACGCTCAACACACAAGACCAGTCGTGGGTGGATGGCAGTGATGCGATCTTTGGCTCATCAGCCGGTGCAGCGGGTGCTATCACGCTCAGCGGGCCTGTCACGGCAGGGAATCTGACGTTTAACGCGGCCACGAGCAGCACTTACGCGCTAGGGGGCGCAGGAGTGCTGACGCTGGTGAATACGACGATCACCAGCAATGTCGCGGCTGCGGTCAATGCCACGCTGACGGGTGACACGGCCTGGTTCAAAAGCGGCACAGGCACCCTGACGATGGGCGGCAGTGGCTCCAACACGCACACTGGCCTGCTGACCGTGAATCAAGGGCTGCTCACGCTAAACAAGACGGGTGGCGCGACGGCAGTGGCGGGAAACCTAGACATCACCAGTGGCGGGTTCGTTAATTTTACAGCCAGCACCACAAATCAGATCGCAAGCGCCTCCGCAGTGACCGTGAGCGGTCTGGCAAGCGTCTTCAACGGCACCGGGCCGAACGCTGGCACGGGCAATGGCATCAACCAAACCCTCGCCTCGCTGACCATGAATGGCGGCACATTCAATGCTGGAGCCAACTCGATCTGGAACATTGGTGAGGTGAGTTTCGTGGCAGGGACAAATCGGGTGTTTGTCGGCAACAGCGGCTCAAAGCAGACCTTTGGCAGACTTAGTCTCGTGGGTATGAATGGCATCGCTTCATCGACGGCAGTGGCCAACGGATTCACGCTCTTTGGCAATGGCGGCAGCCTGCCCAACCGCACCACGTTGACCATCGGCGCGGGCGGATTGTCGATGGACGGAAGCATCATCCACATGAGTCCTGGCAGCAGCGGAAGCGAGCTCGTCTTCAATGGCGATGTGACCACCACCGGCACGGTGGCCTCGTCGATTGACCGGGAGGCTGGCACGGGACAGTTGCCTTATGTCAGCCTCAGCGGCACCGCAGGCGTCGTGAGCCGAACGTTCGACATTGGCGGCGGGGCCAATTTGACGATCTCTCCGGTCATCCAGAATGGTGCGGCCAGCACGGCTTCAATCATCAAGACGGGGACGGGCACCCTGACTTTTAGCGGTGCGGAGGCAAACACCTTCAGCGGTGACACCACCATTAACGCGGGCACACTTCGGCTTAACAAGACGTCGGGTGTCACTTCGGTGGTGGGAAACATCCTCGTGAACACCGGTGGCACGCTGCAACTGAGCACGAACAACCAGATCGCCGACACGGCGGGCATCATTTTCAACGGTGGCACGATGACAGGCTGGGCCACGGATGAAACCATCGCCTTTCTCACCCAGAACAGTGGCGGACTGTCCTCAGGAGGGAATACTGGCCATGTCATCATCACCGGGGCGCTGACGCTAGCGGGTGGCAACACGCTCGTCATCAACAGCAATCCGGGCAGCGCCAATCCGGCGAGTTGGAATGTCGGCAGCGCAATCCTCACAGGCGCGGATATTCTCATCGGTGGCAGCAATGGCGCGGCCAATCCGCGCACTTCCCTGACCATCGGCGCAGGAGGCCTGACAATGACTGGACGCACGATCACCATGAACGTGGGCGACGCGGGAACGATCCTGAATCTCAACGGTGATTTCACCGGCAGCGGCACAAACAGCATCGCCACCAACTCGACGGCCAGCACGCAGCCCCTGCTGGAGATCGCGGCTGCTGCACGCACCTTCAACGTGACCTCCGGAACGACCTCGGTGGGCGTGATCATCAGTGGTGCCGGCGGCAGTCTCGTGAAAGCGGGCACTGGGCTCCTGCAACTCACGGCGTCGAACACTTACTCAGGCAGCACCACAGTTTCAGGCGGCAGTCTGAGTCTGGCAGGCGTGGCTGGCGGGCTTTCTGCCACCAGCGGCATTGTGGTGAATGGCGGTGGAGCTTTCCTGAGCGGCAGCCCCACAGCCGCGAACAACAATGGCGTTACCAACCGCATCAATCCAGCGGCCACTCTCATGCTGGGCGGAGGTTCATTCACTCAACTGAGCGCCGCTGCTGGAACGCACGCGCAGAGTCTGGAAAGCCTCGCGATCAGTGGCGGCGTGAACACCGTGAATGTCACGGCAGCGGCAACGACGACATCCACACTCACCTTCGCCAGTGCCAATCCCTACACACGGACTGCTGGTGCGGTGAACTTTATCCAAAACCCGGTCGTGGGGGGTAGCATCGTGTTCTCAAACGCACCTTCCGGAGCGGGCAACGTGCTGGGAGGCTTCCTCGTGGGCGCTACGCTCAATGGCAATGACCTTATCGCCGCGCAGTCGGGTGTGCTCACGGGCTTCAGCGGCTGGGTGCCCACAGGCACCGACACCTGGACGGATAATGCTGCGATGGATGTCACCGGCACGAATGCGGCTGCCTACACCTCCACCACGGTGAATGCGGTGCGCTTCAACTTCACTGGAGCCGACACCGTGACGCTCGATGGCACACACACCGTGGCCTCTGGCATGATTTTGGTGAGCCCGACAGTGGGTGACAACGACTCGATCCTCACCGGTGGGCAGTTGCGCGGTCCGGCGGGCGGCGAGTTGATGATCATCCAGAACAATGCGCTCAAGAGCTTCGAGATCGGCTCTGCCATCGTGGATCACAGCAGCGCCAGCGGCTTGCTGAAGTCCGGCCCTGGCCTGCTCGTGCTCACCGGCACAAACAGCTACACCGGCACCACGCGCATCAGCGATGGCACGCTGCGTGCCGCAGAAGGTGTGGGGCTTCCCACGGCATCCGCGCTGGCTCTCGATGGCGGTGTGTTTGAGACCACCTCCGGCACTTTCATTCGCAGTCTCGGCACTGGTGCAGGCCAGGTCAGCCTGAGCGGTGCCAGCGCGGGACTCAGTGCTTTTGGTTCGCCTTTGACGGTGAACATCGGTGGCAGTGCCGCGACACTGGTCTGGGGCACGGCGGGCTTTGATCCGGCCACTTTTGTGCTGAACAGCGCCACGGCCAATGCGGCGCTCGAACTGGCGAACGCGCTCGATTTAAACGGCCTCACGCGCAGCATCCGTGTCGGCGCAAACACCGCCACGATAAACAGCATCATCAACAGCGGTAGCGCTGCCGGACTGGTGAAAAGCGGTGCGGGTGTACTGCGCCTGCCAAATGCCAGTACCTACGAAGGCGGCACCACGATCACTGGCGGTGCGATCGCGATTGGAAATGACGGAGCGCTCGGTGCTGGCACCATCACCCTCGCGGGCGGCGGGCTTTCGACAGATGGCGGAGCGCGCAGCCTATCAAACAACGTTGTCATCAGCGGTGCTGCGCCAGTGAGCGGAGCGCAAAATCTCACATTCACCGGCACGCTGACGAACAGTAGCGCCACGCAGACCATCACCACCAGCATGACCGGAGGCGCGGTCTTTGAGATCGCGGGTAATCTCTTTCTCTCGGAGTCCACAACAGCCTCGCGCACACTTCAGATTTTTGGCTCTGGCGACCGCTTGATCAGCGGTGTGATCGCCAACAACGCCGGCTCCAACACGCTGGGCAGCCATTTGTTCTTCAACGGTGGCGGCACGCTGACGCTGACGGGCACGAACACCTACAGCGGCCGTACCCTGGCTGCTGGCGGTGGTTATCTCGTGCTCAATCAGGACCGCAATCTCGGCGTGGTACCCGATAGTCCGCTTACGGATGCGCTCATCCTCGCCGGCACCGGGCGTCTGCGTGCCAGCACCAGCTTCGTCCTGGATGCGAATCGAGGCATTGGCATCGGCAACAGCGGCGGTGGTGTGGCCACGGCTCAGATCGATGTGGTTTCAAACTCCGTCTTCCAGGTGGCAGGCGTCGTGGCGAATCGCACACGCAATCATGATGGCACCACAAGCGGCAGCAATGTCGGCGGCCTGACGAAAACGGGCACGGGCGTGCTGGAGCTGGCCGGCGCGAACACTTACTCGGGACTGACGACGGTAAGCAATGGCATCCTGCGCGTCCTTTCCAACACCGGGCTTGGCACCACGGGGGCAGGTGTCACCGTGGCCAGCGCAGCGCATCTGGAGCTGGGTGATGGCGTCACCGTCACGGGCGAGACCATCACCATCAGCACGACCATGGGCACCGTCGGCGTCGGCTCTGTCTCAAGCAGCCGCGGAGGTCTCCAGGCTGCCGCAGGAGCGCGCGCGGAGTGGGCTGGCGATGTTATCATGGGTATCAATCAGGCTCGCATCGGCGTGCAGGAGGGCGGCTGGCTCACTGTCAGCGGCAACATCACTGATGGAGCCAGCAGCTACTCCCTGCGGCTCAGCGGCGAGACCACCGGCACCGGCGGTTTGATCATCTCCGGCACCGGCAATGCCTGGGAGGGAGAAACCGAACTCGTGCGCGGCACCATCTATCTCGGCGCGCACAATGCCCTGCCTACCAGCACCATCCTGGACATTCATTTCAGCACGAACAACACCGAGTATGGTGGCCTGGACATGAACGGCTTCAATCAGACCGTCGGCAGCTTGCGCAACGAGGGCAACAGCGGCGTCTTCGCCGACCTGACCAACAGCAACCGCACACTTTCGACCATGACGGTGAATGAATCCGGCACCATCACCTACGGTGGCCTCATCTCCGGGAACGTGGCCCTGGTGAAAGGCGGCGCGGGCACGCTCACCCTGTCTCAATCTGCGAACCGCTTCACTGGAGGAGCAACGGTGAATGAAGGCACGCTGCGCATCACCAGCATCACCGCGCTCGCGGAAGGAAACGTGACCGTCAACGGTGGTGGCAGCGCAGGCGGGAAACTCGACATCAACAACACCAGCCCCGCCATCAATGCCCTGAATGGTGCGGCAGGATCGGTGAACGGGCTGGTGGCCAATGAAAGTGCCACAAGTGCCACCCGCACGCTCTCCATCGGCGTGAATCACGGCTCCGGAAGTTACGCGGGCAACATCATCGACAACAGCGGTGGCAGTGCATTGGGCAGAATCTCCATCGCCAAGATCGGCGCAGGCACGCAAACTCTCTCTGGCACCGGCACTTACTCGGGAGCCACGCTCGTCAGCAATGGCACCTTGATTGCTGATTACGCTGCGGGCATGCCGCTCGGCAGCTCCGCCATCACTTTGCAGGGTGGCACGCTGGTCATCCGCAATGCCGCCAGCACCAGCATCGGCAATCTTTCCCTGCTGCAATCAGGTGCGGACTTCACCAACAACAGGCTCCGCATCGAGGGCACCGCCACAGTCACCACGCCGCAGTTCTCCGCAGGCAGCTTTGCACCGCTGCTGCTCGACCTCAGCAGCGGCTCCACGCTGGTGGCCACGGCTCTCGGCAGTGGCACCGTCCTCAACAGCGGCGTGCTCATGGGCACGGGAAATCGGGCGACGCTTTGGGTGAAGGATGCCGGTGGCACCGGCTTTGCCACCCGCGATGGCAGCAACCAGATCGTGCGCTACACCGCCGCCACCACCTTGACCTCCGGCAGCGCCGTCACCACAAACACCACGAACTACCTCATCGATCAAAGCCTCACGCGCACCCTTTCGTTGAACTTCAACACGCTCCAGATCGACAGCAGCACCGCGCAGGTGGACCTGAACATGGGCAGCAGCAGCATCGCCGTCGGCACCAACGGGCGTACCATCCTCATCACGGGCGACAATGATGTGAATTTCACCTCCACTACCGGCGCGATCACTGGCGGCTCCGTCTTCTTCTCCAATCAGGGCGCGGGTGCTACCACCATCGGCATCTCCGTCACGGGCAATGCCACCATCAATGCAGGTCCGGGCCTGGTGATCTTCTCGCATTCCTCCAATCCAGCGGACTTCTACGCGGCAGGGGGTGTCTCCCGCTTCACTGGAGCCGACCGCGATTACAGCGCCAATCTCGTCCGCATTTACGGCGGCGGCATCTTGGAACTTGGCACTGACCTCAATGGCGCAGCCGATGGTGACTTCACCCGCGCCGCAGGAACTGCCGCAGGCAACGTCGCACTCATCGGCAATGGCGGCTTCAGCGCCCATGGTATGGACCGCATCGTTGCGCTGGGTGGCACCGCAGCTCCCACGGCCCAGACTTGGGGCAGCAGCAGCTTCCTCTCCGGACCCGGAGGTGACAACAACTACACCTTCATGCTTGGCTCAACTCATTCCACTCACACGCTGGAGTTTCAGAATGCGATCAACCTTGGCACGCGCGAGCGCCGCATCGAAGTCGCCAACGGTACCAGCAGCACCAACGTGGATGCCCGCCTGACCGGCGTGCTCAGCGGCGCTAGCGGCAGCGTCATCAAAGAAGGTGCGGGCCGACTCGAACTTACTGCCATGAACACCTATACCGGCCGCACCGATGTGAACGCGGGCTCTCTCGTCGTCGCCGCTGGTGCGAGCACCGGCACCGGAGCTGTCACCGTCGCCGCGAACGCCGCTCTCATGGGTAGCGGCACTGTCGCTGGTTCCAGCTTTGCCCTTTCCGGCAATGCCAGTTTGCTTGGCGGCAATGGCACTGAATCCAGTCACATCGGCACGCTCACCTTCCAGACGACATCCAAGGCCTTCTTTGACATCCAGACTGGCTCCAGCGTCGTGCTCGACATCCAGACTGCCACAGCCATCGACTCTTCCTTTGATGGTCACAGCATCGGCAGCGTGGGTTACAACGCCTACCTCGACTCCTTCAGCGGCCTCGGTTCCGGCACGCATGACCTGCTCATTTTTGACGGCGGCGCGGGCTCCACACTGGTGTGGAATGGCAGCCTGCTGGTGCGCCCCGAAGGCTTCACAGCCGCCCCCGGTCAGATCTTTAATCTCCTCGACTGGTCCACCCTCACGAGCGCTGATTTCAGCGGCTTTAATGCCGGTGCCAACTTCCGCACCGGTGCCGACGACAACGGCCTTCAGTTCGACCTCCCCGAACTCACTGGCGGCCTCGCCTGGGACATCAGCCGCTTCACCACCAGTGGTGTCATCGCCATCGTGCCGGAGCCTGGACGTGCCATGCTCCTGCTCATCGGTCTGCTGCCTCTCGCACTGCGCCGTCGGAGATTGTGGCTGCCCTGATGATTCATCGCCTGTGATCCCTCATTCTTCTGGCGGCAGCCCCATGACTTCCTGGGCGGTCTTGAAGTGCATTTTGGCCACCTGACGGAGCCCGTCGATGCCGTCGCGCTGGAAGATCCTGGCGGCGTTGGTCTTGACTGCGGCGGAGACACCCTTGGGCAGCTCGATGCCCTGGGTCTGCGCGGTCTGGGACAGCCATTTTACAAATCCTTCCCGGGCGAGGATGGAGGCGGCGGCGACGGCGGGATCACTCTCGGCTTTGGTGCGCTGGATGAGCTGGATGGCTCTACCTTTGGCCTGGAGGGCGCGCTCTAGGACGGCGGGGTTGGCAAATTGGTCGGAGATGGCGAGCGGGCAGGTGGGTTCTTTCTCCAGCAGGGTCTCGATGACCTTGGCATGACCCCAGGCGAGCAGGCGGTTGAGATTGCCGAACTTCTCGTAGAGCTCGTTGTACCTCGCGGGGCTGATCTGGATGACCTGCCAGCGCAGGCGGGGTACGCTGCGGATGAGGTCGGCGAGCTTGAAGATCTTTTCGTCGCTGCTGATGCGCTTGCTGTCCACGGCGCCGAGCTCGCGGAGGGCATGGACGACCTGCCGGTCCACATAGACGCCGGCGATGACGAGGGGCCCGAAGAAGTCGCCTTTGCCGCTTTCATCGACGCCGATGTGGGGCTGGAACATTTCGGGGTGGTGGACTTCTTCGTAGCCGAGTTCGGCCACGCCGAGCACCTGGGGCTCCAGGATGTTGGTGACAAAGTCTTCGGTCTCCTTGCCCTGGACGAGGACTTTGGGGCCTTTTTCATACACGAGCACATTCACCTTTCCCCGGGTGGCGGCGTAGAGGCAGTAGGGCTTCGTTTCGAAGGTCCAGCCGGCTTCGGCCAGCAGGGTGCGCAGTCGGGTCGCCTGCTCGGGGCTGAGGGGCTTCGTGTAGGAGGTCAGGGCTGGCATGGGCGGCGGCGGAGTCGGAGGACGGACACGAGGAGGGCGCTGGCGAGGCAGAGCAGCGCGAACCAGTCGCCATGCCGGGCGTAGAGGGTCATTTCACCTTGGCTGGGGACGCGGACTTCGCCGGGGAGGCAGCCTTCGATGAGGGTACTGCCCGATTCTGGATCGGAGAGTCGGTGGGTGATGGTGCCGAGGGTGTCGATGAAGCAGGTGACGCCGGTGTTCGTGGCGCGGACCATGGGGCGGCGCAGCTCGATGGCGCGGAATTTGGCGTTGGCGGTGTGGACTTCCATCTCGTTGCTTTGCAGGAACCAGCCGTCGTTCGTGATGTTCACGATCATCTGCGGCCCAGGGCGGACGAAGCGGCGGGCGAGGCGTCCGACAGTGTCTTCGAAGCAGATCAGCGGGATGATGCCGACCTCGGGCTTTTCCAGCTTGAGGGGCTCGGTGCTTTTTCCCGGCTCGAAGTCGCCGGGGATGACGCCTCGGAGGAGAGAGAAGGGGGGGTAGTCGCCAAAGGGGAGGTATTCGCCGAAGGGGACGAGGTGAACTTTGTGATACTCCTGGCGGTTGGTGTATCGCCCCCGGAACATGACGGCGGAAACGTGGCCGCCGGGGCCGTGCTCGGTGGAATCGTAGAGTTCCGTGCCGGTGATGAGGCTGAAGTCGCCGGACTGGAGGAGGTTATTGAAGAAGGTCTCGTGCTGCGGCAGGCCCCAGCGCTCCGGCTGGCCGTGGAGGTGTACCGGGAGGGCGCTCTCCGGCCAGATGGCGAGGTCGATGGCGGACTTCCCCTCTCGGGCCTCAGCATAGAGGCGGGTGAATTTGTCCAGACGCTCATAGACTTGAGGTGCAAAGCGCCCGCTCCAGGCATCGACCTGGGAGACGTTTGGCTGGACGAGGAGGGTGCGCACCGTCACTGAATCCGCTGGTTTCGCGGTAATCCTCATGACCCCATACCCTGCGGCGGAAAGCAGAACCACGAGGGCGAGTGTGAAGTCTAGACGGGTGCGGCAGGTGCCGGTGCCGTGGTAAAGGTGCAACATGCGGCGGAGGGCATTCCACCCGGTGCAGACCACCAGCACCGGAAGGAAGGAAAGGCCCATGACTCCGACGAGATCGGCGGCCTGGATGAGGACGCGGTTCTGGTGGAGGCCGACTCCGAGGCCGTTCCAGCCGAAACCGGTGAAGACGGTGGTGCTGCGGAGCCACTCGCAGGCGACCCAGGCGGCGGCGGCGAGGAGGGAGCAGCGGAGGGACTCCCAGGTGCTGAACTGCCAGGTGCCGTGGGTGAGCTTTCTCAAATCCGGTCTGGCGCAGCGGTGGGCAAACCAGGTCCAGAGGCCGAAATAGACGGCGCAGTAGGCGCTCAGACCGATCAATGCGCCGAAGCCCATGAACTCCGGCCCGAGGCCGATCCAGGAGTGATCGACCGCGCCGGCCATGACGCGGGAGGAGTGGCGGACCCAGGCGAGATTCGGGATGAAGAAGGCGAGGCCGGCGAAGTAGCCGGGCCAGAAGGGTCTGCGGATGGTGGCCGGTCCCCAGATGAGGACGAGGAGGGGAAGTAAGCCGAGCCAGACGGCCCACTCTTGATTCCAATTGGGGAAGGCGAAGACGAGCGTGGCTCCGCTAAAGAGGGGGAGTCCGCGTGACAGCCAGCGATTCTGAAGGAAAGACATCGGGGCAGAGATGGCAGGCTCAGGCGGAGATTCCAAGCTTTTCCGGCCCGGCCTCCAAACATCAGAACCAGGTCGTGTAGCCGAGCGTCTTCAGCAGAGTGCGCAGGCTCAGGACGATGACCAAAGTTCCCACGACAACCATCATGGGGCGGTGGGGCAGTCTTTTCGTCAAATAGGCACCGAAGGGGGCGGCGATGACGCCGCCAGCGGCAAGCCCGGCGATGACCTGCCAGTGGCCGAGGCCGATGCTCATGAAGAAGGTGATGGAGGCGGACAGGGTGACGAAGAACTCGACGGCGTTCACGCTGCCGACGGCTTCGCGGACGGAATTGCCACGGACGATCAGATTCGTCGCCACGATGGGCCCCCAGCCACCACCGCCAACGGCATCAAGGAAGGAACCGATAAGGGCGAGTGGGGTGAGCTTGGTGGTGACTTCGCGAGGGGGGAAGGGCATGAAGGCCTTCACGATGATGACCACGCCCATGATCATCAGGTAGCCGGAGATGTAGGGTTTGATAAACTCGCCATCGAAGGAACTGAGCACATAGGCCCCGACGGCTGCGCCGATGATGCCGGGGATGAGCAGTCGGCGGAAGAGATCGCGGCTGATGTTTCCAAAGGCGTGATGAGAGATGGCGGAAGCGCCAGTGGTAAAGCACTCGGCGGCATGAACGGTGCTGCTCACGATGGCAGGAGGCACGCCGAAACCCATCAGCAGGCTGGACGCCGAGATGCCGTAGGCCATCCCCAGCGCACCGTCGATGAGCTGCGCCACGAAACCGGCGATGATGTAGATGTAGATGTCGTGATCCATGAAAAGACCCACACACCGAGGAGCGCGGGGCGGGAGTTGTCGGCGACGAAAAGGAAAGCGCAAGTCAAAACTATACTATCCCGGTAGGCAATATCTGATATTTGCGATGATACGTCCAACTGCGCTATCCCGTTCATGGTCACCATTATGTTTCGCCCCCTACTCCTCTCCGCCTTATTTTCACTCTTTGTGCCGCAGCTCTCCGCCCAGGAGACTCCACCCAACATCATCCTCATGCTCATTGATGACATGGGCTGGACCGATCTCGGCTGCTACGGAAGCAAGTACTACGAGACGCCGAACATCGACCAGCTCGCGAAGGATGGGATGAAATTCACCCAGGCCTACTCAGCCTGCACGGTGTGCTCCCCAACCCGCGCCGCCGTTTTGACGGGGAAAAGCCCCGCCCGGCTGCACATCACCGACTGGATCGCCGGACACGACCGCCCCCACGCCCGGCTCAAGATCCCCGAGTGGACCAAGCAGCTTCCTTTGGAGGAGGAAACCCTGGCCGAGCGGCTCAAAACACGCGGCTACGCCACCGCCAGCATCGGCAAATGGCACCTCGGTGGCCCTGAGTTCTATCCCCAGCAGCAGGGTTTCGACACGAACATCGGCGGCACGGACCGCGGTTCCCCACCGAGCTATTTCTCGCCCTACGGCATCGATACCCTGAAGGACGGCGCGAAGGACGAATTCCTCACCGACCGACTCACCAGCGAAGCCGTCGGCTTCATCGAGCGAAACAAGGCGAACCCCTTCTTCATCTACCTCCCCCACTACGCCGTGCATACTCCCATCATGGGCAAGCCCGAGATCGTCGCCAAATATCAGGCCAAACGTGGTGTCGGAGGCCACTCAAACCCCGTCTATGCCGCCCTCGTCGAAAGCGTGGACGATAGCGTCGGCCGTCTCCGCGCCACCTTGGAAAAAGAAGGCCTGTGGGAGAACACGATCTTCATTTTCACCAGCGACAACGGCGGCCTGAGCCACCTCGTCAATGCCAGAGGCTGGTCACGTGGCCCCACCGACAACAGCCCCTCCCGCCTCGGCAAAGGCAGCGCCTACGATGGCGGCGTCCACATCCCGCTCATCGTCACCTGGCCAGGGAAAATCAATCCCGGCAGCGAGTGCGATACCCCAGTCATCAGCTACGACCACGTCCCCACCCTGCTCGAAGCCACCGCCACGAAGCTCAAAGTCGGCCAGGTCGTCGATGGCGAATCCCTGATGCCCCTGCTCACCGAAAAAGGCTTCCTCAAACGCGATGCCATTTACTGGCACTACCCCCACTATCATCCCGGCAGCGCCACGCCTTACTCCGCCATCAAAGAAGGCGACTGGAAGCTCATCGAGTTCCACGAAACCGGCAAAGTCGAGCTCTACAACCACCGCCGCGATCCCGGCGAAATGCAGGACACCTCCGACATCGATGGCGACATCGCCCAGCGTCTCACCGAAAAGCTCCACGCCTGGAAAAAAGAAGTCGGAGCCCAGGAACCCACGCAAAACGAGGACTATGATCCCGAGACAGCTTGGGAAGGCCCGGCGAAGAAGGGGAAGAAGAAGTAAACTCCATCCCGTCTCCCACCATGCCAACCGTCTTTCTCCCAGTCGCCCTGCCTGCCTTCCTCCATGAACCGCTCGTGAGCACTCATGAGTGTGTCACCACGCCAACGCCCGATGTGCAGGCCATCGTCATGCCGGGTGGATTCACCGCATCGGAGGCACTTATCGCTTCATTGCCAAAGTTGGAGATCATCAGCGTCTTTGGCGTGGGTTATGATGGTGTCCCGCTCGCGATATGTCGTGAGCGCGGCATCCGTGTGACGAACACCCCCGATGTCCTAACTGACGATGTCGCCGACATCGCCACTGTGCTGGTTTTGATGACCAGCCGACGCCTCGCCGAAGCAGAACGCTTCACCCGCGCAGGCTCATGGATGAGCTCCCCATTCCCACTCGCTCACGCCTTGCGAGGCAAGACCGCAGGCATTCTCGGGCTCGGGCGCATTGGCAAAGCCATCGCTCAAAGACTCAGCGCGCACGGCATGAAGATCGCCTATCACGGACGCCATCCACAAGACGTGCCACATCAGTATTGTGAGTCTCTGATCGCGCTCGCCGAGGCTTCCGACTTCCTTGTCATCGCTTGTCCTGGTGGCCCTGGAACCAAGCATCTCGTGAATGCCGAAGTGCTTGCCGAACTTGGCGACAAAGGCACGCTCATCAACATCGCACGAGGTTCCGTCGTGGATGAAAAAGCACTCATCCATGCCCTGCAAAACAAAGTCATTCGCGGTGCCGGACTCGACGTGTTTGAAAATGAACCGCATGTCCCCGCGGAGTTGATCGCTTGTGAAAACACCGTGCTGTTTCCTCACGTCGGCAGCGGCACGCATGAGACACGTCGTGCCATGGCGCAGCTCGTGATCGACAACCTCGCGGCACACTTCGCAGGGCGTGATTTGCTCACGTCGGTGTGCTGAGAAAAAATTTCTGAAGTGGCTGAATAGGGTTCGAAGAGGCTCGTCTGAAACCCGCGAACACCAAGTTCACACACTATGAAAAAGATCCTCGCTCTCGTCGCTGCCGCCACCACTCTTGGCTTCGCCGTTCCATCGGAAACCCAGGCCTGGGATCGCTGCTCCACCCCGCACAGTCGCATCATCAGCTACCTGCCCTGCGGGCGCCCCGTGTATGCCGTCTATCAGATCTATGGACGCGACCGTTGTGGCAATCCAGTCGGCCGCTGGGTCACCCAGCACACCTCCTGCGGATGCAGCACCTGCAGCCCGCGCAGTCACTACCACGGCCACAGTCACGGCGGCTACCGCCCCTCCTGCCCGCCTTCACGTGGCGGAGTGAGCTGGAGTTTCTCCTTCGGTCGTTGATTCATTACTGAAAAACCCTCCATCTCCATCCTTGCATCGGCGCGGCAGTCCTCCAAGACTGCCGCGCCATGTTTTCTGACTCTCTCTCTCAGCTCCGCAGTGCCATCCGTGACGTGCCCGACTTCCCGAAGCCGGGCATTCTTTTCAAAGACATTACCCCCGTGCTCGCAGACGCGAAGCTCATGCAGCTCGCCATCAATGGCATGATCGAGCCCTTCGCCGGACAGCAGGTGGACAAGGTCGTCGGCATCGACGCGCGTGGTTTTATCTTCGGTGCCATGATCGCCCAGCGGCTTGGTGCGGGCTTCATCCCCGTGCGGAAAAAAGGCAAGCTACCGTGGAAGACCCACGGCCTGGACTACAGCCTCGAATACGGCACGAACAGCGTGGAGATGCACATTGATGCGCTCGATCCAGGCGACCGCGTGCTGCTGGCGGATGACCTGCTGGCCACCGGTGGTACGGCTGGTGCGGCTTTAAAGCTTATCCAAGACTCTGGCGCGACGCTGCTCGGCTCCACCTTCTTTATCGAGCTCAATTTCCTCGAAGGCCGCCAAAAGATCGCCCACACCGGGCCGATCCATTCACTCATCAAATTTTGATCCTCGACCCTGAGCATGACCGAGCGCGAGTATCAGAAACATGTCGAAGCCATCCGGCTGAAAATCTTTGGCGATGACAGCGCTCTTCCGCACAGCCGCACGGAGACATTGAAGCTCGCAAAGCGCTTCCTGAAGCTCAAGGAAACCCGCATCAAGCAGCGCCATCGCGCAGGTGTCGGCGGTGCAGAGATCTGCCGCATGCGCTCGGATGTCATGGACTGTCTCGCTCGCCAGCTCTGGGCCGAAAGCCTGGCCGCGCTGCCCCCGGACAAACGCGCGAAGGTCAATTTCAGCGTTGTCGCCCATGGCGGCTATGGTCGCCGCATCATGAGTCCGTTCAGCGATGTTGATCTCACCTTCATGCTGCCTGGAAACGGCGCTCAGGTTCCCGCAGATTCTGCAAAGCTCATCGCCGACTACCTGCTCTTCTTTTATGATCTAAAATTCAAAGTAGGTCGTGCCACACGCTCCGTCGGCGGCTGTATCGAGCTGGCCAATGAGGACATGCAGACGAAGACAGCGCTCATGGAGGCACGTTTCCTTTGCGGTGATGAAAAGCCCTTCAAGGACTTCCTGGCCCGCTTCGACAAAGAATGCATGGCCGGGCGTGAGGAGGAATTCCTCAAGCAGCGCCAGGAAGATCTCGCCAGCCGACATGGCAAGCATGGCAGCACCCACTGTGTTCAGGAGCCTAACGTGAAGAGCGGCTGTGGAGGCCTGCGTGACTACCAGAACCTCATCTGGATGTCCTACGCCAAGCTGCGCGCGCTGAACCCAAAGGAGCTCGTTCAGAAAGGCCTGATGACCCCGGCTGGCTGGCGTGAGCTGGAGGAAGCCTATGACTTCATTCTCCGCGCTCGCAATGAAATGCACTACACCGAGCGTCGCGCCAGTGACATCCTCACGCTCCGCTTGCAGGGCCTCGTCGCCTCCAACCTCGGCTACCGTCATAAGCGCATCCTGCGCCGCATCGAGGCCTTCATGCGCGACTACTACATCGCCACGCGCAACATCCTCCAGCGCAGCAGTGAGGTCATGGACCGTTTCCACCTTGCCGCACTCGAAGGTCAGGAGACCAAGCGTGGCTTGCTCAGCTTCATGGCGCGTCGCAAGGCAGCTCAGAAGCGTGCAGAAAAGCTGGATGGCTTCATCGTGAAGAACGAGCGACTCTACCCCGAGGTACGCACCGTCTTCAAAGAAGATCCCACGCGCCTCATGCGCACCTTCTTGTATACGCAGCAGCGCCATCTGCGCATGAGCCCGGAGCTTTTCCAGATCATGCAGGAAAGCTTCCGCCTCGTGAACGTGAGCTACCGCTATAACAAAAGCGTGCGCGAAACCTTCCTCGCCATCCTTGCCAAAAAAGGCGATGTCGCCCGTGTGCTGCGCCAGATGCACCGCGTCGGTTTCATCGGACGATACATGCCCGAGTTCGGTGCCATGACGAACCTCGTGCAGCATGAGTTCTTCCACCGCTACACCGCTGATGAGCACACGCTGCGCACCATCGACATGCTTGATGAGCTCAGCGACGCCCGCATCAAAGTGCGCCCGCTCTACCAGCAGTTGTTTCACGATCTGCACCAGCCCGAGATCCTCTACCTCGCGCTGCTGCTTCACGATGCCGGCCGCGCTGCAAACGCCAAAGCTCACGATGCCGAAAGCACCATCATGGCCGATGCCGTGTGCCGCCGCCTTTCGATCAAAGGCGAGCGCCGCAAGCTGCTGCTCTTTCTCGTGGACAACCACCTGCTCATGTATCGCACCGCCACCACCGCGAACCTGGATGATCCCCAGGTCATCGGCGAAGTGGCCGCCATCGTGAAGACGAAGGAGTATCTCGACACGCTGCTCGTCATGACCTACGCCGACTCAAAGGGCACGAGCGAGGCCAGTTGGTCAGGCTACAAGGAAGCTTCCATCCTTCAGCTCTACCACAGCACCGTCGCTTATCTCGACGCACCTGCCGACTTCATGCGCCGCAGCGCCGTGCCGCTGGATGAAGTCCGCGAAGCGGTGAAAAATGAACTCGAACCCGACTACAGTCTCGAAATCAGCGCGCACTTCCAGCACATGCCGCGCAGTTATTTCAACTACCGCGAGCCCGTCCAAATCGCCGCCCACATCCGTCAGTTCCGTCAGTTCTTTGTGCAACTCACTCAGGAGGACGCTGATTCCGGCCTCATGCCCGTCATGACCTGGGAGGACCATGCCGAGCAGGGCTACAGTGAACTCGTCGTCACTTGCTGGGATCGCCGACTGCTACTCGCACGCATCTCTGGCGCACTCGCCGCGCAGAGCATCAACATTCTCAGCGCCGACCTTTACCAGCGCAGCGACAATCTCGTTCTCGACATTTTCCGCGTCTGTAACACCAACTTCGCCGCCGTCACCACCAAGAGCGCCAAACAACGTGTCGAACAGGCCGTGCGCGCCGCCTTCCTTCAGCAAAATTTCGACTTCGGACCCTCCATCGCCGCCAGCCGGAAAGAGATCCCAGGCTTCGATGAAGTCATGGCTGAGATACCGCAGCGTGTCTTCATCAACAACGACATCTCGCACGATCAAACCGTGGCCGAACTGCAGGTAGTGGATCGGCTTGGCCTCCTCTACGACCTCTTCATGGCCATCGGAAAACTCGGCCACAGCGTCACCCACGCCCGCATCAGCACCGAGAAAGGTGTCGCCATCGACGCCATTTACATCCAGACCGAAAACGGCGACAAACTCCGCGACAAAGAGCAGATCGATACCCTCAAAGCCACGTTGGAAGCCGCGATCTTCCAGCCCATCGGTGGGACGCCTCCGGGATCAGCCCGATGAGCCGTAGTCAGAGAGCTCCACGCAAAGACGACAGGAGAGTCTGGCGCTCGCCCACCCCCATCACAGATCGCGGCCAGCCGGTGAAGGCATTGTTTGGATAAAAGCGCACCCGGCAGGGATCGAACCTGCGACCAGAGGATTAGAAATCCACTGCTCTATCCACTGAGCTACGGGTGCTTTTCAGGACACCCGAGTGCTTCGCCGAAAATGAGCCCGCTTCAAGACGCAAATTCAAGCTCTCGCTTGGGCTGATAGTTGCAGGCGGGGTCTTCGGCGAAGGAGTCGCCGGTCATGCCGTAGGCACGGGCGCGGGAGCCGCCGCAGAGGGTGCGAAACTCACAGCGTCCGCATTTGCCACCGAGGGCATCACTGTCGCGCAGGGCTCGGAAGAGCGGGTGATGGCGGTAGATGTCGCCGGGGTGCTCTTCGCGGACATTACCGCAGTCGTAGGGCAGGAAGCCGCTGGGGGAAACGACACCGGTGTGGGAGATGAACATCACGCCGCGACCATCGCGGATGCCGAGTGGGGATCTCATGCCGGGGCGATGCCGACCTTCCGCACCGAGCTTTTGCATGAGCACGCGACGGAAGTGGTGTCCCTCGGTCGTCTTGATGGCAAAGGGTGCTTTGCCGACGAGCGTGGCCATGTCCTGAAACACATGCTCGATGTCTTGCGGATCAGGCAGATCACTCGCCTGGGCGCGGCCTGTCGGCACGAGCAGGAAGACGCTCCACATCTCCGGCTTCAGTTCAAACATGAGCTGCTTGAAGGCCTCGTATTCGTGCAGGTTGCCACGAGTGAGGGTGGTGTTGATCTGCACGCCAAGCCCGGCTGCATGAGCCCGATGCACGGCGGAGATGGTGCGGACGAAGGTGCCGGTGACGCCACGGAAGGCGTCGTGGGTTTCACGCGTCGCGCCATCCAGACTCAGGGAGATGCGCTCGACACCGGCGGCTTTGATCTCGGCAAAGTCGGTGTTCATGAGCTTGCCGGTGGCCGAGGGACTGAGGCTGACGTGCAGCCCGGCAGCCGTGGCCTCGCGCACGAGATCAAGGGCATCCCGCCGCATGAGCGGATCTCCGCCCGTGAGGATGAGCATGGGCGGCTTTAGCTCGGCGAGTTCCTGGATCAGCCGGCTCGACTCCTCACGATTCAGTTCGTCAGGGTGACGATGCGACTGAGCCTCGGCGCGGCAATGCTTGCAAGCTAGCGCACAAGCCCGGGTAATCTCCCAGAAGACCAGAAAGGGCCGTTCATCGAAGCCATCATACTCCATCGAGGCAGGTCTCGATGCTCCACGTTCAATCAAAGGTGCATTCATGATGAATAGAAACGGCCAGAGACATGCCAGAGCGCGGCAAGGACTGTCGAACGCTGTGCCGATCTTGAGTTTGGGTGCAGGACAAAGTCTTGTCATCGGCGCGTGGATATGAAGAATCACCTCTCCAATCGCCATGAAATACCTCCTCGCACTCGACCAAGGAACGACCAGCAGCCGCAGCATTCTCTTTGACCCGCACGGAAAGGTCGTGGCGGTGGCGCAGCGGGAGTTCACGCAGCATTACCCGCAGCCGGGCTGGGTGGAGCATGATGCGGAAGAGATCTGGGACACGCAGATCCGCACGGCAAAGGAAGTGCTGAAGAGGGCGAAGCTCTCGGCGAAAGACATCGCCGCCATCGGCATCACGAATCAGCGTGAGACGACCGTGGCCTGGGACAAACGCACGGGCAAAGCCATCGCGAAGGCCATCGTGTGGCAGGATAGGCGCACGGCGAAGTTTTGCGACAAGCTGAAGGCGAAGGGCGAGGCGAAACGCATCGGGGCGAAGACGGGACTCGTCGTGGATGCCTACTTCTCCGCGACGAAGATGCATTGGTTCCTGCAAAATGTGCCGGAGGCCAAAGCGCTCGCGAAAGCCGGGCACCTCGCCTTTGGCACCATCGACTCCTGGCTGCTGTGGAAGCTCACAGGCGGCAAAGTTCACGCCACGGATGTGAGCAATGCCTCACGCACCATGCTCTACAACATCGGCACTGGAATCTGGGATGCGGAGCTGCTGAAACTCTTCGATGTGCCTGCCTCGGCACTGCCGGAAGTGAAGCCATCGAGCGGTGTGTTTGGTGAAACGACACTGCTCGGCGGCAGCATCCCGATTGCAGGCATCGCGGGAGATCAGCAGGCGGCGTTGTTTGGGCAGGTCTGCACGCAGCCGGGCATGGTCAAAAACACTTATGGCACCGGTTGTTTCATGCTCATGCACACCGGCACGAAGCGCATCGTTTCGACGAACAACCTGCTCACCACCGTGGCCTGGCAGCTCGGCAAAGGGCCGATGGAATATGCGGTGGAAGGCAGTGTCTTCATCGCCGGAGCGGTCGTGCAGTGGTTGCGCGATGGGCTGGGGATCATCAAAAAATCTTCGGATGTCGAAGCGTTGGCCGCGAGTGTGCCAGACGCAGGTGGTGTGCATGTCGTGCCCGCCTTTGCCGGACTCGGTGCGCCGCATTGGGATCAGCACGCGCGGGGATTGATCTGTGGAATGACTCGCGGCACCACGAAGGCACACATCGCCCGCGCGGCGCTGGAAGGGATCGTGTATCAGGTGGCGGACATTTTGAATGCGATGCAGGCCGATGCCGGCGTGAAGCTGCGCGAGCTGCGAGTCGATGGCGGCGCGAGCAACAACAACCTCATGATGCAGTTCCAGGCGGACATCCTCGGCGTGCCCGTGGTGCGGCCGGTGGTGACGGAAACAACGGCTCTCGGCGCTGCCTACCTTGCGGGCTTGGGCGTCGGCTTGTGGAAGAGTCCGAGCGAGATCGCCAGCCAGTGGCAGGCGGAGCGGCGCTTCAAACCCGCGATGTTGGCGGCGAAGCGGAAGACACTCATGGCGGGCTGGGAGCGCGCGCTGAAGCGGGCACGTAGCGAGTGAAATGGACCCCATGTTGAAAATTCAACAGGCGGAGCTTGACGACACCTCCGCCTGCTGATATTTCAGCAGGCATGTGGGATTCCAATCAATCGCAGGACCTCAGTCGGCGGGAGCGACAGGTCATCGAAATCGTCATGAAGCATGGGCGGGTCTCGGCGCGCCAGATCGAGGAGGAGTTGCCGGATGCGCCTACTTACTCGGCGGTGAGATCCATCCTGAGGCTGCTCGTGGAGCGTGGTGTTTTGGTGAAGGAATCCGAGGAGGGGCGCGACTGGTTCCGCCCGCCGGTGCCGGTGAAGACTGCACGGGTTCAGGCGCTGAAAAATCTGGTCGCTCGGCTCTTTGAAGACTCGCCCGGTGAGGCTGCGCTGGCCCTGTTGGGGCAGAAGAATATGAAGCTCTCCGACAAGGAGGCCGAGAAACTCATCCAACTCATCGACCAAGCCCGCCGCTCATGAAAACCATCCTCGACTCCCTCATGCTCGAAGTCAGCCTGCGGCCCGATCTGGGTCGTCTGCTCTCCGCCGTGCTCATCAGCAGTGGCATGATCCTGCTGGCATTGCTGGTGATGCGGCTCCTACGCCGGAGATCCGCAGCAAGCAGAAACATCGTCTGGCGCATCGTGATCTCCGCGCTGCTCATGCTGGCCTTCTGGCAGCTCATGCCGCGCTACGCCCCGCCGATGACGGTGCATGTGGAGCTGATGGAACCTGTGCGGATGGTCGATCCTCAACCCTTGCTTTTGCCATCTTTGCCGCCACCGGCATGGTGGGAGTATGCGCTGAGCGCGGTGGACCGGCGAGCGCATCAGGTCTGGCTCGCGGTGGCTGCTTTCCTGGTCTGCTTCCGCATGCTTGGGGCTGCTTCGGGCCTGCGGCGGCTTTTCAAACGCAGCCGTCTGGCGACACCCGAGCAGCAGAAGCATTGCGATGACCTCTCCAATCAACTTGGGATGCTGCAAAGAGTGATTTGTTATCTCTCGGCAGGGATTTCGTCTCCTCTACTCACGGGTTTTTGGCAAGCGCGCATCTGGTTGCCGGAAGAGGCGAAAGACTGGTCGGCAGAGCGACTTCAGGCGGTGTTCCAGCATGAGCTGGCGCACCTGCGACGGCGTGATCTTGGCTGGCAGATGCTGACGACTTTGGCAGGCTGCCTATGGTGGTGGCAGCCGTTTGTGCCAGCGGCAGCTCGCGCTCTGCGGGCTGAAGCTGAGCAGGCCGCGGATGATTTGGCAGTGACCTCAGGCGGCGATGCGCATGGTTATGCCCGAACGCTGGTGGAGATCGCCGCAGGATGGACTCAGGGCCAATCCACGGCACCTGCCGCAGGGGTCGCCATGTTTGGCAGCCGTGAGAATCTCCAGCACCGAGTGCGCGAACTGCTGCGGGACAATCGCTGGCGCGGGCGCATCGGTGGAGGTTCGTTGGTCGCCATTGCCATCATCGGCATCATCCTCCTGGCACTGGCGAGCACACGGTTGGAGTTCCGGCCACGTCCGCAGACCTTTACGAGCCTGGCGAAGCTCGTCGCAGGCGGCCGAATCGTGGCGAACGAGGGGAACGTGAACTGGCAGGACCAAATGACCGATTTCTACGGCACCATCATCGAGACACTGGAAAGCGCGGAGATGAAGAAGCGGGCGCTCGCTCGGGTAGAGGCACTGTATCCAGACCTCAAAGGCGAAAGGGTGGACATCCGGGTCGCGCAGACCAAGGGCTCGGCCATTTTCAATGTCTTCGCCAACGGTGAGGAGCCGAAGTTCACAAAGATCTTCCTGGATGCTCTGCTGGATGAGTTCATCGCCTTCCGGCAGCAGATCCGCGAACAGGGGCTGGAGCGTGCTCTCAATACCTTCACCGAAACGGTGGTCAAAAAGAGCAAGGAACTCCAAGAGAAGACCCAAAATCTCGAAGCTTTCCGCAAGGCGAACAATTCCGTGGTCCTGGCCGAAGGAAACAATGAAGCTGCTGCCAAGCTCCAGAAGCAGCAATCCAGACTCGCAGAGGCGAAACAGCGCATCACGGACCTCGAGGTGATGCTGAGAGACCCCAGCACGGCTGTTGGCAACATCGAGCGTGGCTACACGGCGGATGGCACGGCGAAACTCGAGCTCGGGCGTGGCCTGACCATCGCTGAGCAAAGTTATCTGAAGAGCAAGGCGGAGGCCTTTGTCCTGAAACAGGAGCTGGATTTCCTGCGGCAATCGAAGCCGACGGAGACTGCCGCCCTCGCCGATCTCGAAACCCGGGCTGCCAAGGCGAGCCATCTCGAAGCGTCGTGGAGGATGGAACTCAGTCAGCAATGTGCTCAGGAGAAAGAATCTCTCGCGAAACAGATCGCAGTTCTGGATGAGGCGATCCAGAGCGCCCAGGCCGAAGCTCTCGAATTTTCAGCGAGACTAGCCGAGCAGGAGCGTCTGTCGGATGACTTCCAGGCGGCCAAGAAGACCCACGACGAGCTGTTCAAGAAGGTGCAGAACTTCCAAGACCTGCACAATATCCAGACCGACTACGTCGCCATCCAGGAGCGCGCCTCAGATGCCTATGCGGACGTCAACGAGGGCAGCTTTGCCATTTGGAAACTCTGGACTCCGAGGCCAAAGGCGGCATCGGGGGAAAAGAAGTGATTGCACGCTGGGTCCTGCAGTTTGGAGGTTGTCAGGCAGGTGCTCCGTCGCTCCCGGTTCGCAATCCTGAGTGTGACGACGCTTGCCTCGCGAGAAATCTCGTTTACACCACGGGCAGCAAACGTAGCATTGAATCACACACCCATGAACGCCCCCGAACAGCCATCCAACAACAGGTTGAAGCAGGCGGAGAAAATCACCAGCCATCCCGAGCAGTACAAAGTCTGCGAGGCCTGCGGCTCCATCGTGGTTACGCGTGCGGTCACTTGCCCGAGCTGCCATGGCTATCGCTTCGACACCTCCGCCTTCCGCGTGGTGTCCCAGGCGAAGGATCTGGCCATGCGCGCGGCGAACTCCGTGCTGGCCTCGGATCTGATGTGATCCTTCGGAAATGACGAAGCCCGAATGTCGAATGACGAACTCAGCACCAGAGCAGTCTGACTCATTCGCAAATTCCAGCATCGCCTGTCTCGGCCCTGATGGCAGCTTTTCGCACCTGTTGACCCAGCAGCGCTTCCCAGACGCGCCGGTGCGGCTCATGGCGAACATCGGGGAGGTCTTCGACTACCTCGGGTCACACCCAGATGCACTCGGACTGGTGCCCATCGAAAACAGTTCCGGCGGCTTCATCATCGACACCGTGGACCGGCTCGTGGATGAGCGCTGCCACTTGAAGATCATCGAGGAACTGACGCTGGATGTGAAGCTGGCCCTGCTCGGCAAACCGGGAGCAGCAGTGCAGACCATCCACTCGCACGCGATGCCTTTTTTCCACTGCGACGAATGGCTGCGGGCAAACTACCCGGACGCGAAGCGCGTGATCGAAGCCAGCACGGCGAAGGCGGCTGAGAAAGCAGCCACGCAGACCGGAGCGGCGTCCATCGGACCCCGGCAGAATGCCGAACGCCACGGGCTGGCTTTGCTGCACTTCCCCATCGCTGGGGAGGTGCCAAACATCACTCAGTTTTACCTTCTCGGGCACCAGGAGAACGCGGCATCCACAGCCAACAACCGCACCGCTCTCGTCGTCGAGCTGCCGGACCGTGCGGGCAGTCTGTGCCGCTTTCTCACGCCGTTGAGTGACGCAGGCGTGAACCTGAAGCGCCTCGAATCCCGCCCCATCCGCGGGCAGCCGAACAAATATCGGTTTTACATCGAGATCGAAGGCAGCCCGGCGGAGCCCAGCTTCCAGTCCGCGCTGGATCAGACACGGGCCGACGGTGCCCAGATCCGCAGTGTCGGCTCATATCCGGCGGGCAGAAGCTTCGAGTCTTGATGGCTAGGGCTTCATCAGTCCGATCACCGCTGAAGTCATCGCTTTCACTCCCGTCTCGATGCTGGGCTCGGGGATGGGTTTGAAAAATGGGGAATGCAGCGATGGCAGCGTGGTGCCTTTCGCCTTCGCTTTTGCCACGACCTCGGGCGGCTGCGTGCCGAGCCAGAACATGCACAGCGGCACTTTTTCCTTCGTCAGGCCATATTCGGCGAAGTCTTCGGCACCCATGACCGGCTCGCGGGTGAGGACGTTGTCCGCACCGATGGCGCTGCCGATGAGTTTCCGCACTTCAGCACAAAGCTCGGGCTGGTTGTAGAGTGCGGGCGCTTGGTCATCGGAGACGATCACCTCGGGCA
>CAYMHJ010000060.1:0-25092 GCA_964390165.1 uncultured Prosthecobacter sp. | reverse complement strand
CATCATTGAGGAAGGCTACCTCGTCGCCGCGAAGTATCTGCAACAGCTCAAGCCCGACATCATCATGGGCGCGCACGGCGTGCTCATGACCGAGCCAGCGGCCTTTGTGGACCGCTTCCACGACTGGGCTCTGCGCGCGATCCGCAAATACAAGGCCCTGCTGCCCGACGCGAACTATGAATACGGTTACGACCCCTACTGGGTCAGCGCCTATCCGTATCGCGTCGATGTGTCTCAAGAGACCGAGGTCAGCATCACCGTGCGCAACTTCCGCGACAAGCCGCAGCAGCATCGAGTCGCCCCACAGCTCCCTCCTGGCGTGAAAGCCGAGCCCGCCGTGCTGGAGGGCAGCGTCGGCCCGAAATCGCGTCAGAGCTTCAAGGTCAAACTCAACGCAGATACCGCAACATTGCCCGCCGGCGTTCAATTGGTTCCGATGGACATCACGCTTGATGGCAGACGCTACGGCCAGCTCTTTGATTTCATCATCCAGGCCAGGGAACCCGAGAAAACAGACTCAAAAGAATGAACCGCCGCTCCCTCATGACATTGCTCGCCAGTCTGGCAGCGACGAGAAGCTACAGCACCAGTGCAGATCGAATGCCAATAGCCGCCCAGATCATCCAAAAACAAATCGATGCCGGAGTGCTCGAATCCGCCGTGCTGAATGTGCGACGCGGGCGGGATACATTTCAGCAGGCCTTTGGTCGCGCGAAGGATGCGGACGCCATCTTCCTGCTAGCCTCCATAACCAAGACGATGACGGCGGTAGGCGTGATGGTGCTGGTGGATCGCGGCGAGCTGCGATTGAGCGACAAGGCGATGAAGTTCATCCCGGAATTCAGTGAAGGAGAGCGGAAGGACATCACCATCGAGCAACTGCTGACACACACTTCTGGCTTACCGGATCAACTCGAAAACAACACCGAACTGCGTTCCCAACACGCGCCGCTGGCGGAGTTCGTGCGCGGTGCCATCCGCACACCACTACTCTTTGCACCGGGGACGAAGTATCACTATCAAAGCATGGGCATCCTGCTTGCGGCGGAGATCGTGGAGCGCATCGCGAAGACAAAGCTGCCCGATTTTCTCGCGAAGGAAATATTTCAGCCGCTTGGCATGACGCGCACGGCTCTCGGTCTCGGCGGGTTCAAGTTTGAAGACACCATCCGCTGCCAAACCGAACATGCTGCGCCAGAATCCGGCGCGGGTGATCCGGAGGCAGCCACCTGGGATTGGAACAGCAGCTACTGGCGGAACCTCGCCGCGCCATGGGGCGGTGCACACGGTTCCGCAGCCGATGTGGCGCGGTTTCTCGACAGCTTCATGCATCCCCCCGGCAAAGTGCTGCGAGAAGAAACTGCCCAACGCATGATTCAAAACCATACTCCCGGTCTCGAAGCCCGCCGCGGAATCGGGTTCATGATCGGACCCGCTGGCTTCGGCAAAGGCTGCTCTGAAAAGAGCTTCGGCCACAGCGGATCGACGGGCACGCTCGCCTGGGCCGATCCCGCCACCGATACGACCTGCGTCATCCTCACTTCGTTGCCTTCACGAATCTCAGGTGACACGATTTTGCGTCCGGTGTCGGACATCGTCGCCGGTCTGACATAGAAAAAACGGCTGAGTTTCCTCAGCCGCTTTCGATCTATATGACGGTGGATTATGCGCCGCGATATTCGCGCCGACCACGGTCTTCACCTTCATGATCATGGCGTGATTTCGGACCGTCACTCCGGCGCTCATCCATGCGCGGGCGCTGATCATGGCCGCGATGCATGGGCGGCGGTCCCTTGCGATGGAATTCAGGTCCGCGTGGACCTGGACCACGTCCCATCATCGGGCCACGCGGCGGCTGTGGGCGCTGACCAAAACGTGAGTAGGGGCCGATGCCGCGTCCATAATGACTATGCCTGCGGTCAAAATGCTGCCTGGATGGCCCTTTGTGACGATCCTGAGAGTAGCCGTCACGAGGTCCGCGCTGCGGTCCGCGATCTCCATCACGAGGTCCGCGATCCGCGTGAAACTCACCACGTTGGCCATGATGGGGAGGCTGGCCTCTTTCGCCGCCATCTCGCGGACCGGAAGGGCGGTCACGATCTCCGTCGCGATGCATCGGAGGATGTTTTTCGCCGTCACGAGGACCGTGTTTGTCACCACGATCTCCATCATGAGGGCCTGGGCCACGGCCATGATGGCCTTCATGCTGCATTGGGGGCCGTTTTTCTCCTTCGCGTGATTTGGGCGGGCCGTCGCGGTCTCCTTCACGGCGTGAGTCTGGCGCTGGGCCACGACGTGGGGGTCCTTCGCGACTGGCTTCGGGTTGTGGGCGGCCTCCGTCACGTGCTTGTGGAGCCGGGCCACGGCGAGGTGGTCCGTCACGGCTGGCTTCAGGCTGCGGCTTTTCAGCGTCACGCTCTCCACGTCGGGCTTCCGGCGCTTGGGGACGTTCAGCGGGCTGTTCACGCCGTGGTTCTGGTTTCGCGGCATCGGGTGCGGGATTCGCCGGAGGGGATGGCGGGGCATTCTCCTGAGCGTGGGCGGCCCCACTGAGGGCAGCTACTCCGAGAAGCACAAGCAGGGTGCGTTGGGTTGGTTTCATGGGTTGAGTTGGACTGGCGCCGAAGCGCGGTTCATGCGCCTAACGCCATGGCGTCGTTCTTTTGTATGACCCAGGCCCGGAAAAAACTCAGCCTTCCTATTTAAACACCACATCCACCCCCATCGCGCTCTTCGAGGCGAAGCCGGGGATCAGCGTCGGCTTGCGGGCGGCGATGACTCGGTAGATCAGCGAGAGTCCGTTCAGGATGATGATGCGATCCACCACGCGATAGCCGCGCTGCCGCCGCATGAGGAACTGCACGGCCCAGGCGAGATAGCGCGGGTTCAGCAGCAGCGGCTTGAAGTCAGTTTTCATCCGGTAGCGCGCTCGCAGGCCACGTTTCGCATACTTCGATTTGTAGGCGGCTTTGGCGCTTAGGAGCCGTGATTCGATGTCGGGCGCATTTTCAGCGAAGTAGTATTCACGCGCCAGCGCCAGCAGGCAGAAGGTGTCACGCATGTACTCGATGTCCGCCACGGGCACTCCGGCGCGTTCGGCGAGCGGGATCATGCGGTCGAGATTGTCAAGGCAGCGCTGGGCGCTGCGCAAAGCCGCGTCGGCATCGCGGACGAAATAGCGGAGCAGTCGGCGGAGGCTGTGGGAAACGAAAATGTTTCCCCAATAGACCTGGAGCATCGGCGGGATGCGCACGCGGCGGAAGAAGAGCTTCTGCCGGGCATATTCCTCGATGTAGAGCAGCTCGCGGATGCATTCGTCGGCGAGGCGGAGGAGCTCTAAAAGCGCATCGGCATCGCCGAGATGACGCTCTTTGGCAAAGGCGCGCACGGCGTCCTCCATGAGCCATCCATCTTTGACGATGCGGATGGTGACGAAAGTGTTTAGATCCGTCCACAATGCTTCGGGATCGATGAACGCGAGCCTGCGGAAGGGCACCCAGCCACCCGTCTGGCACCACACCATGCAGCCGATGACATTCTCCGCCTGGCGCAGCTCGCGGGCATACTGCTCGTAGAGCCAGCCGACGGGGCTGGGATACTCGCCGCAGCCTTCGTATTCGCGGCGCGTCTGCAGCTCCACGATCTTCGGCAGCGGTGTGCGGAAGAAGTTTTGGTTCAGCGGCAGGTAGCGGAAGAAGTCGCTTTCCCCATACTTCATCGAGACGACGAGCGCGGAGCTCGTGATGCCGCCAAACACACGCGTGAAGGTGTCGCGATGCCACATCAGATCCCCGATGGGGTAGGCACCGACGGTCCAGGTGCGGAAGATCATGCGGCGTCCGTGCTTTTCAAAGACCGGCAGCAGGGTGAGCAGGAACTCCCGCGCATCTTCGGGCGTCTTGATGACGAGCTGACTGTGGAAGTCGTCCTTCACATCCTTGCCATCCGATTCGCCGATGCGGACGATGATGCCCTCCACCTCGGGGAAGTCCGTGAAGAATTGGTCCAGCAGATCGACGAGATATTGGTTGGGTGACTTGCTGGCGATGCGCAGTCCCTTTGCCAGCCAGGGCGTGGAGGAGAAGACATCCATCGTCACATGGATGCTGAGGCCCGCGTTTTTCAGCACGGCGAAGCAGCGCCGCATCTCCGTACGGTAACGCTCGATGCGATGCCGCACTTCGGGCTCGATGTAGGGATGATCGGCGAGATGCGCGAGATCGTCGATGGACGCCGCATTGAATCCCCACACCGCCGCCTGCCGGGCCAGAATGTTCAGATCCTGACAGACCTTCTCCCACCAGGCCGCGCCCTGCCTGCCCGCATGATCCCAGGGGATCTTCGACCAGTTGATGACACGCCGCTCGTAGCCGCGAAAGAACGGCCCGATGGTGTCGATGAGGAGGAGTTGCGTCACGGGCCGCTGCGATGCGGCATCCTGCCCGCGACGCAAAAGACCAAGCGTGACGAAAACGTCACTTCAGCTTCCAGAGCGTCTTGTCACTGCGAACATACACCGCACCATTGCTGATGGCAGGCGTGCAGAGGATGGTTTCCTTGAGCTCGACGGTGTGGATGACTTCGCCTTCTTTGGCGGTGGTATCGACGACTTGGAAATCGCCGCGCTCGCTGGCAATGTAGATGTATTTGCCGGCGGCGACGGGGGAGCCGCTCATGGGTCCTTTGAGGCGGAGTTTCCAGGCTTCGTCACCATTGGCTAGGCTGGCTTTCACGAGCACACCGGCTCCGTTGAGCACGTAGAGCGAATCGCCAAGTACGAGGGGGCTGCCGGTGCCGGGCTTCAGGCCGCTGGCACGCCAGAGTTGGGAGACGGAGCCTTTCTCGGGGGTCAAGGCTGTGACGCCGTTGGAGGGGACGTAGATCGCATTTTCGGTGACGGCGGAACTGGGTGTGGTGGAGGCACCGTCGGTGTAGTCCCACTCGACCTCGCCCGTGCGCGGGTTCACGCCAGTGAGGCCTTTGCTGGATTGCAAAGCGACCGCGCCTTTGAAGACGACGGCGCTGGACCAGTTCGCCGCTTTCGGGCGCTCCTTCTTCCAGCGGTTCTTGCCTGTCGCCACATCAATGCCGACGGCGAGGGATTCGCTGTCGTTCTCGCTCTGCACCACGAGTGTGTCCCCCACGACGACGGGTGAGGAAGCCATGCCGAGGCTGTTGCTAGCATTGGCATAATCAAAGGTGAGCCCACGCAGCCAAAGCAGGTTGCCTGCGAGGTCGAAGGCGAAGAGATCGTTCGACGAATACAGCGCAAAGACGCGCTCGCCATCGCTGCAAGGTGTCGGCGCAGCCACGCTGGTCTTGTTGTGCGCCATCGTGCGGCCCGTGGCCTTCATCACGCGTTCCCAGAGCTTCTTGCCATCGGCAGCGCTGAAGCAGAAGACATGCAACGAAGCCTGATCCGGCCCGCTGGAGCAGGTGACGAAGACCTTATCTCCCACAACGATCGGACTGCTCAACCCTCGCCCCGGCAGCTCCACCTTCCAGTCGATGGCGACCTTGGGGCCTGGAGCGGCAGCTTCGGTGGAAACGGCGGAAGCATTCGGACCACGGAACTGCGGCCAGTCGGCGGCGGCGCAGAATGACGAATGCACAATGACAAATGCTGAGAGAATAGGTAGTGCGGGCTTCATGGTCGGATGATTATCTATACGGTGGATAATACAGTCAGCTTGTGCCCAAAGTCACCGTAGATTTAAGGGCTCACCTTCGGTGATAATGCCCTAAAAATTCGGGCAAGCGACCTGACTGCCGATTGGATTGTGTTTCGGCTTGAGCCGAAGGTTTGTGTTCCTGCAGCTCAAATGTTGGAATGAGTCTATAGCCCGCAGCCACCTGTCATGATGCGGCGGCGATAGATGTCGAAAGCTTCTAATCACAACGGAGTAATTTACAGCCAAGGATTGGCACATTTATGACGCTGATCATTCGGATACTGCTCCATCAAGGCCCTACTTTTCTCTCGAACTTGTCATCCAGGATGCCTGACTCGGGTTCCTTCTCGGTTTTTGGGGTGTTCTTGCCCTCGCTTTGCTCGAAGTAGTAGTTCCCATACATCAGGTCACGCACGTCATCGTAGGAGGTGCTGGCGGACAGCGCATCACCCACATGTTGGTCGTGGGCGAAGAGGTTGACTCCACGGTAGACCCAAGCCTCAAAGGCCTTTGGTTTATATTTGAAGGACTGCATGTACCAGCGTGGGATTTCGTTGTGGGATTTTTGGAACACGGCGTGAAGCACTGACTTCTCAAATACATCCAGGCTCCAGTTGATGGGTGTGATGAAGTCCGGCCTCCAGCGCGAGTAGGCGCACATGTCATGGATGTCACCGACGAAGGCGAGATTGATGCCGAGAATGGATTGAAGGTCGGTGCTTTGGTAAATGTCGATAGCCACATAGGCATCTTTGAGCCCGGTAAGATAAGCCTTCTGCACGTCATGGATGTTGATACCTCTGGGGTCGAGACCGTTGATCTGCGCCAGCTCAAGAAGGGATACGCGGGTGGGCAGCGGGATGCCCCAGCCGGGATTATTGCGAATGGCATCACAGGTGCGGCCCACAAGCTGGGTGCCCAGCGAGTGACCAATCATGCGGAACTCTTTATCAGTTTCGTGCGGCACATAGCCGCCCATGCAGCGAACGAGTTCATCAAGGAAAATATCCGTCACTGTCTTGTTAGCAATGTCTCCGCTATTGCCAGCACGATAGTATTTTTTGCTGCTTTCACCGTCTGGATTTAGAGTTGTATGAATCAGTGAGTGCCCAGCAGGAAGACCACCATGAGTTGGGATGTAGTAGATGGTGCTCTGTGCGCCCAAAAGCTCATCGTTACCAAACTGGTTCCAGTTGAATAGGCCGACGTTGTAGCCCTGATCTTTCCAAATTTTGCACATGTCATAAGTGACGGCCTCCTTGATGTGGTCCTGGCGCAGCCAGCTTTCGCGACGGCGGACCTTCACTTCACCTGGCTGCCAGCCATGCACGTAAATGACAGTGGGTTTTCTGTGGTCGAAGTACTCATCCTCCTGGGCGGAGCTGTAGCCTTTGAGGCCATTGTTCTTGTCTTTGAACCAATAGAGCCCGTAGTCGAGGCTGGTGAAGGTATTGGGTAGATTCCAGGCGTGCCCAACTCGGAAGGTATTTACTCCCGTGCCGACGGTCAGCTCTTCGCCTCCTTGGTAGGCTTTGATGATGTATAGGCCCTCGCCATGATTGTTTTGGGAGCCTTTAGTCCAATCGGGGGCATTGAAGGTGATGGTCCCCGACCTCGCTGTGACGGTCTTCTCTGTGTAGACGAAGTCAGTGTCGGGATTTGTGCGATAGGAAACGAAGCGGGTGCTTCCTGCGGGCAGGCCGCTGTAGTTGAAAGTCACTTTGCCGGAGGCGTTCGTCGGCATGTATTTGTAGTTGCCCGTGGCGGGAATCGTCGGCGCGACATACCGCGACGTCTCGACAATATCTAAATGAATCGGAGCCGGCGGCGGCAGGGGAGTGGTAACGGTGTAGGCGCCAATGAATTGGGAGATGGTTTCATTGCCATCATAGTCATCCGCCACGACCCTGTAATAGTAGTCACCGTCATACATGTTGGTGTCAGTGCAGGTGAAGTCGGAGGGGTTGGCAGTGGAAACCCGTGTCATCTCACCGACGGTGTCCTGATACACACCGGCGGCATTCACCCGATGTACATAGGCACGGCGCACCTTGGCATCATCGCCGATGCGGACCTTGATCTGGATCGAACCACGCGAGGTCAAAGTCGCCTGTTTGAAGGTGTTGGAGAAATAATCGTTATTGGCTGTATAGCGCACGAAGGAGGGGCCAGACGTTCCACCTGTGCCAGGGCCAACGGTGATCGTCACCACATCCGAATAACAGGTCGCGGACGGGTCGAACCCATCCACCACTGCCCAGCGCAGCATTAAGGGCCCTTCGCCCGTGAACTGCACCGTGGTCGTGTAATTGATGCCACCTCCGGGGTTAGCCGGATTACCAGGAGCCGCTTTAAATGCTGCTCCGGGCTTGGCATACTCCAGAGTCACCTTTTGCACCCCATTGAAGTCAAAGAGCTGAATGCCGACTTGAAAATCAACGTTGGTGCGTTGCACGGAGCCATCTGCCGGAGTGGTGAAGGAACCAAAAATAGTTTGTATCTGCGGCAGTGGTGGAGGCAAAACTTCGAAGGTGTAAATGGCATCAATGATAGACTTGCCGGATGTTCTCTTTGAGCTGTCCAAATAGCCGGGGGCAGATGCTACTGGCCGCCATTCACGATTGCCGACCGGCATGTTGACGGTCATGAAGGTCCACTTGGTGCCACTCACCGTTGTCTGCCCATCGGTCAGGTCGGTCCAGGCGTTATCGTCCTCTCCCACCAGCCTTGTTTGGAAGCGAACTTTGAGACCGAGAACAGCTGGGCAGGTCGCCATGAAAGCGGCGGCCTTGCCGTTTCTGGCAGGGTCTTGGAAGTCGATGTGATAATAAGTGAAGGGCGGCAGAGTGGGCGGGGTTTGTTCCACGTTCACGGGCCCGAAAGAATAAGAGATGCTGTCCACCCAGCCTGGCGCAGCGGTGATAGCACGGAAATGCAACGGTCCTGCAGGGATGTTGTAAGTGTTTGAAGTCCATTTGGCACTTGATCGAGTCGGCGGCGCATACATGGGGAGGTCAGTCCAGGAACCTTCCACAAAGGGCGTCGTGGTGGATTGAAAGCGGACGTACACGCGGTTCGCCGTGCTGGGTTGTGTGGCCGAGAAAGTCCAAGTTTGGCCGGTCTTTGGCGGGGACTTGGTCTGCACGCGCAGATCGGTGGTCGGCGGCAGGAAGTTATTGAAGACGGAGGAGTATTTGTAGCCTGCCTCCGAGAAGAGCGCGGCGCGGAAGTAGCGGGCGGTGCTGGGCACATTTGTCTCGGTGCGGGAGTACACACCGTTGGACAGGGTCATGATACCCATGGGAATTGAGGTCCATGTCGTGCCATCCACGCTGGTCTGCAGGAGGCCGGTGACGAGAATGCCTGCTGGAATAACGAAGGGTTTGAAATTGAAACTCCACGGCTGGCCGGGGCTGTTTGGCAACACGGTGAAGTTCGGAGCTGCCACCTTCACCAATGGCAAAGTAGAGGCCACGAGAATCTTAGTTCCCTGCTTCAGGCTGATCTTCGGAGCGATGCTGGCGTTGGTTTTGACCGTGGCGGCAAGCTTCACCCGGAAGTTTTTCACGCCTGCTGAGTAAGCCTCCACCGTCTCTGTCCAACGAATGACGCGGGCGGCGCCGGTGCCGCTCACCACACCGCCGACGTCTGAGCTCACTAATTGCAACTCCGCAGGTAGGGCGCTTTCGATCACCAGGTTGGTCAAGTCGGTCGTGGTGTTGTTGGAGTAAGTGACGGTGTAGTAGATATCGCTGCCCGCATAACCGTAATAGCTGTAAACCCCGTTGGGTCCTGCTGTGCCGCCCAGATCTGCCGAGGTGTAGGCACCGCCCTGGAGATCCGTAGGCTTGGTAGTCGGGGTGTACACATTGAAGACCCAGTGCAGCTGCGGATTGCCGCCATTGGCCACCAGGATGTCCCGTTTTTCATTGATACCAAAGCGCCCCGCTGCGAGGCGGTGAGGATTCCCCACGCCAGTGCCGAATGCGCTCTGGGTGAAATTTAGGTGCGTCATGAGGTTCACCTCATTCAATCTCGCGGTCACACGAATCACCTCAACCCCTCCCGCAGGCTGGCCGTTGGTGCCTGGCTGGAACTGACTGGTGAGCACGATCTCAGGGAAACGGTCGCCCGTGAGATCCTGAAGGATCACATGAGACTTGAAGGGTGTGCTGGCGGCGGCCACGGGCCCTTTCGGGCCAACGAGGTAAAGGTTGTTTGCGGACAGGCCATTCGGTGCTTGGGGAGGGCGACCTTCAAACAACTGCCAGAACTCATGATCGCGTGTGTCCGTGGGGCCATCGCCTCCGGCGGCGGTGGCACCGAAGAAATGCGCGGTGATCACTGCATCGGCCCGTCCATCTCCGGTCACATCACCCACGACGAGGGATTCCGCTGGCAAGCCGCCCAAGGAATAACCTGTGGGTACACGATCAGGGCGCAGGTCAGTATTCACGTCATCATCTCCGGCGAGAGAGCCGTTGGCCCGGTTATAGAAAAGCACCAGCTCGTTGTTCTCGGTGTCAGCCATCACCACATCTGCCCAGCCATCTCCGGACACATCGCCGATGCCCAGGCGGCCCGCCCCAGTGGCATCAGAAGGCAGCGCATAGTTGGAGGCAGAGAGTTGAAATTGGTAGCTGTTGAGCAGCCAGGCGATCCTCGTTCTTGTTCCACCCATGCCGTCATCACCCGTTCCGCTGATCACAATGTCCGGTTTGCCCTCTCCGGTAACATCCCCGACCGCACAGTAAAGCACCTTGGAAATGCCGGTGGTCGCCATGCCTGCTGGCGGGGTTTCTGTGAAGTGCAGGTTTCCTGATACCACACCATCATTCATGAACACCTTGAGTGTGTCATCCACCACCACGGCCAGGTCTGGACGGCCATCGCCATTGAAGTCGGCTACCGCGCTGTCATTAATGGAGTTGGCTGTGAGTTGAAAGCCGTTGCTCGTAAAAACGCCTCCTGCACCTTGACGTCTCACCTTCACTAGGCCGGTAGTGCGGTCGATCTGCATGATGTCATCTCCCGAGCCCTCGCCATCGAAGTCCATGGAAAACAGGCCGCGGCAGTCGATGGCGGAGCCTGTGAAGGGCAGCGCGCTGACCAGCTTGGGATCAAGATTCGGTGCCGAGCTTAAAGGGAAGGGTGAAGCAAAAGTGCGTCTCTGCAGAGGAGACACATTCCCGGCTGCATCAATGGCACGAACCTCAAATATCACGGACTTGCAGTTGTAGGCAATTTCGAAAGCCGTGCCGCGAACCCATGGATAAGTGTTCCACGGCGTGTTGTCAGGCAATGCGGCCACACTGTTTAGCTTACTGCGGAACTGAATGGCTGCATCGGGCGTAAAGCCTACATCGTCCTTGGGATCCAACAGCATCTTGAAGTATGTCTTGCCGCTGACATTCTCCACCCAGGTGTGCTGGATATCTAAAGTAGGTGGGGTCGTGTCTGCAGCTCGGACGGCTGTAGAGCAAAACATAATTAAGATTGCTGCTGATTTTTTCATATAAAAGATGATGCCTGTAAAAACCTAACAATTACACCAGTTGCCTACGCCAATTCAGTCGAAAGCGCAAATCTCGAAATTATCCTTTAGAGATCACCTCGTAGATGTTTACTTTCCTGGGTTGCTATTCCCTCCTCGCCAAAATCGCCGTGCCGGTGTCGTCGCAGATGCGGAGTTGGAATTGCCACTCGACGGTCCATTGCTCTGTCTGCTCGTTCTGGCAGCACTTCACGAGGATCTTGTTTTTGCCCTTCTGGAGCTTCACGGGGAGCTTGTATTGATCGAGCTTGGCTCCGCGATGGTATTCATCACGGGCGAAGATGAGCTGGCCGTTGAGCCAGACCTTCCAGCCGTTTTTGCAGCCAAGGCGGATCTGCGCTTCGCGCTCTTCGCCGGACTCAAATTCGGTGTAGGCGTAGCCGGTGACCTCCTTGAGCATGGTGTAGGGCTTGTTGAAGTCGATCTGGCCGTACTCGTCCGTGCTGGTGTAGTCGATCCATTTGGCCTCGGCATTTTTGCCGGGGTAGCTGGCGGTGAGGTCGATCTTCTCTTCGGGCGGGAAGACGGTGTCAAAGCCCTTGCGCTCGACGTTCGTGAAGGGGGCGATCAGTTTCCAACTGCGCACAAAACCGAAATGTGTCGGCAGATCGACGGGGCTGCCGAGGTCCTTGAGCTTTTTGGCGAGGTCTTTGATCTGGTCTTCATCGCGTGCGCCCTTCATGGCCTGCTGGAAGGCGGCCAAAGCGGCATCCTTCTTGCCCTGCGCCAGCGCTTCATCGCCAGTGCTGGTGAGCTTGGATACCGGATGGCGACGGAGTTCGCTGCTGGGGTCTTCGAGCAGTTGCGGCGTGATTTTCTCGGCCAGCTCGGGTTTCGCACGCTGGATGATGTCGAAGGCGACGACGCGAGGTCCGGCACTGTTCTTTGTGTCCATGAGGAAAGCCTGCACCGCCTCGACGGGCAGCTTCTTTGCCTCGATGGCCTGATCCGCGACGACGCCGATAGCGGCACGCAGCCAGTTTTCGGCGAGCGGATTGGCCCCATTCATAGCGGCGAGGATTTCCGGCAGTGCGGCGGGATCGGCTTTGGCGATCTGCTGCCAGGCGGCGGTGGCTTTTTCATTGCCTGCGCCTTCTTTTTCAACCGCACGGATGTCGGCGAGAGGTTGCGTGAGCGTGGCGGCGGACAGGCTGGAGGCGAAAAGGAGGCCGAAGAGGGCGTGGATTTTCATGCGATGGTCAGATGCTAGCTGCAAAGAACGCCGCAGGACAAGGCGCAGTTTCGCATCACTTCGAAAGTGAACGAAGGAAAGTCGGCTCTGCCATCGTCTTGATTCCGCCATGAAAACCCAACCTGTTCTTCTTTCTCGTCGTCGTTTGGTAGGTGCTGCCGGTCTTATCGCCGGGAGCATGATCACTCGGCCGCTGTTTGGTCAAAACGCGGCCAGCAATAAGCTCAACGTTCTCCTCATCGGTGTCTGGGGCCGCGGGCTGGCGCACTATGACTCCATAGCGGAGGAAAATGTGGTGGCGCTCTGCGATGTGAATGAGGCGCGCTTCCCCGATGCGCTGAAACGCTTCCCGAATGCGAAGACCTATGTCGATTGGCGCAAGGCGCTGGATCATCCAGGGCTGGATGCAGTGGTGATTTGCACGACGGACCACACCCATGCTTTCATCGCCAACTGGGCGCTGAAACGCGACCTGCATGTCTATTGCGAAAAGCCTCTGGCCATCACGGTGAACGAAGCACGCACGGTGCGTGCGACCTGGGAAACAAAGAAAGGCAAGCTGGCGACGCAGGTCGGGATGCAGCGCCACGCGCAGCCGAACTTTAACCGTGTGAAGGAACTCATCCGCGATGGTGCCATTGGCGAACTGAAGGCCGCCTATGCCTGGGGCAACCGCCAGATCGCGAAGCCGGGCTACTTCCCGGAGGAAGGCGCGCCGCCTGCGGGCTTCCATTACGACCTCTGGCTCGGGCCTGCACCCTTCCATCCCTACAATCCGGCCTACTTCTCCGGTGGAGCTGGGGCGAACTGCCTGTCCTGGAACATGTTCTGGGACTTCGGCGCCGGTCAGATCGGCGACATGGGCAGCCACACGATGGACCTGCTCTGGAATGCGGTGGATGCGAAGCTGCCAACCTCGGCTGATGCGAAAGGCGAGGCCTTCAACTCCGACGTGACGCCGGTGAACTGCGAGTCCCACTTCGAGCATCCGGCCAATGACTGGCGCGGACCGATCTCCATCAGTTGGTATCAGGGCGGGGCGATGCCGCGCACGCCGAAAAAGTCGATCGATCTCACCCAGATCGGCCACGGGGCGATGTTCAAAGGCACGAAAGGTTTCATCATCTCCGACTTCGACTCTCGCATCATCATGCCCTTCGGTGATGACGCCGACATGAGCTACTACAAGCCGCGCAAGAAAGAAGAGATGCTCCCCGAAGTCGGCCACTTCCAGAAGCAGTGGTTCGATGCTTGCCGCGACCCCGCGAAGCCCACGGCCTGCGACTTCGGCTACAGCGCGAACATGATCGAAATGATGCTCCTTGGGCTGGTGGCTTATCGCGTGGGCAAAAAGATCCAGTACGACGGCAAGACGGGCAAGAGCCCTGACACGCCGGAAGCGGATGCCTTCATGACGAAGGAATATCGCGAAGGCTGGAACATGGACGGCTGATGAATCGGAACGAGGCGGGCCGCGAAAGCGGCCGCCTCACACGATCTGCGGCTTGATCACTGTCACGCAGAGCGGCTCCATCGCGGCCTTCAGCTTCTCAAACATGGCCTCGTCCTCATAAGTGCCCACGATGGCACCGCCGCTGCCGGTGAACTTGGCGCTCGCGCCGCAGTCGCGCGCGGTTTCGACCATGTCGATGTTTCCCTGGCTGAGTTTGTAGAGCCGACGGCGGAGGTCGAAGTTCTCATTGAGCAGTGGACCGATCTCGCGGCCACGGCCTCCGACCAGCATGTCGCGCACGCGCTGGGCGAGGTTTGCCCATTGATACATGGCGCTGACCACATCTCGCTCGCCACGGTTCCAGCGGCCCCGGATGTCATTGTGGAAGACCTCCGTGCCTTCGCTGAGCTTGTTCGTGAAGGCCACATAGACATTCGGCAGCAAAGCTGGGTCCAGCTCTTCATAGATGCCGTAGCCCAGCTTCTCCACATGGGCGCGGTTGAAGTCCATGAAAACCACGCCCTCGTAGCCCTGGATCACGCGATCCTGCAGCCCGGCGGGGATGCCGAGCTCGTCATTCTCCACGCTGAGGACTAGACTTGGCAGCAGATGCTTCGGCACATCGACACCGTAAAATTCGATCAAAGCGCGCCAGCAGGCCGTGATGATGGCGCTGCTCCCGGCCATGCCGACCTGCGGCGGAATGTCGCTGGAATAGCGGAGGGTGAAGTTCCGCCCGTGGAGCGGCAGATTGTGCTTCGTGCAGTATTCAAAGAAGCGCTTCACGCTGGCCTTCAGCAGACGGATGCCGCCGTAGTAACCGTGCTGGCGGACATCTCGCGCCAGGGACTCGATGCTGCCAAAGACGGAGTGATCCCGCTCATTCGGCTCGATGGTCAGCTCGGGCGACTCGAAGAGCGTGACCTCGGCCCCGAAGTTTCGGATGATGAAGGAGATCGTCTTGCCGAAGTAACCGTCGGAGGGATTGCCGACCAGACCGGCGCGGGCATGAGCTTTCTTGCGGATGAGCATGTGGGAGGCTGAAAAAGGACGCGGGGAATGAGCGGGCGTGGCGTAGGGCGCGGAAGCTACGGGCGGGGGAAAATGCGCGCAAGAAGATTGGCGGTCACATTCCTGTGGAAAGCCAGTGGTGGCAGCGGCGTTTCTTGCGGCACCATGCGCCCTCTTTTCCCACGATCCATGATCCTGCTGCTGGGGGCGCTGACCCTCATCCCCTTGCAGGCCGCGCCTCCCGAACGCAAGGCGCGTGCAGACATCGCCCTAGCACCGCTGCGTGCGGGCACGGTGCTGCTGGAGGAGCGGGTTTTGCAGATGAACGAGGGCGAATACAAAGTGGAGTCGGCGAAGGGAGTCCAGTCGCTGGCGGCTCGTTACCATCAGCGGGTGAATCTCCGCCGCCGGGTGCAAGGTGCGGAAAACGAGGACGTGATGGTGGAGGATCACGCCGAGGATCTGGCGGTGTATTTTGCCAATCCTCCCGCCATCGAGGAGAAGCCCGGCATCCTGGTCCGGCAGCACCTTCACGCGCGGAAGCGGCTTGGCGTGTGGATGTATGAACCGCAGGATCGTAAGCCTGAAAACACGCTGAACTCCGCCCTCGTCAAACTCAGTTGGCTGACCACGCTGATGGACCTCCTGCCAGCAGGCATCGGCAGCCAGCAACGCACCGTCGGAGAGACCTGGAAGACCGAATTTCCAGCACCACGTGGTAAGGCGAAGGGTGTGCCCGTGCTCACGGGCTACGACTGCACACTGGAGGCTGTGGAGGATGTCCGGGGCGAGCCCCATGCCCGCATTTCCGTGCGTGGAACGCTGAAAGTCGAGCAGCCCACCTTCGCCGGCAGCAGCAGCGCGACCTTCACCGCGACGATTCTGCGTCGGCTAAAAGACAAGCTGGATGTCGAGACCACGGTGAACGGCAGCTTCGCTTTCACCGGTCCCGTCACCGCTGAGGCAAACACGCCCGCGACTCTGAAACTGACCCTGCCCTACACCGTCCGCCGCACGCTGCGGATCGAGCCACGCTGAGGCTTGCCTCGGCATCCGAACGCGCCACCATGCGCGCCCCCCCTTCATGCTCGACTTTGCCAGCATCCTCACCGTCGTCCTGCCCGTGTATCTCACGATGGCGACAGGGTTCACCGTGCGAAAAACGGGCCTGCTGCCCGCCGCCGTGGATGCCGGAGTCATGCGGCTCTGCGTAGCACTGCTGACGCCCTGCCTCATTCTGGAGCGCGTCGTCGGCAATGAATCGGTGATGCAGCCGCTGCCCGTGCTCGTGGCCGCCGGACTTGGCTTTGGACTTGTCGCGTTGGGCATCGCCGTCTCCTACTTTGCAGCGCCTCTGATCGGGTTACAAAAGCACGAAGGCCGCCGCACCTTTGCTGTTTCGTCCGGCCTGCAAAACTACGGCTTCGTGGCCATCCCCATCGTCACCGCCTTGTTTCCTGACAAAGGCACGCTCGGGGTGCTCTTCACCTTCACCCTCGGTGTGGAGCTGGCCTGCTGGACGGCAGGCGTCGGCCTACTGACAGGCCTCGGCAACGCGCCCTGGAAGCTGGCACTGAATCCGCCGGTGCTGACGATCCTGCTCTCCCTCCTGCTGAACTTCACCGGCCTTCATGTCCATGTGCCGGAGTTTGCCCACCGCACCTTCAGCATGATGGGTGCCTGCGCCGTGCCGCTGGCCGTGCTGATCATCGGTGCCACCATCGGGGACATCTGGGGCCAGGAGCGCATCCGCTGGTCCGTCGCCGTGCTTTCTCCTCTGCTCAGGCTCGGAGTGATTCCCGTGGCCTTCCTCGCCTGCGCCTGGTGGCTGCCGCTGAGCCTGGAGCTGAAGCGCATCCTCGTCGTCCAGGCCGCCATGCCCAGCGCCGTGTTTAACATCATGATCGCCCGCCACTACGGCGGCCACGGTCCCACCGCCGTGCAGTGCGTCATCTCCACCACCGTCGTCAGCATCGTCACCACGCCGCTCGTCATCGCATGGGCGGCGAAGGCGATTGGCGTCTGACCTATTCCAACTCCACCCATGTTCCAAGAAGACGAAGAAGACCTCCCCCTCGACGAGCTTTCCCCTCTCATGCAGGCCATCGTGCCGAAGCTCGCCGCCTGCCGCATCCGCCAATATCAGCCCGAAGACCTGGAGGCCTGCCTGGAGGTCTATCGCTCCAACGAGCCCGACTTTCTCTCCCCCGAAGGCCTGCAAAACTTCACCGACTTCCTCCAGACCGGCACCTCTTACTACCTCGTGATCGAGCACTCGGGCGATGTCATCGGCTGCGGCGGGCTGGAGCTTGTCGGAGACTCGGACAACGCCTGGCTCATGCATGGCATGGTGCATCGCGAGTATCATCGCCGTGGCTTTGGCACCACACTTCTGGCCGCACGTATCGCCCTGCTGGAGACGGACGAGCGCCCCATCGAGCTGTGGACCCGCGCCAGCACGCCGGTCATCCCTTTTTACGGACGCTTCGGCTTTCAGTTGGAGCGCCTCCAGGTCGAGCGACTCAACACTCGCCGCGCGCCTCCCGGCCTCTGCCTCCAGGTAGAACCGCAAGACATCCTCGATGTCCGCGACGCCCTCGAAGAACGCTCCATCCGCATCCTTTTGAACGACGATGAGGAGGAAGAAGAGGTCTTCGAGGAGGAAGTCTGAGCCGCTGAAGAGATTCGTGATGGCTCACGGAGCTGCCCGGCGTTCTCATCGACTCATGAAACGCCTCCTTCTTTCCCTGCTCGTCATCGCCTCCGCAGCTCTGGCGGCAGATCCCAAGCCCGCCAGCGCTGCCCCCAAGTGGAAAAAGCTCCTGCCGAAGACGCCGGACGGCTTCACCTTCAAGACCATCGAGGTCGCCAAGTATCCCGAGCACACGGTGGAGCTGTTTGTTTATGTGCCTGAAGGCGAAGGCACCTGGCCTTGCATCCTCGACATCCACGGCGGTGGCTGGAAGGCGCGCCAAGTCGAGGCCGACAAACCCATGATGGAACGGCTGGCCGCGCGCGGTTTCGTGACCGCGATGGTGAGCTATCGCCTGTCCACCGAAGCGAAGTATCCCGCCGCGATCCATGACTGCAAAGCCGCACTTCGTTGCCTGCGCGCCCACGCGAAGGAACTCAAGATCGACCCCGAGCGCATCGGCTGCATGGGCGGCTCCGCAGGCGGGCATTTGTCCGGCCTCACCGCCATGACCACCGGCCTGACCGAGTTTGAGGGCGAAGGGCCATTCAAAGACCAGTCCAGTGCCGTGAAAGCCGCCGTCGTCATGGCCGCCCCGCAGGACATTCTGGCGGCGAATGCCGAGAAGACCAACGAAGGCGCCGTGCTCTTCTTCGGAACCACCGCGCAGGACAAACCGGAGCTGTACAAAGCCGTCTCACCCATCACTCACGTCCGCGCCGGCGTGCCGCCGACCATCTTCATCGAGGGTGAAAAGGACTCCCTCAAAATCGGCCGAGCCGAGATGATGGAGAAACTGAAAGCACTCGGCATCGAGACCTCCGTCCACACGCTCAAAGACGCCCCGCATCCCTTCTGGATGAGCGACCCGTGGTGCGCCGAAACCGTGGACATCGCCGCCGCCTTCTTCAAGAATCACCTCGGTGAACCGGTGAAGTAACGGCCAACAACCCCCTTGACCAAGCGGCCTCATGCACCGAGTTAAACACCTGTTTATAAACGCATGTCTCAAAACTCTGCTCCACGCGAACGCGACCCCGAAGCACGGCGGGAGCGGCTCTTGCTGGCGGCGATGCAGATCTTCGCGCGCGAGGGCTTCGACAAAGGCAGCCTGCGGCAGATCTGCCTGAAGGCGCGGGCGAACCTCGCTTCGGTGAAGTATTACTTCGGGGACAAAAAGGGACTCTACCGCGAGGTGCTGGTGGAGAGCCACCGACGCGCGCTGGAGCATGAGCCGCAGGTGACGCTCAGCAGCGAGATGAAGCCCGAGGAGACGCTGCGTTTGTGGATTCGCTTCTGTCTGCGCTTCGTTTTGCTGAAGCGCGCCTCAAACCCCGTGCTCGGCCAGCTCGTGGCGCATGAGATGCGGCAGCCGACCGCGTGTCTGGGGGAGTTTTTGAAGCTCGTGGTGCGGCCATTCCACGAGGAGCTGCACCGCATCATCGCCGCCGTTTTGCGCAAGCCAGAGCCCGACATGCAGTGCGAGATGCTCGCTCATCACATCGTCGGCTTGTGCGTCCACTTCGATCACGGGCGTGTCTTCATCGACCGACTCGGGCCGCCTGTTCCGAAGACCGAACCTGACATTGAGCGACTCGCCTCCGGCATCGCTGACTTCGCCCTGCACGCGCTCGCCGGACTGCGTGCTGAGGCCAAAAAATAACCTCTTTGACCATGAGACCTTCCGCTATCCACGCTGCCATCGTCGCGATGCTCAGCTTCACTGCCTGCCACAAGCCACCGCCTGCGGCGGAAAGCGCGCCCGCATTGCCGCCAGCGAAGCCCATCGAAGTCAAAGCCGTGAAAGCGGAGCTGCGACTGATGCCGCGGTTCCTGCGGGTGACGGGTCAGCTCCAGGCCGAGTGGGATGCCATGGTCGCCTCCGATGCGGCGGGCAAAGTCGAGTCCACACCCGTCGAACGCGGAGCCGTGGTGAAGGCTGGCGATGTGCTCGTGAAGCTCGACGAGCGCGTCGCGCAGATGACGCTGCGTGAAGCCGAAGCCTCCGTGGTGTTGGCGAAGGCTCAGTCTGAACTTTCGGGCAGCGAACTCCAGCGCAACCAACCTCTCGCCGAATCCAAGGCCATCGCCCAGGCGGACTTCAATCGTCTGCGCACCGACACCGCCGCCAAAGAAGCCCAGCTCGCCGCTGCGGAAGCGCGCCGTGACATGGCGGAGAAGTCGGTCAAAGACGCCGTCATTCCCGCGCCCTTCGCAGGCACCGTGGCGGAGCGACTTGTCTCGCCGGGCGAGTATGTGCGGCCCGGTCAGCCGGTCGCACGAGTGGTCGATACCGCCACGCTGCGCCTCGTCGTGAATGTTCCCGAAGCGGCTGTTGGCAAAGTGAAGCCGGGGCAGCTCGTCGAGTTCAGTGTCTCGGCCTATCCAAAGATGAGCTTCCAGGGCAAGATCAACTTCATCGGTGCTGCCGTGCGTGAGGCATCGCGCGATCTGCTGGTCGAAGCCGCCGTGGACAATCAGGATGGGCGCTTGAAGCCAGGCTTGTTTGCCGAGGCGCGGCTCATCACCGGCGATGAAAAGGCCGTCGCCGTGCCTGCTGCCGCGCTGCGCATCGAAGGCACGCGGCGGAAGCTTTTCATCATTCGCCAAGACCAGCTCGAAGAACGCCTCGTCGAGATAGGCGAGACGCGGGAGGACTGGATCGAGATCCGCCAGGGCCTCGCAGATGGCGAGTCAGTGGTCCTCAATCCTGACGCGAGTGCCGCCGACGGTGTGCCTGTCGTTCTCAAACCCTAACTCACGACGCACATGCAGTGGCTCGCCGCCGTCTCCGTTAAACGCCCCGTTTTCGCCAGCGTCATCGTGCTGGTCTTTGTCGTCGTGGGTGTGCTGGGTTACACCCGCCTTCCCGTGGACCGCTTCCCGAAAGTGGACTTCCCCACCGTCTCCATCACCACGCGACTTGTCGGTGCCACGCCGCAGGAAATCGAGACGCAGATCACTGATCGCATCGAAGAAGCGGTGAACACCGTGAGCGGCATCGACCAGCTCCGCTCGGTCTCCAGCGACAGCATCTCGCAGGTCTTCGTCGTCTTCCTTTTGGAAAAAAACGTCGATGTCGCCGCGCAGGAAGTGCGCGACCGCGTGAACCGCATCATCGCCACGCTGCCGGATGATGTGGACACGCCCATCGTCGAGAAGCTCGACCCCGATGCCACGCCCATCCTCAGCATCGCTCTCGTTGCGGACAAGCCGACGCGCGACATCACCGAGTATGCCGACAAGGTCCTGCGTCGTCGTTTGGAAAGCGTGCCCGGAGTAGGTCAGGTGACGTTGCTCGGCGGGCAGAAGCGGCAGATCAATATCTGGCTCGATCCCATCCGCCTCCAGTCCTTCAATCTCACCGCGCTCGACGTGCAGCGCGCGCTGATGATGCAGAATGTGCAGATCCCCTCCGGCATGGTGAAGAATGCCGCGCATGAGGCAGGTCTCCGCATCGTTGGCAAAGCAGAGAACCTTGAGGACATCCAGCGCCTCGTCATTCGCGAGGCTGGCGGAAGCCTCGTGAGATTGAGCGATGTCGCCCGCGTCGAGGACAGCGCAGAGGAACTGCAAACCGTGGCTCGGCTCAATGGCGTGCCCACCGTCACGCTCTCACTGCGAAAGCAATCGGGCGAGAACACCATCGCGGTCGTCGATGCCGTCACGGAGCGCATTGATGAACTCCGGCCATTCCTGCCGAAAGGCTACGAGGTGAAGATCGTGCGCGACAACTCCCTCGTCATTCGCACCAGCACGGATGCAGTGAAGGAGCATCTCGTGCTCGGCTCGCTGTTCGCGGCCATCGTCGTGCTTTTCTTCCTCGGCAATGTGCGCGCTACCTTCATCTCCGCGCTCGCCATTCCCACCTCCATCATCGCCAGCTTCGGCATCATGTGGGCGGCGGACATCACGCTGAATTCCATCAGCCTCATCGCGCTCGCACTCGCGGTCGGCATCGTGATCGATGATGCCATCATCGTCGTGGAGAACATTTTCCGGCACATCGACGAAAAGAAAACGCCGCCCTTCCAGGCCGCCATCGACGGCACCAAAGAGATCGGCATGGCGGTCATGGCGACGACGCTGTCCTTGCTGGCGGTGTTCGTGCCCGTGGCCTTCCTCAGCGGCATCGTTGGAAAGTTCCTGAGTAGCTTCGGCTACACCATGGCCTTCGCCATTGTCGTGTCGCTTATCGTCAGCTTCACCCTCACGCCCAGCCTTTCCGCGCGTATGCTGAGCATCACGCGCCCGAACTGGCTGGAGCGCTCCATGGCAAAGCTGGTGAACCTTTTTTATCATCCGCTGGAGGCGCTCTACATGATCGTGCTGCGCTTCTCCATGCGTCATCGCTGGCTCGTCGTGTTGCTCTGTCTCGGCTCGCTGTATGCCATCGGACCTCTGATGAAGAAGGTGCAAAAAGCGCTGCTGCCGCCGAATGAAGAAGCGCAGTTTCAAGTCACGCTGCGCACCGCCGAAGGCACCAGTCTCGCTGCCACAGACATCACTGCGGAGCGAGTCGCTCGCGACATCCGCAGTCTGCCCGGTGTGGCCTACACGCTCATGAGCATCGGTGACAACGACCAGCGTACGCCGAACCAAGCAAGCATCTACGTCAGCCTCATCGACCCGGCTTTGCGGCAGGAAACGCAGCAAACGATGATGGATCGCGTGCGCACGGAGATCATCCCAAAGTATCCCACTGAGCTGCGACTGAACGTCCTCGAAGTGCCCGCCTTCAATACCGGCCAGTCCAGCGCGAACATCCAGTATCTTGTCGGCGGACCCGACCTCGACCGCATTAGCCAGGCGGTAGGCGCGGCGATGCCGGACATTCTGAAAATCCCCGGCATCCGCGATGTCGATACCACGCTGGTGAGCGGCAAGCCCGAGATCCGCGCGGTGGTGGATCGCAGCAAGGCCGGGCAACTCGGTGTGAACATCGCCGATCTCTCCGCCACGCTGCGTTTGCTCGTCGGCGGCGCGGATGTCTCGACCTACGATGAAGGCGGCGAGCAGTATGACATCCACCTGCGCTCCGAAGAACCTTACCGCAACAGCACCGAAGCTCTGCAACTACTCTCCGTGCCTTCGCTCAAAGGTCCGCCTGTGCCGCTCTCGAATCTCGTGACACTCACGCCACGCGAAGGCCCCGCGCAGATCGACCGCGCCAATCGTCGCCGACAAGTCACCATCACCGCGAACCCTGCGCCTGGCTTCGGTGAATCCGAGATCATGAGCGAGATCGAAGCCATCCTGAAACGACAAAACCTGCCGCCCGAATACGCGATGGGTCCCGAAGGAAGGTCGAAGGAACTCAAGCGCGCCAGCATCGCTTTCGTCACCGCGTTCTCGATGGCCTTCATCTTCATGTATCTCATCCTCGCCGCGCAGTTTGAGTCGTGGATTCATCCCTTCACCATCCTCATCGCGCTGCCGCTCACGCTGCCCTTTGCCATCTTCTCGCTCATCGTTTTCGGGCAGTCGCTGAACATCTTTTCCACGCTCGGTATCCTCGTGCTTTTCGGTGTGGTGAAGAAGAACGGCATCCTTCAGATCGACCACACACTCCAGCTCCGTGCGCATGGCATGAACCGGCTCGATGCCATCCTTCAGGCGAACAAAGATCGTCTCCGCCCCATCCTCATGACCACCGCCGCCTTCGTGGCTGGCATGATTCCGCTCATGCTTTCCAAAGGCATCGGTGCTGCCTTCAACACCGCCACCTCCGGCGTCATCATCGGCGGCCAGACGCTCTCGCTTTTGCTGACATTGCTCGCCACACCGGTCTTCTATTCGCTGCTCGATGACGTCGTCGAATGGCGTCGCCGCCGTGCTAAAAAGCGCGCCGCACGTCGCTCGGCTCGTGAAGCTGCTCTTCCCACTCCTGCCTGATTTTGCTCATGTCCCGCCTCCTGCTCATCTCACTCACTTTCACGCTGAGCGCCTGCCTTTCCGGCCCGAACTACGAGAAGCCGGACCTCACGCCCGTGATGCCCGCCCAGTGGCGCTGGCAGCCTGCGGTGCCGAAGGATGATCTGCCCAGAGGCGACTGGTGGAAGGCCTTTCACGATGCCGAACTCAACCGCCTCGAAGAGCGTGCTTTGGCGAACAATCAAAGCCTCAAGGCCGCTGTCTCACGCGTCGATCAAGCCCGTGCCTCAGCACGCGGCACCTCGGCAGATTTCTTCCCCGACATCCGCATCAAGTCGAACAGCAAGCGCGAGCGCACCTCTGGCAATCTGCCCACGCCCGTGCCCGTGAGCATCCCCTCCTCACACATCAATACCTTCCGCGACGTGCTCGACCTCAGCTACGAGATCGACTTCTGGGGCAAAGTCCGCCGCACTTATGAATCCGCCCGCGCTCAGTCGCAGGCCAGCATCGCCGACTATCACGGCGTCATGCTCACGCTCACCAGTGATGTCGCCTCCAGCTACTTCCTGCTGCGCGCCTACGATGCCGAAGTCACCGCGCTGCGTCAGACGAACGAACTCCGCACCCGCTCGCTCGGGCTCATCGAGCAGCGTTTCAAAGCAGGCACCATCCCCGAGGTCGATCTCGCCCGCGCCCGCACCGAGCTGGCCACGGGCAAAGCCGAGCTCGCCGATGTGAAGCGCCTGCGTCAGGAGACCGCAGACATCCTTGCCATCCTTTGCGGCGAACCCGCGAGCACCTTCACCATCGCCGAGCGCCCCATCTCCGGCTCACCGCCCGCCGTGCCAGCCGGGATTCCTGCCGAGGTGCTGGAGCGTCGCCCCGATGTCGCCGCTGCGGAGCGCATCGTCGCCGCGCGCAATGCCGAGGTTGGCGTGGCCACCTCGTATTACTTTCCCTCCATCAAGCTCACTGGCGACGCCGGATTCCTCAGCCTGAAATCCAGCTACCTCTTCAGCGCCGACAGCAAAGTCTGGTCCATCGGCCCTGAGATCAGTCTGCCACTCACGGGCTACGTGCTCATCGGTTCCCGAGTTCGTCAGGCCAAAGCCGCACGCGAGGAAGCCATCGCGAACTACCGTCAGGCCGTGCTCGGCGCGGTGAAGGATGTGGAGACCAGCCTCACCCAGATCCGCAGCCGCCGCGAGCAGGCCGCCGCGCAAAGTGAAGCCCTCGCCGCCGCCACCCAGTCCACCGCTTTGATCCGTTCCCTCTACGAAAGCGGCAGCCTCAGCTACCTGGAGCTGCTCGATGCCGAGCGCACCCTCCTCCAGCTCCACCGCCAGAGTGCCCAGATCACCGCCCAGCGCTTCGCCGCCACCGTCCGCCTTATTAAAGCCATGGGCGGCGGCTGGTGAGATGCGACATCCACTCGGCATCTAATGGTAGATCATGGCCGCGGTCACAGGATTGACCTGATTCACAGGATGAGCAGGATTTTTTTCAGACCTGTGAATCCTCAAATCTTGTGAATCCTGTAGCAAACCGTCTCTTATCCTTTTGATGTGCATGAGCGGGCTTGCACCGATGTGCGCTCCTGCCACACTCGCGGCCCATTTATGTCCACCATCGTTGTTGCCC
>CAYMHJ010000059.1:24734-25168 GCA_964390165.1 uncultured Prosthecobacter sp. | reverse complement strand
GATTTTTGGACATGCGTGGTGGTTGGCGGGCCGGATGTTTAGCAGGAAAGGAATACGGTGGGCGAGCGCAAAGTGGATGTGATGCGAACTAACCCATGGGAAAGATCAGGATGCTTCATGCCACATGGCATGAATTCATGACTTGAACGACGCGACCACCCCGGCTCCTCCAGAAAAAGCGCCGCCGAGACGAGGTGCGACCTCGGGCTCCGGCAAAATCCATGTGTCTGAGGATTGGGTGTTCCTGCGGGGGGAGGGATGGCGTCTGAGCAGGAGAATGGCGATCAAGGCGAGCAGTGATACGGCGGTGGCGGCGAGTGCCAGCCACAAACGGATGTCGATGGCTGCGGATGCAGTCGCCGGGCTGGTGTCCGGGCCGACGACTTCGAGCAGGCGTGGGTTGCTGCCGACATCCCTGGCGGGTGTTTTCGTCA
>CAYMHJ010000059.1:0-24724 GCA_964390165.1 uncultured Prosthecobacter sp. | reverse complement strand
AGAGACGGACGGCGTAGCGTTGCAACTGGGCACTTGGCTCCTCGGCCTGCTGCGCGTCGCGGATGCAGTCGGCGGCCATGTCAGCGAGACCTGCGGAGGTGGTGGCGGAGTGGACGGACTGGGAGAGGAGCAGGCGTGCGCGCCAGGGTTCACCGAGAGGATAAATGGCGAGGCAGGAGGGCTGGCGATTGAGGACTCCGTGGGCCAGACGGGCGAGGTCAAAGGTGTCGGGCAGCTTTTGATCCGCATCGAGCACGAGCAGGTGGAGCCGGATGGCGGACTCCCCGGCATGAAAGGTGAGCAGGCGCTCGACATCACCCCGGGTGATTTCGGGGATGAGGTTTTGAGGGTCGATGAGAAGTTCGTTTGCGGGCGTGTCGAGGAGGGCTTGGACGATGTCAGCGGAGAGGTCACGCAGGGCCAGAACGGGAGTGGGGGAATGAGCCGGCGTGGAGGGTTTCTGGTCTTTGAGGATGCTGCCGTGCAGGAAGAGCGAGAGATCCATCGGGCCGACATCGCCATAGCCTTGCATCAGGGAGGGCGGGGCATCACCGAGGCGTGGGCCACTGCGGAGCATGCTCTGCGGCTCTGGCAGGGCGGGCAGGAGTGGGTCCGCCGGCAGCAGGGAATTGAAATGATTCCCCGCTTCAGTTTTCAAGAGAGGGGGATCTTTTTCCCAGCGGGGCAGGGGCAGTTCTTCATCCACGGACTGGGCGTGGATGGAGGCAAAACCGAGGGTGGTCAGCAGCAGCCAAACCACACCGCGAGATGGGCGATCATGGTTTCTGACCTGCATGGGGGCGGGTGAGCTGGCGGGTTGGTGGGCGGAGGCTCTGCAATCCAAGATCGGAGGCATCTCCCACCACGGCGGGCGGACGCTCGGGCTGGCGCGGTTCGCGGCTGGCGGAGGAGCGGAGCGCTTTTTCGACCAACTTGCTGCACTGCTCGACGGCCTGGCCAAAGGCACCGCGCTGGAGCGGACGGTTCAGCTTTTTCAAAATGGCCTGGAGCACGGGCTCGGTCAGCACGTTTTCCAGAGCATAGCCCACGGTGAAACCTGCCTGCTGGCGCAGGGGGTCGATCAGCAGCACGATGGCAAAGTCATTCCGTCGGGAGACCTGATGGGTCTGGAAGGCTCCGTGATTGATCAGCCAGAACCCGAGGTCCGTGAGCGTCAGGGTGTCGGGAAGCACGCCGATGTACCCCGCCAGAAAGCACTGGGGGAAGCTCCGCTCAAATTCATCGAGCACAGTTTCCAGATGCCGAGTCTCGCGCAGATTCAGACGCCCGGCCACATCGGTGATCCTCTCCAGCCGCACCCAGTCAGCCCCCAGATAGGCACGGATGGCCGATGCCGAAAAGCCGCAGCCCGGGCAGGCTGCCTGGCCTGTCGTGATCGGTGAGCTGCAATGCGGACATTTCATATTGGTTAATGTCTCTTAATCTTCCCTCAGAGGCAAGGCAAAAGCCGTGGAGAGCACGAAGTCTCCATCGCCTCCACTCGCCGATCTAACATCCGAGCTTGTCCATGTCTTTATCTCCCGCTACACGAGGCGGCATGGCTGAGACACTTTCCACCCGCATTCTTGCACCGGGTTCCCACGCACCTGAGTTTGACCTGCCTGACGCCCATGGCGAACGATTCACGCTCGATGATGTGCGCGGGCCGCGTGGGCTGATGGTGATGTTTGTCTGCAATCATTGCCCCTTCGTCGTGCATTTGGCCTCTGCTTTGAGTGCCTTTGCCAAAGAGGCCGAGGCCCAGGGGGTGGGCGTGGTAGCTATCAACTCAAACGACACCGACCGCTACCCTGCCGATGCGCCGGAAAAGATGATTGAGTTCGCCGGGCAGCACGGCTGGACGTTCCCCTACCTCGTCGATGCGGATCAAAGTGTGGCTCATGCTTATGTCGCGGCCTGCACGCCCGACTTTTACCTCTTCGATGGTGAACTGAAGCTCGCCTACTGCGGTCAGTTTGATGCCGCCCGGCCAAAGAACACCTCGCCCGTCACGGGTGCGGACCTGCGTGAAGCCTTGCGTCGAATGCTTTCTGGCGAGCTTCCGCTTGATCCGCAGCGTCCGAGCAGCGGCTGCGGCATCAAGTGGAAGCCGGGGAACGAACCCGGGCTCTGAATCCATTCCATCCCATGAGCACGCCTTTCGTCGCCTTCAACCCGAGTCATCAGACGGTGCTCATGCTCACGGTCTGCCTATGGTTTACTCTCGCCGCCGCTCGTCGCTGGCGGCCAGGAGTGGCGGTGCTTCTGGAGCGTGTGCTGGGCTCGCTGCTGTTTCTTTCCTGGCCTGTGTCGGCCCTTTTTCACTGGCGGGCGGGGGATCTGGATCTCAACAACGGCCTGCCTTTCCACTTCTGTGACATCGCGGCCTTCAGTGGTGCCGTGGCACTTTGGACGAGACATCGACTGGCCTGTGAAATCGTCTATTTCTTTGGCCTCGCAGGCACACTGCAAGGTCTGCTCACGCCGAATCTGAAGGTGGACTATCCTGATCCGCGCTTCTTCGCCTTTTTCCTGCTGCACGCGGGAGTCGTCGTGACTGCGCTGCATGTGGTGACCTCGATGAAATGTCCCCCGCGCGCCGGAGCGGTGCTGCGGATGTTTGGGGTGACGATGCTCTACGCCATCGTGATCGGCTCACTGAACGCGCTTTTGAAAACGAACTACGCCTTCCTCTGCCACACGCCGGAGAATGCCAGCCTCATGGATCATCTCGGGCCGTGGCCATGGTACATCGTCAGCCTTATTGCCCTGAGCATGGTGTTCTATTCACTGCTGTATCTGCCCTTCGTGATCGCACGTCGATTCAAGTAAGCTCAATCCGCTCGGATACTTACCGAGCGTCCGTGCGCGTCGAGCCCTTCGACTTCGGCAAAGGCGCGCACGACGGACTCTGATTTCGCGCAGGCCTCGCGGCTGAGGCGGATGATGCTGGTGCGGCGCTGGAACATATCCACCGTTAGGCCGGGGAAGGACTTGCCCGCACCGCCCGTCGGCAGCGTGTGGCTCGGTCCCGCGAGGAAATCCCCCACCGCGACCGGCGAGTGATTGCCCAGGAAAATGGCCCCCGCCGTGCGGATCAGCGGCAGGATGGTGCCCTCGCGTTCCGTGATGAGCGAAAGATGCTCCGGCGCATAGGCATTCACGAGCTTCGCGCCTTCTTCGAGCGTGGAGGTGAGGATGAGAAACACGCCCTTCTCCAGCACCGGGCCGAGCTGGGACTGGCGGCTGAGGCTCGCGCACTGCGCCTCCACTTGAGCCACCACGGCATCGAGCAAAGCCGCGTCATCGGTGATGAAACCCGCCTGGCTGTCTTTGCCATGCTCGGCCTGCGCCAAGATATCCGCCGCGATGAAGCGCGGATCACCGCTCTTGTCCGCGAGGATCAGCACCTCGCTCGGGCCGGGCAGGAGATCGATCGACACCGCGCCGAGGCACTGGCGTTTCGCCTCCACCACGTAGCTGTTTCCAGGGCCGACGATCTTCGTCACCGGAGCAATCGTTTCCGTTCCGTAAGCCAGCGCCGCGATGGCCTGGGCTCCGCCGACTTTATAGACCTCCGTCGCACCCGCGAGCTTCAGCGCTGCGAGCAGACCGGGATTCACCGTGCCATCGCGCCCGCAGGGCGTGCAGACCACGATCTCCGGCACGCCTGCCGCAGCGGCCAGTGTCACCGTCATCATCGCCGTGGAAACAAGAGGCGCCGTGCCGCCTGGGACATAGCAGCCCACACGCTCAAAGGGATGATACACCTCACCCACTTCGCCGCCTTGTTCGTTCAGGCCGTGCCAGTCCTGGCGCATGCTTTTGCGGGAGAAGTCAAACACGTTCCGGTGTGAGGCTTCCAGCGCTGCACGCAGCTCGGGCGATGCCGCATTCCACGCTGCCTCGATCTCCTCCGCCGTGACTCGCAGCATCGCGGGCGTCAGTTGCGCTCCGTCAAACTTGGCCGTGTAGTCGATCAGCGCTGCGTCCCCGCGTTCGCGGATGGCTTTGATCACGCCGGACACGACCTCGCGCACAGCATCGCTGGCCTCGGCGCGGCGGTCGAGGGCGGCGAGAGTCTGTTTCCAGTCGGCATCAGAGTGGCGGAGAATCTTCATGGGTGTTGTTCTTGGGTGGCGAAGGATGACGCAGCGTCAACGGACGATTTACGCCTGACTCGGACTGGCACGGTCTTCGGATTTAGTTTCGCAGCCAGTCGAAGAATGTTTTCCTCGACCGAACCTCCTGCGAGCCTGCCGCCAGGCTCTCCGAGATGTCGTTGGTTTCCGGCACGACGACTGGCAGCTCGTTGTCTGTCAGCATGAAATCGCCGGAACCCGACTCCAGCCTGGACTCGATTTCAGCAATGATGGGCAGGCTGATGGAATTGGAAAACTCATCGCTATGTGGAGCAAAGTGAATGCTCTGTGCCGGCGTCATCGCCTCCAGTTCCCCGGCGGAGATTATGGGCGACGATGGCGGAGAGACGGAAAAGTCCGGCTGCCAGTGCAAGGGTTCCGCTGGAGTACTGATCTTTCCGAGACCGGGGGAGATCGCCGCCCGCAGATCATCCCAGGCATTGACGGGTGGCTTTGCGGGGCGCTGAGGAAGTTGAGTGAAGACCTCGGCTGGTGCTGGCTCGGAGGGTGTTTCAGGCAGGTCGTCTGCGGTGGGTTCAGGCGGCGTTTCGGTGTCCTGGATAACCATGGATGGCCCATCAGTCGACTTCATGGCCTGCTCCTCACTGGCAGGAACTTCGGTGGTGGCGTTGGCTTGTCTGCGCCACCAGGACAGAGCCAGTCCGGCTGCGAGCATCAGGGCCGGGCGATTCATGCGCGAAGCCACGATCACGCCTGCCGCCGAGGCGAGCGCGATGGTCGCATAACCTTTCGCCTGCGATGTAGAAGCCGGGGGCTGAACGGGGGAATCCATGTTAACAAAGGCTAAGCCGTGGCAAGCGCGCCACGCAACCCGAATGTCCGCCGCTGATACCGACGACATCTTCGCCCTTGCGCGAATGGCTTGAAGTGCTTTGTGCAAGCCCCCCATGCCCAGCCCGGCCAACTCCCTCTCTGAAATCGCCGCTGCACTGCACTCCTCGCAGCGCATCGCCATCGCCGCTCATGTGCGGCCGGATGGAGATGCCGTGGGCTCCGTGCTCGGCCTCGCGCTCAGCCTCCGCGCGGCGGGAAAGACTGTCTTTGCTCTCCTGGAAGACGGCGTCCCCTCCAATCTCACCTTCCTGCCGGAGACGATCACCGTCCTCCAGCCTCCGTATGCCGTTCTCGACATCGACTGCGCCGTGGCGCTGGACACCGCCACGCATGAGCGTGTGGGTGAGCAAACAAAGGCCGCACTCGCCGCAGCACCACTGCTGCTGAACATCGACCATCACGGCACGAACCCGGGCTACGGCCACCTCAATCACATCGACAGCGCCCAGCCCGCCGTCGGACAGATCGTCTATGAACTGCTGAAGGAAGGTCGCTTTCCCCTCACGGATGAGGTGCTGCAGCATCTCTTCACCGCCATCAGCACGGACACGGGTTCCTTCCAGTTTTCCTCCACCACGGCCCGCACCCATGAGATCGCCGCCGAGATGATGCGTGCGGGGCTGGACACGGCACGGCTCGCCCGGTTGCTTTATCAAACTTACCCGGCACGTCGTCTCGTCCTCATGCGCGCCATGTTGAATGAGATGGCCTTCCGCGCCGATGGCCGTGTGGTGAGCTGGAACCTAACGCAAAAGCTCATGAACGAGATGCAGATGGAGGCCGGAGACACCGAAGGCATCATCGACACCCTGCGCATGATCGACAGTGTGGTGAGTGCGGTGATCTTCGAAGAACTGCCCGATGGCAAAATTCGCATCTCCGCTCGCTCCAAAGACACACGGCTCGACGTGTCCGCCGTGTGCGGACAGTTTGGCGGTGGCGGTCACCGCATGGCGGCCGGCGCACGAATGAAAGGCCCCATCGAAGCGGCCGCAGAAACCTTTTTGACAGCTCTTGAACATGAAGTCCGACGAATCGCTTAACGGCGTCCTGCTAGTAGATAAAGATCCAGACATGACCTCCCATGATGTCGTCGCGGTCGCGCGCCGCTGCCTGAACATGAAAAAGATCGGCCACTGCGGCACGCTCGATCCCATGGCTACGGGCATGCTCATCCTCGTGCTCGGCAGCGGCACGAAGCTCCAGGACCTGCTCATGAGCGAGGACAAGGAATATGTCGGCAGCATGAAGCTGGGCCAGACCACGAACACTCAGGACCATGAGGGCGAGGTGCTGGAGGAAAAGCCAGTCCCTGCCTTCTCCGATGAAGAGGTCAAAGCCGCCTTCGAAGCCTATCAGGGCGACTTTTATCAGATGCCGCCCATGGTCAGCGCCATCAAGATCGGCGGCGTCCCGCTACACAAGCTCGCCCGTCAGGGCAAGGTGGTGGAGCGCGAGCCGCGCTTCGTCCGCGTCTATGCGCATGAGATCAACCGCATCGCCATTCCCGACATCGATTTCCGAGTCGTGTGCAGCAAGGGCTTCTACGTCCGCACCTACGCGCATGACATCGGCCAGAAGCTCGGCTGTGGCGCTCATCTCACCGCCCTGCGCCGTACCCGCAGCGGCCACTTCAGCTTCAAAGAAGGCAATCACACCACCTTCGCCGCCCTCAAGGAAGGCCGTCGTGACGAGGTCATGAAGTCCATCATGAGCCTCTACGATGTCTCGAAGCTGCGCGGTGCGTGATCACCAACTGTCATGTCCCTCAGCCGCTTCCATCTCCCCACCGAAGCCTGGCAGCCTGAGTGCCTGACTCTGGTCGGTGATGAAGCCGCGCATTGCTCGCGCGTGCTGCGTCGGGAGGTGGGGGAGCAGATCGAGATATTCGATGGCCTGGGCCGTGTGGCGACGGCCGTGATCACTGCGGTATCCAAGAACACCGTCACCACACGCATCGAATCCCAGCATCAGCACGAGACACGCGCACATCAAATTCACCTCCTCCCAGCCATGATCAAGGCCGAGGCATTTGAGTGGCTGCTGGAAAAGGCCGCCGAACTCGGTGCCGCCACTGTGCGTCCGCTCATCACCACACGCACCATCGTGCATCTCAGTGGCGACAATCTGGACAAAAAGATCCTCAAATGGCGCCGCCACATGGTCGAGTCCGCCAAGCAGTGCCACACGCCCTGGATTCCCCTGCTGGCAAAGCCGCGCAGCTTCGCCGAGACGCTCGCCTCCCTGCCGGCGGACAGCACGCGCATCATCCCGGCGCTCAGCGAGCATTCGCGTCGCCTTCATGAACTGCCGCTGGCACAATCAAAGTCCGTTTTCATCCTCATCGGACCTGAGGGCGACTTCACGCCCGATGAGGAAACCCTCGCTCTGCAGCACGGCTTTCAGCCCGTCACACTCGGGCCGCTGATCCTGCGTGCCGAGACCGCTGCGATTGCCTCCCTGGCCATGGTTTCCCACGAGTTGGTTCGCCAGTCGGCATAGGCATGGTGCAGCCTTGCCCCGCTTGACCCATCCGAGGTTCATGACGAAAGACCCCCATGCGCATTTCTGAGATCTTTTATTCCATCCAGGGCGAGGGCGTGCTCACCGGAGTGCCCTCCGTCTTCGTGCGTACGTCGGGGTGCAATCTCCGCTGCTCCTGGTGCGACACGCCATATGCCTCCTGGCAGCCCGAGGGCCCGGAGATGTCACCCGAAGAGATTTTGACCGAGATCGCGAGGCATCCCACGCGCCATGTCGTCGTCACAGGCGGGGAGCCGATGATCGCCAAAGGCATCCGCGAGTTCATTGCCACACTGCGAGAGCAGCGGAAGCACGTCACGGTGGAGACGGCGGGCACCGTTTTGCCCGAGGACTGCGTGGTTGATCTCGCTTCGCTTAGCCCGAAGCTGGCGAACTCCACGCCATCTGAGGAGAAAGCCGGAGCAGCCTGGGTGCTGCGCCACGAGCAGACTCGGCTCCAGCCCGAAGTGCTGCGTGCCTGGATCGAGACCGCTGTGGATTACCAACTCAAGTTTGTGATCTCCACCCAGGCGGATCTGGACGAGGCGCACGACATCGTTGCGGCCATCGGTCTGGCCATTCCACCGGAAAAAGTGCTGCTCATGCCCGAAGGCACGACGCTGGAGACCATGCGCAGTCGCTACGATCTGCTGATCGATGCCTGCAAGCGCCATGGTTACCGGCTAAGTCCACGACTGCACATCGAGTTGTTTGGCAACAAACGCGGAACCTGAAAGGGATCACACTGCTTCATCAAGCCAGGCGGTCTGGAACTGTGTGCCGTCAGTGTCCTGCGTGTAATGCGCGAGGAGCCATGCGCCCGATGAAGGCTGCTCGCGGAGAACGTCCGGAGTATCCAAAGATTGCTGGATGGCGGTTTGCCATTCGTCTTTTCTGCTGCTGTCTGACATACGGATTGAGGATGCACCGGAGTGGATTTCAAACGTGCGCCCCTGACCATGCAGGTTCGGCAGTTCCTGCCAGGAAGGGATGCCGAGTCCGCCGATCACGCTGCCTGGGGGCAGGGGAGTGGGATCGAGAAACCAGGCGTGCGGGATGATCTGCCGGAGATGTTCCAGGTGACTGGCGCGCATGTCGGCAGCCCAGGCGGGGCGGAGTGCGGGAAGGTGCAGCAGCGCGGCAAAGGCCGGATCATTCAACCACGGCGGCGATCCTCCGACGATCTGCCAGCCCTGCGTGCCTTCCCGCAGCAGAAGACCAAAGGAACGCGTGGGGTGATCAGCCTGTTGGTTTGGCCAGCGGCTTTGCAGAAAGGCGGTGAGTTCGGCGCTGAAGCGACCTTTCTCCAAACGGGCTTTCAGCTTTTGAAGCGCTTCCGCCCAGAGCCCGATCTCGTGCCCGATGGGTTTCACCTGCTTGAGCACGGCCCTGGGCAGGTCGGCTGGAGCAATGGCTGGCGGCGTGAGGTTGGGTTCACGCAGACAGGCGGCAAAAGTTTCGGGCACGAAAAGCGGTCTCATCACTCCACCGTCACGCTCTTGGCGAGATTGCGCGGCTTGTCCACATCACAGCCACGGGCGACGGCGGTGTAATAGGAGAAGAGTTGCAGCGGGATGACGGTGAGCAGCGGGCTGAGGTAGCTCGGGCAGTCGGGGACGTAGATCACGTCCTCCGTCAGGCGTTCGAGTTCGGTGCGGCCTTCGGTAGTGACGGCGATGACAGGGCCTTTGCGGGCGAGCACTTCTTCGATGTTGCTGACGTTTTTATCAAAGACGGCGTCATCCGGCGCGATGAACACGCTCGGCATGTCTGGCTTCACTAGCGCGATGATGCCGTGCTTCAACTCGGCGCTCGGATGGCCGCTCGCGTAGATGTAGCTGATCTCCTTCATCTTCAGCGCGCCTTCCATGGCGACGGGGTAGTTGGCCTGTCGTCCCATGAAGAGCATGCCCTCGGCGTGGCAGTGCTTTTCAGCGATGGCTTTGATTTTGTTCGCCTGCTTGAGGATGGAGGTGATCTTGTCTGGGATTGCTTCGAGTTCGTCGATCATCTCCAGGCCGTCGGCGCTGCTAAGGTGATGGATGCGGCCAAAGAGCATGCCCAAAAGCGTGACCATCATCACGGTGGAGGTGAAGGTTTTCGTGGCGGCGACGCCGATCTCAGGGCCGGCGTGGATGTAGCAGCCGCCGTCGCTTTCGCGGGCGATGGTGCTGCCGACGCTGTTCACCACGCCGAGGCAGCGGATGCCTTTCCGCCGGGCTTCACGGAGCGCGGCGAGGGTGTCGATGGTCTCACCGCTCTGGCTAAAGACGAACTGTAGGGTGTTTTTGTCTGCCGGGACATTGCGGTAACGGAACTCGGAGGCGATCTCGACCTCGGTCGGGATGCGGGCCAGTGTTTCGATCACATATTCGCCGACCATGGCGGCATGGAAGGCCGTGCCGCAGCCGCTCAGGATGATGCGGTCAATGCCGCGCAACTCCTGCGGGGTCATGTTTAGCCCGCCGAGGATGGCGGTGCCGTCATCACGGGAAAGGCGGCCGCGCATGGCATTGCGGAGTGACTGCGGCTGCTCGTAGATCTCCTTGAGCATGTAATGCGGGAATTCACCCTTTTCGGCATCGTCGGCGGTGAACTCGATGCGGCTGACTTTCACCTGGGCGGTGCCACCGGCCATGCTGGCGACATCATAACGCTCATCGGAGAGGCTGACGATGTCGTGGTCATTGAGGTAAACGACATCGCGGGTGTGGGCGACGATGGCGGAGACATCGGAGGCCAGATAATGCTCACCGTCGCCGAGACCGACGACGAGCGGACTGCCGAGCCGCGCGCCGATAATGACGCCGGGAACCTCGGCATGGAGGACGGCGATGCCGTAGGTGCCTTTGACCTTGCCCAAAGCGGACTGAAGGGCCTGACGCAGACGTGTGGGGCCATCGGTTTCATCCGAGGCTTCAAAGTATCGGCCCACGAGATGGGCGAGCACCTCCGTGTCGGTCTGAGATTCAAAGGTGTCTCCCTGGGCGATGAGCTGATCACGCAGCGTCTGGTAGTTCTCGATGACGCCATTGTGGACGAGCACGAGCTTGCCGCTCTGGTCGCGGTGGGGATGGGCGTTTTCATCCGTGGGAGCGCCATGGGTGGCCCAGCGGGTGTGGGCGATGCCTGTACCTCCTTGGTGGCTCACCTCAGCCACGGCGGCGCGCAGGTTGTCGATACGCCCCGCCCGTTTGATGATGTTCACGTTCGCGCCGCCGTTCAGAAGGGCGATGCCCGCTGAGTCATAACCGCGATATTCCAGCCTGCTCAGTCCATCCAGAAGGATCGGACTGGCCTGCCGCTTGCCAATGTAGCCTACGATGCCGCACATAGATTCTTTTGTGACCGCCGATGGGCGGGCGTTCCTGTAAACGCTAGAATCAGGCCATGCCAGCGAAAGGGTGGTTTGACGGTAATTTGGTTTCGGAGAAAACAAAAAGCCCCGGACAGCGCGAAGGCTGAACGGGGCTTGGATGAGTCAGGTGTCAATTACGCAAGTTCGGCCAGCTTGGCCTTGATGGCGGTGAAGTCTGGCAGATCGCCGGGACTTTCTAGGGCTTCTGAGTATTGGATTACGCCCGCTTTGTCGATGATGAAGGCGGAACGCTTCGGCACGCCGCCCATGATCAGGTTCTTTGCAGGCAGGAAGGCCTCGTAGGCGACGCCATAAGCGGTGGTGATCTTGTGATCGTAGTCGCTCAAGAGCTGGAGGGTGATGCCTTCCTTCTCAGCCCAGGCTTTTTGAGCAAAGGGATTGTCGCCGCTGATGCCGACGACCTTGGCGTTCAGGGCGGTGTATTCATTGATGCCATTGGAGATTTCGCAAAACTCCTTGGTGCAGACGCCGGTGAATGCCATCGGCACAAAGAGAAGGAGGATGTTTGCCTGGCCGATGTGCTCGGAGAGCTTGAAAAGTTCGGGGCCATTGGCGCCGAGAGTGGTGACGGTGAAATCAGGGGCGGTGGTGCCGACGGGGAGGGCCATGATGGTGTAGGGGTGGTTTGTTGGGTTCGAGAATACGCGCCGCTGAGACGCGCAGGAACATCAAAGGTGGAACCCCGCTTCAGGTCAATCTTTCCTTCTCCTCTGCAGGCAACTCACATGAAGCGGGCATTGGAGTAAATTATTTGGAAGGTTGTGGCGAAGAAAACTCTCGACTTGGCCGAGCTTGATATTTACTCTCCCTTAATTAAGTGGTTTCAGGCATATTTTATTATAATATCTGTAATAACTGACATTTTTGATATAATAGCGCACTAAACTAGTCCGCCTCACATGAGTTTTTCGTTTCGTAGCATGTTTCAAGGCACTGCTGATCCAAATCAGCAGGGTGATGCTTCGATGATGATTACCTCTAGCGGACAAGCGTCCCCCCCCGCAGTTCCCGCTATGATGTCAGTTCCCTCGCCCCCCCTCAATGGAGCATCTCCCTTCGGTGCCCCCATGTTTAAAGTCGCGCCTGGAGAGCAGTCTCTTCCTGCGGGCTCCTCGTCTCCTTTCGCGGTTATGAACAGCCAGGGAACTAGCGCACCCCTGACCGTGGAGGATGTCCTACCACAACTGCCTCCAGAGATAGCTCGGGCTGGGGCCTTGCCCCCGGGCCAGCCGGTTGCTATTTCCAGCCAAATCCTTGATGAAGCTTTGCGGAGTGGACGGGCGGCGGTGCCGCTTTTTGAAATTTACAGGGTCTGCCCGGCACTTTTCCAGACGCCTGTGTCACCACAGGACCCTCGTCTCGTGCCTCTTCCGGCCTCGAAGCTTCCGCGCCTCATCGCGGCTTCCCAGTCAGGCGGTGATGCAGGGCAGCCGCCAGTTTCTCCTTTTTCGGTCATGTCTCCTGCGGGATCTGGGGCACACATGATGGATATGCCCGGCATGGCGGGGGAGGCGGGAAATATTCAGCTCCCGCCACGGCGCCAGGGGCCGCCACCGCCACTGGCGGATGTGCCAGGCCGAGATGCCATGATGCCCAGTCTTTCCTTGCCTCCCAATGGCGGAATAGGTGGAGTGGGACCGTCATTCCCGCTGAGCCCCTTTGCCGCTGTCGGCACTGAAATGTCAGGAGTGGCACCAATAAAAGATACATCGGCGGAAGTTCCTTTTCAGACCTCCGAGGCGAAAACTGGTATGCCAGGAGCTTCACCTTTCGGCATCCAGCAGGCGGGAGCATCCACGATCTCACGTCCTTTACAGGCTCCGGCCGCCATGGCATCGCCTTTTTCAGCGGCACCCCAAACTTTAGCTGCTAATCCGACATCTCCATTTTCGGCTGCGGCACCTGCTGCCATGCCAACACAGGGTGCTGTCAGCAGTTCGCCTTTCGGAGTCCTCTTTGGAGACAAGGCAGTGCCTACGGGGCAGCCCGCGCCAGATGCCATGGCTGGCGGAGTTCGGATGATGTCCTCACCTGGTAAAGTCATGCCTGCATCTGGAGCAGCTCAGCCAGCCGCCACCACACTCACCGGAGGGCCGGCGCGGATTGGCCTTGCCAATTTGGTGAGGGGCTACACTTCGGCAGAACTGGGCTTCGACCCGATGATAATTCCTGCCTGGATCACGACGATTCTTCCTGCCCAGGCCATCCGTGAGTGGTCTGAAATGGCTACGCCACTGGCTCAGTTGGGCTTGCTGGTGGATGGCATCACGGATGTGGGTTTCCGCAATGTGCTCAATACCGCTCGCCGGGATTTCCAAATCCGGATCGAACATTCCATCCTGCAGGACGCTCTGGCAGGAAATGCCGCTGCGCCCACCCTGCCGAATCTCGGTAGTTTGGGCCAGCCTATGTCTTCAGGACCTGCCAGCGGTCAATTGCCAGTGATGAATCCCGGGGCTCCTACGGGCGGCGTGATGCGTGTGGACCCTCCTGCGGGATTTGGGGTGCCATCTGCCGCAGCCGCTGGTTTCGCTGCGGCTCAAACCTCGGCTTTTGCCCAGATGCCACCGCCCCAGGCCCCGGGTTCCGGCTCGCTGTTCCAGATGCCCTCGCAGGCGCCTTCCTCGGGTCCGTTGCCGAAGTTTCCCATGGCTGCAGAGTCTGAGCCTCTCCGTGCCCAGGACCCCTTTGTCGCGCAGAGCAGTCCGGTCTTTCCGATGCCTGGCAGCCCCGGCTTTCAGCAAGCTCCAGCTGAGATGTCAGCCGAGCCTTTTACAGCTCCACCAGCCGCCCCGGCTTTCGCTCCGCCAACGTCTCAAACGACCATCCTGCCGCCTGAGCGCCCCCCTGAATCCCGTCCGTTGACACAGCCAATCAACTCCGCTGCCATGCTTCCGGCCGAGGAGGGCTTCAGCGGTGAGCAACTGCTCGGCAAGCCCCCCGAAATGAGCTGGAGCGCGGCGGCGGCCAATGCAGCGATGGCATCCAGCGAGTCTGCCGCCGCCCGCCCGCGTCAGCCTCAGCCTCAGGTCATTGATCTCCCCCCTTCTTCAGGCTTCTTCAATGAGCCCGAAGAACATCAGGAGCCTTCGCCGCCACCCGCACGCTCATTCATCCCGCCTCGTTTGGAAGATGATGAATCGCCGATGCGTCCAGCGCCTCCGGCGCGAAGCATCAAACCTGAGCCGTCCATTCAACGCCCTGCACCCACTTCGCGCTCCGTTTCCAACTCCAGCCTTGGTGTCCAGACGCATGATGCCGATCCCGATCAGATCGTGCTTCGTGCTTTGCTCGACACCGACTCCGACCTCACCGCGCAGCGTGTCGTGGAGCTCACCTGCGGACTTCCCGGTATTGCCGCCTGCGTCTGCCTCGTCGATGGCCAGAGCATCTCACACATCGGCGCGCACAAGCCCCAGGCCCGTGAATTTCAAAAGCAGGCATCCACGCTCGCCCAGCATCTGCGCACACTCGCCCCGCTTATCGGCATCGACGGAGCGGAGACCTTCACCATGAACTCCGGCGACCGCCTCATGACCTTTTGTTTCCCCGAAGGAGCCATCTTCGGCGTTTTGCACGATGCAGAGCCCACGCTCGGGCTGCGGGACAAGATTACCTTGATCGCTCGCGAGCTTTCCCGCATGATTTCATAAATGCCAGCCATTGATCCCAAAGCACGGACCATCCGCTTCAAGATCGTTTACTGCGGCACCCCGCTGAGCGGGAAAACCGCGAACCTGCGCCAGATCCACACCAAGCTCGATCCCGAGGGCCGCAGCGATCTCGTCAGCCTCTCCACCTCCCAGGATCGCACGCTCTTCTTTGACTTCCTCGCCGTGGAAAGCAGCGCCCTGCCTGGTTACAAGACCAGCTTCCACCTCTACACCGTCCCCGGTCAGGTCACCTACAACGCCACCCTCCAGCTCGTGCTGCGTCAGGCCGACGGTGTCGTCTTCGTTGCCGACAGTCAGATGGATCGCCAGCGGGAGAACATCCACGCCTTCCAGTCCCTCGAAGCCAATCTCCGCCTCAACGGCAGCAGCATCGACCGCCTCCCGCTCGTGCTTCAATACAACAAGCGCGACCTGCCCAACATCGCCCCGGTGGAATACCTCGAATTCCTCATGAACAACCGCCCCGTGCCTCACCTCAGCTTCGAGGCCGACGCCAAGTCCGGGCGCAACGTCCTCGCAACACTCAATGCGATCACCCAGGGCGTCGTCGCCGACTTCCAGCGCGCCCAGGAGCAGCACCGCGACGTGCTGCGCGAGGTCGTGGCTGCGTGAGTTGGCAGCATTTTCCACCCGATCCACTTTCTTCGTTATGCTGTCTCGACGTGAAACAGCCTGGAAAAAAAGCCGCACCTTTGGGGATGTGAAAGGTGGGCGGGCGCATCCCAAAATCACTGACAAGATCTTTGCGCGAGCCCACTCGATTCCAAGGCTGCCGCGCCACACGGAACTGCCTGTCTTTGTGCGCGACAATCCGTCCAGAGACTACTTTTTCCCGATTACTGAGTCGGATGTCCGCCGCGAACTGGCGCACTTGCCCAAAAGAGACTGGGCGGGCGTGACTCACATCTGGTTCCGCCGGTTTAGAGCTTCTGATTATGAAGCCGGTGAGATTCCTCTGGCAGAGTTTTGCTGCGGCTCAGGAGTCAGGGTGGTGGTGCTTTATCCCTGGCCCAAGAGCCTTCGATGGAACCACGGTCCGAAAAAGCCGGCTGAAAAGCTTTTAAAGATATTGGAGCATTATGAGGCAAGGCTGACCTTTTCGGAAGGGGAGTGGGTGTCTGAATGGAAGGAGCACATGTTGAAGAACATGTATGTCGAATACCTGCTGTTTCACGAGATTGGCCACCATGTAGATCGATACACAAGGCGCTGGAGCAAAGCGAATCGAAGGCAGATCGAAGAAGTGGCTGATCAGTATGCTTTTGCCAGAACCACCAAACGTTCGATTGTTTACAGGGCGAAGCTTGATGAAGCTGTCCAGGAGCTAGGATAGCATCCGTGCCTACTGCATGTAAAAGAACTCGTTCGCGTTCAGCAGCACGTGGCAGAGATCGGCGATGGCTTCGCGGTTCGCATCCATGCTGCCTTTGGCTGACGCTGCCGGAGCGCTTGACTCCCATTTCCAGGCCGTCTTGAGCTGCTCCGTGGCTGCATCAGCGTTCACATCGACGAGGCAGGTCGGATCATTCATGCCGACCCAGTTCATGAGCTTGCCAGCATCCAGCGTGCCCTGACGCAAAGCCACGCGCGCGATGGCTCCATGCCACAGGCTGGACTTGTCCTTCTCACGTCCGCCGATGTAGAGAGCACGCTCTGCCGTGACATAGCCTCCGCAGATTTGATGCGGCACCGTCACGGTCTGCAACGGCGCATAGGCATCGCTGAGGTCACGGGCATAAAAGGTGATCGTGCCGCCGAACTTCTGCCCTTCGGCAGGTTCGTTGTGGATCGTCGCCGCGACATAGTAGGGCTTGCCCAAAGGAATGCGCAGGCCGCTGGCGACCACTTCATAGGCGAGGCTGCCCTGGAAGTCTTCGCCCACGAGCTGGACGATCAAGTTGTTCGGCTTGTAGGCCGACTTCTCGCTCGTCACACCAAAGGCCCAGCCGCGTGTGGCTTTGTCATTGTCCCAGCGTGCCGCGATGGTGCGCACGGAGCCGCTTGGATACAGCGAGTTCAGATTCACCACTGCCTCGATGGCGAAGTCGTTGCCCTCCAGTGCATTCGTCGTTTTCACACGCAGCTTCTCATTCTTGCTGCCGGGCTCCATCCAGAGCGTCTTCACGGCCTTGGTTGGGGCAGGCTCGCCGAAGAACTTCTTTGCATCAGCGATGGCGGGCAAACCTGCCGGAGGTGGTGGCAGGTCCTTCTTCAAGCGCGTGCGCTGGCTGGTGAGAAAGGCGAGCGCGTCCTGTGCTTCCTGGGCGCTGGGTTGACGGGCAAAAGCCAGCGTGTAGGCGCGGTTGATGAGCGCCTTGTCATTCGCGGGTTTCTCCGTCACCAAACGTGTCGCCATGCTCCGTGAGCGCTCCAACGGCCAGTCGCCATTGATCATGAGCAGGCTCTGCGTTGCAGTCGTCGTGGCATCGCGAGTCGGCAGGCTAGAGAAGCCGGGAGGAGCATCAAGGCTTTGGAGGAACTCATCCTGCGTGTTGCGAATCTTGCGGGTGTAAATGCTGCGGCGCGGCTTCGAGGCTTCCACGCCTGGGCCGCCCATCGTGAGATCGAGCTCACCGCTCGCCGCCAGCACGGCATCGCGCGCCTGCTCGGCATCGAGACGGCGCGGCGGGAAGCGCCAGAGCAGGCGGTTCTCGGGATCTTTAAGCATGGCCGTTTTGTCATCGAGCATCGCGCTTTGGCGATACGCGGAGCTCATCACCATCATCTTGTGCAGCGGCTTCATCTTCCAGCCGCCTTGGATGAACTGAGTCGTCAGCCAGTCGAGCAGCTCAGGATGCGTCGGAGCCTCGCCGAGACGACCAAAGTCACTCGGCGTGCCGGCGATGCCTTTGCCGAAGTGCCAGGACCAGAGGCGGTTCACGATCACACGAGTGGTTAGCGGATTGTCAGCCTGGGTGAAGCCATCCGCCAGCGCGCTGCGGCGTCCGCTGGTCGTCGCGCCGGGCTTGGCAGCGGGAATGACGGCATCCTTGGGGTCGAGGATGCTCAGGAAACCGGGCTTGGCCTCGATCTCTCCCGAGCGGCGTGTTTTAAACTTTGCATCGCGGGCCACCGGTCCTGTTTCACTGACCGCATAAGTCGTGAGGATGGGCTTCGGCTTGAGATGATCGAACTCGGCCAGCTTCGCCTGCGCCTCACGAAGTTGCGTGGCTTCGGGGTCCTTGATCTTGTCCGTCTTGAAGCGCACGCGTTCATAATCCGCCTGCCTCCAGGCGAGCTGCACGATCTGCTCTTCATACGGCGTGCGCTGCTCCCGTGGCTTCCGCCACATGGCCACCACTTCTTCGGGGAATTTCTCCATCGCATTCTTCTGCGCGCCTTGGATGCGCGGCTCGATGATGCCATCGATCACCGCACGCGGCTCCTTCGTGGCTTCGAGCCAGATCTGGTGCTGCTTTTCATGCGCCTCCAGTTCCGCCTTCGTGGCATACTTCTTGTCCTCCGCCCAGGTGATGTTCGCCAGGAAGGATTGCAGCCTGTAGTAGTCCTTTTGCAGGATGGGATCAAACTTGTGATCGTGGCACTGCGCGCACTGCACGCTCATACCGAGGAAGACATCCGCCGTCACATCCGTGACCTCATTCATGATCGTGCGCCACTGGCCTTCCGAGTCGCGCTGATTGTATTCGTAAACGGTGTGGCGGAGGAAACCCGTCGCCGCTTCCGCCTTCGGATCACCCGGAGCGATCTCATCCCCCGCGAGCTGTTCCTTCACGAACTGGTTGTAAGGCTTGTCCTGGTTGAAGGACTCGATGACGTAATCGCGATAAGGCCACACGTTCGGCCGATACGCATCCAGGCGATAGCCCTCCGACTCCGCGTAGCGCACGAGGTCTAGCCAATGCTGCGCCATGCGTTCGCCAAAGCGCGGCGAGGCCAGCAGACGATCCACCAGTGCTTCATAAGCGTGCTCAGCCTTGTCAGAACCATTGGCGGAATCGCGAACAAACTGTGCCACCTCCTCCGGTGTCGGCGGCAGACCGGTCAGATCAAAGGACAAACGGCGGATCAGCTCCTCCGGCGAAGCCTCGGCGCTCGCCTTCAGTCCAGCTTCGGCCCGCTTCGCAGCGATGAAGGCATCGATCGGATTCCCCACGCCCTTCACCTGCGGCATCTTGGGCTCCTTCACCGGTTGGAAGGCCCACCACGCCTTGTCCTCCGCCGAGAACTCGCCCGGTTTACGCGGCAGTTTGGCCGCGGCCACCTCCGCCTCAGGCCAGGGCGCACCCATCGCGATCCATTGCTTCAGCACGGCGATCTTCTCATCCGAAAGCTTCCCGTCGGGCGGCATCTCCATGTCCTTGTCCGCGTAGGTCACCGCCTTGATTAAAAGAGACTCGTCCGGCTTGTGCGGCACGATGGCCGGCCCCTGCTCCCCGCCGTGGAGGATGAAGGGCAGGTTGTCGAGCCGCAGATCCCCTTTGTGCTTCTTCTCGCTGTGGCATTCCTGGCAGCTCTCCACCAGGATCGGCCGCACCTTTGACTCGAAGAACTTGATCGACTCGGTGGACGGTGCGGCATGGCCCAGGGCTGTGCCAGCAAGCACAAAGCCAAAAGTCGTGAAACGCGGAAGGAGGGGGAAAGGCATGGCGGTAGGACCGTACGAGGCAAGTCGGAGACTTTTTTGGACAGGAAGCCAAGTTTGTGATCTCAGCAGATCTTTGGCTCGCCGGTCGTGCGAGGTTGAGGATGCGGCAGGCTCAGGCCCCCTCTCCCCCGCAATGCATCATGAAACGTCACCGATTCCCTTCGGGGGAGAGGGTCGGGGTGAGGGGCCGAAACCTGCCCAGACGGCCCAGGACTTTCCCCCACCGATTCAGCAGAGCCCACCGATAGCCCAAGTTTAAAACGAAATCGGTGGTTCCTCTGGAATCGGTGGTTCCTCTGGAATCGGTGGCCATTCAGTGCAGACGCCAGTTCTTCGTCACCGTGCTTCTCCAAACTCATTTGCGCACACCATCCATCCCGTGCATCTCCACGCATGAGATCTCCAGGCGAAGGCAGGCACCACACACGAATCATCAGCGGCCAGGAAGTGGCCCCGCGCAAGAGCATGGGGCAGAACTTCCTCGTCGATGACGACCTCGCCCGTTGGATCGCCGATCAGATCCAGCCGGATGGCGCTCCCTTCGTCATCGAGCCCGGCCCCGGTCTCGGAGCCATGACGAAGCACCTCGTCGGCCGCCCTCAGCAGCTCGTCCTCATAGAAAAAGACCACGCCCTCGCGCCTGAACTCCAGAAGCGCTACGCCGACCAGCCCAGCATCACCGTCCTCCACGAAGACGCCACCCGCGTCAGCACGAAGGGCTGGTATCGCCATGGCGATGTCCGCGTCATCGGCAACCTGCCCTATTCCGTCGGGGGCGAGATTTTAAAGCACCTGCTCACCCCGCCCACGCCCGTCACCCGCGCCGTCTTCATGCTGCAAAAAGAAGTCTGCCAGCGCCTCGCCGCGAAGGTCGGCCAGGACGGCTACGGCGCGCTCAGCATCCTCGTCCAGCGCGACTGGGATGTGGAGATGCTCCGCACCGTGCCGCCGGAGGTTTTTCAGCCAAAGCCGAAGGTGGACAGCGCCGTCATCCTGCTCACCCCGCGTGATCCGAGTACACTGCCCGTGTGTGATCGACGCATGTTCGAGCGGCTCGTGAAGCTCGGCTTCAGTCAGCGGCGGAAGCAGATGAAAAACCTCCTCCCCGAGGCTCCCGGTGGCTGGCAGGCCCTCGTCGATCATCTCGGCAAACCGGCCACCCTGCGTGCCGAAGAACTCAGCATCGAGGAGTGGGTGAATCTCAGCCGCTTCTATGAAAACCGCCGCGGCACCGATGCTGGGCAAAAGGCCAGCGAGATGTTCGATGTCGTGAACGACCGCAACGAAGTCATCCAGCAGCTCCCGCGTGGCGAAGTCCATGCCAAAGGCCTCCTCCACCGCGCCGTCCACGTCTTCGTCATCAATGCCCGGGGCGAGATCTACCTGCAAAAGCGCTCCCATTTAAAAGACGTCTCCCCTCTGAAATGGGACAGCAGCGCCGCCGGGCATCTCGATGTGGGTGAAAGCTACGCCGCCTGTGCCATCCGCGAGACCCGCGAAGAGATTGGCATCGAGATCACCAGCACCGAGCTCGCCGCCCAGCTCCCCGCCGGAGCCCACACCGACCACGAATTCGTCGAGCTGCATCTTGCCCGCCACAACGGCCCCATGCGCCCCTTCCCCGAAGAGATCGCCTGCGGCGAATGGTTCACCCCCGAGATCATCGAAGACTGGATCACCGTCCGCCCGCAGGACTTCGCCAAAGGCTTCATCTCCTGCTGGAAAGCTTGGCGGCGGGGCTGAACGGGAGCGCGGAATTCATTCCGCAGCATCTCGAGCGCTGAAAAGATCGTGCCCAGCACCAGACACCATGATCGCTCCCGAGCCCTTCAGCCTGAAGGCGCGGCTGGAACATGGGTGACGTAAGCTGTTTTCGATCTGCTCCCGAATGAATCCCGCGCTCCGTGGCGCAGCACCCAGCACCCCACTGCAACCCTGCTGAATCCGCCCTGGCTCAGCAGGCGTTGTCTGAGTCATGGCTCACACAACCCTCCATCCTATCCTTGTCGCTGCCTGCGGGCTTGTTGGGTGCTTTTCCGCGGATGCCAAGGAAGCGGATGAAACGACAGTGGCGCGGGTGCAATCAATCACGGAGTTTGATGGCCAAGATGGCATGAACTGGCAGGTGGTAAATGATGGGGTGATGGGCGGACTTTCAGAGGGCAAGCTGACCCAGAACCAAGCCGGGACCTTGCGGTTTAGCGGCATGCTATCGCTGGAGAACAACGGAGGCTTTTCGACCTTCCGCAGTGGCGATTTGAAATTGGACCTCAGCCACGCTCTCGGATTGCGGGTGCGTGTGAAGGGCGATGGTCGCAGGTATCAGCTGCGTCTGGCGACGGACGCTCGGTTTCGCGGCATGGAGGTGTCCTTTGCGGCCGAGTTTGCCACCCAAAAGGGCGAGTGGATCGAGGTGAAGGTTCCCTTTGCCAGCTTCAAAGGCAGCTTCCGAGGCTTGGACTTGCCCGAAGAGCGGCTGGACACCTCCAAAGTCCGCCGGGTGAGCATTTTGCTCGGCGACAAGAAGCAGGCCCCTTTTGAGGCCGAGTTCGATTTCATCCGAACCTATGGTGCCACTGCCTCCAAGAGCTGAGTCGGTGAAGATCACCGGCTCTGCACGGCCCAAGCCTCCATGTGCGCGGCTCATCGCTACTCGAAACACGAATCAGCCCCTCAGAGGCACAGCCGATCCTCTGCCATGATGCGCTCCCGCTTTCTCCAACTCATGACGGCCTTGGCTGCTCTGCCGATTTCGGCTTGCCGAATACTGCTCACCCAACCGACGCGGCCACTGCGGAAGCTTCAGTTTGAACCCGCAGGAAAGGAGGCGCAGGAGCTGGTGCTGCTGCTGCCGGGACGCTTGAGTCCGCCCGAGGAGTTTGTTCATTACGGCATTGTGGACCTTGTGAGGAAGGAGCGCCCGCTGGCACGAATCGTGGCTCCGGATCTGCATCTGGGCTATTACATGAAGGGTTTGGCGGATGTCTGCCTGCATGAAGAAATCATCGGCCCGGCGAAAAAACAGGGGCTGCGGGTGATGATCATCGGCGTCTCGATGGGCGGACTCGGGGCACTGACTTATTCCCTTCGTTACCCTGGGGAGGTGGATGAACTGGGGCTGCTGTCGCCTTTTGTCGGAGAAAAGGAGCTTTTGGCTGAGATCGAAAAAGCTGGCGGGCTGGAGAACTGGAGCAGCCCCGTGGTCACTCCACGCAGCAAGGCCGAGGCACTGCAAAAACTGTGGATGGAGATGAAGCGCCAGTGGCTCCCTCGTTCCGGTCCGCCTTTTGCCATTTCCCTCGTGGTGGGGAAAAGCGACAAACTACTCACCAGCAATCGCTTCTTCGCGCGCGCTCTCTTAAAGCCCGATCAACTGATCGAGATCGACGGTGGGCACGAATGGGATTGCTGGAGACGAGGGGTGGAGATCCTACTTTCGAAATCGAAAGGCTGAGGGCGCGTCTGCCTGGAGACTCAGCAGGTGGCGAATGGTTCGCCCCCCGAGATCATCGAAGACTGGATCACCGCTCGCTCGCAGGACTTCGCCAAAGGTTTTGTCTCCTGCTGGAAGGCTTGGCGGCGGGGGCTAGAATTAGCTCGATGTGCCCGCAAGTAGAGCTGCATGTGCCCATACCGAGAGTTCGCCGTGTCCGGTGTGCCGCCAGAATGATGCACGGAACACATCCGCCAAGTGCCAAGGGCACGACCCTCCTCAGCCCAGGGTAACGCCAGCACCAGCCCTGGGGTCGATCAAGAATACAGCACCCACGCAAGAGTCAGAGTCCTGAAACGACACCCCACGGCAGCGCGCTCAGGCTCAGGGCGAAGTGTCGGCCCCTAACCCCGACCCTCTCCCCCGAAGAGAATCAGTGGCGTTTCCTGGATGCACTCCGGGGGAGAGAGGGCCGAGCCTGTTGCCTCCTGGCTTGTGGGAAACTCCTGTGTGGTAGCCCGAGGCGGAGAGACGTCAAAATGTCTGAGCCTTAACCATGCAGTCCCAAACACAGAGACACTGAGCACACCGAGCACGAGCAGGAGAGGAGACAGCCTCACCTGCTGGTGAGATGGCACAGCGAGGAACTTGTGTGCTCGGTGCCTCTGTGGTTCAACTCTAGTGCATCAACACGGCTGCGATCTGACTGCTGCCATGTCGTTTTCTGAGAACTGCGCACCTCAGCGCGAAGCCGGCACGAGCCCGAGGGACAGCAGATTCATCAAATTGTCCTTCACGAGCGTCGTCGCCGTCAGGGTGAGGGTGCTGGAGCCGTCGGTGATCTTGAGGGTGCCGAGATTCTTTTCCTGCGGGCCTTTCGTGGTGGTATCGATCTGGCTGGTGAGGCGGAATTTGGCCTCCTTCACCTCAAGTACACCGCCATCCAGCGCGCCGCAGCGGTAGCGGATGACTACTTCGTAGCCTCCGTGTGGCAGGTCGGGCAGTTTCCAGGAGGCGGATGCTCCGGGCTTGCTCCAGCCGGTGAGCGAGCCGCCTTCACGCCGCACGCCTGAGAGCTTGGCCTGATCCAGCGGCAGGTCGATCTTGTCCGGCAGTGCGCTGGCTTTGAGGGATTGCTCACGCGTTTGCAGCAATAGCAGTTCCTTGTCCAGACGCGCCAGTTCGTCTTCGATCTTGTGACGTTCGTTGCGCGCAGAGATGGCTCCAGGGTAGTCGCGGGCTTCGGTGCGCTTTTTCTCCACCGCCGTCAGTTCTAAAAGATGCTTCTTCAGCGGAGCGAGACTGACTTCGATCATCGAGCGCTCGAACTTCAGCCGCTCCATCTCCAGGCTCAGTTCCGCTGCTGGCTCGGCGGCAAACACCCAGACACTGCTGGTGATGCTCACCAGCAGGCATGTGCGGAGGATGGAGATGAGGTGATTCAAAAGATGGGAAGGCCAGCGATGCTACCCACCGGCTGATACGGAACAAGATTTTCCTGTCCGAAAGAGAGGATGCTGCGACTCGTAGTGCCATCCTGCCATGATCCGCACCCTCACCACACTCGCCTTTGCCATCAGCCTGTCTGCCACCGCCGCTGAATGGAAGATCTCCACCTTCGCCGGAACGGGTGAAAAGGGCGGCGGCGGTGACGGAGGCCCGGCCACGAAGGCGCAGATCGACAATCCCTTCGGCGTCACGCGCGGTCCAGATGGTGCCATCTACTTCTGCGAATACACGGGCCAGCGCATCCGCAAGGTCACGCAGGATGGCATCATCCACACCGTCGCAGGCTCAGGACAGAAAGGCTACAGCGGCGATGGTGGCCCGGCTTTGCAGGCCACCTTCAATCTGCCCCATGAGCTGCGCTTCGATGCGGCGGGTGATCTTTTCATCGTCGATATGACGAACCATGCCGTGCGCAAGGTGGACATGAAGTCCGGCATCATCACCACCATCGCCGGCAACGGCCAGCCCGGCTACAGCGGCGATGGTGGGCCCGCTGTTCAGGCTCAGTTCAAGCAGCCGCACAGCATCCAGTTCGGCCCTGATGGCTCGCTTTATGTCTGCGACATCGGCAATCACGTCATCCGCCGGATCGATATGAAG